>NZ_JBIUBX010000037.1:0-86814 GCF_044548445.1 Streptomyces sp. NPDC052016
TCGCGAGGGTGTCCAGGTTGTTCGTCACACAACGATCTTGGACACCCTCGTTCACGTCTGTACGGGCACCCCTTGGAATAGATCATCTAGACGGCCCGCCGGGTCATTCGTTCCGCTGAGGCGACCGTGGAGCGGGCCTCGCGGAGGGGGAGGCCGGTGTGGACGGCCGCGTCGACGAGGGCGGGGGCGAGGGTGGGGCCGATGCCGTCCTCGTAGGCACGGCAGGCCGCCCAGAAGAGCCGGGTGTTGCGTTGTCCCTCGTGGGCGGCGAGGACGAACTGGACCAGGCCGTGGCCGTGCGCGCCGCCCGCCGCCGGGGATGCGGGGTGGTGGCTGCGGGGCGGGGGCAGCAGCAGGCGCAGGAGGGCGCGCGGGCAGGACGCGGGGGCGAGGTGTGCGCTGCCGGGGGCGGTGGCGTAGACGCCGTGATCGGTGCGGGAGCCGGGGCCGACCAGGTAGCCGCCGGCGCCCCGGATGTCGATGCCGGGGGCGAGGCGGCCGGCCGAGTTCGGGACGACGACGTCGGGCGGGCCGGTGAGCCAGAGGTGACGGCCGCCGGAGGGGGTGAGGACGACGACCGTGGGCGGGATCGTGAACAGGTGGCGCAGAGCCAGCTCGCGCAGGGCGGCCGTCGAGTCCGTGCCCGACTTCGTGTCCAGGTCGACGCCGATGAGGTGGTATGGGGGCAGGCCGCAGGCGACGCCGTAGCCGGTGGCCCAGGGGGCGGCGGCGAAGAGTGCGCGGATGCGGGCCGGGTCGGTGGAGGCGTCGTAGACGCCGTGGCCCGGGCGGCCGCACTCGCCGTGGCAGGGCGGGGCGGTCGGGTCGTCGCGGTGGGGGGAGCGCAGGGCCGGGAGCTTCGTCCGGGACAGGGGGATGACGGCCAGGCCGCGCTCGGCGGCCGACAGGGCGTGGGCGAGGGCCAGCGTGGTGGCCTGCCGGGGGTACCGGTCGGTGGTGGCCATGGCTCTATGTTCGTACACGCGTTCGAAAAAGGGAAGAGTGGGTCGGTGCGGCGCGCCGCGAACGGGCGGAAGGGTTGAAGGTGTGCTGAAACGCTTCCCCCCTTGTGGGGCCTGAGGGGGTGACTGTCCGAGATCATAGAGTTTGGGGTGTATCGGGATATGTGGATAGCTTGCGGGGTTTATCGACTTCTCATCACGCTTGCGTGCTAATCATCGCTTCTGAGGTGGTTCGGCAGGGATTCGGTGGGCAACTCTGGTCTCGCGACGTCGTCACAGCGCCGGGACGGTCGGCCAACTGTCCTGGCACAGGCCGTAATTGCCCGAAGTCGAATGGTTCTGGAGGAACACCATGGCAAGCATCCGTACCGCCCGCGTCATCGCCGCCGTCTCCGCCCTTCCGCTGGCAGCCGCGCTCTTCACCGGCGTCGCGGCGGCGGACAACGGCGCGATCGCGGACGACGGATCGAACGCGGGCGTCGCGAGCGTCGTCGGCAGCGGTGTCGGTGGCGACAACGAAGGCAACTCCTCCACCGCGCAGCAGAACGCGGTGGGGGCGGGTGCCTCGAACCAGAGCAACACCGCCCAGGTCGACGACTCCCCGCTCACGACCGTCAACCAGGGCAACAGCGTCACGGAGGTCGCCTTCACGCCGCTGTGGTGGTGACCCCGGGGGTCGGCGCTCGGGCTCTGCCGTCTTCGTGCCGGGCGTGTGTCTGGGGGAGGTGACGCGTCCGCGCGGCGGTGCTTCGGCGCCGCCGCGCGGACGTGCTCGGGTGACCTTGACAGGCCCGAATATCTGACGGACAGTCAGAAACCGTCCCGCCAGGATCTCTCGGGCCGGTTGTGGGAAGGAGCGCGGCCGTGGACGACGACGAACTCCAGGCACGGCTGAAGGCCTACGAGGGCCGTCCCGCCGCCGTCTCCGGAACCGGCCGTGACCCCGTCAACGCGCCCATGATCCGGCACTGGTGCGAGGCGATGGGCGACCGTCACCCCGCGTACACCGGGCCCGACGCGATCGCCCCGCCCACCATGCTCCAGGCGTGGACCATGGGCGGCCTGGGCGGTCACGCGGGCGGGCGCGCGGGGGCCTACGACGAACTGCTCGGCCTCCTCGACGGGGCGGGCTGCACCGCGGTCGTCGCCACCGACTGCGAGCAGGAGTACGTCCGTCCCCTGCGGCCGGGCGACGAGGTCACCTTCGACTCGGTGATCGAGTCCGTGTCGGGCCGCAAGACGACCAAGCTGGGCACCGGCTACTTCGTCACGACCCGCACGGACGTCCGCGTGGCCGGAGAACTGGCCGGCACCCACCGCTTCCGCATCCTCAAGTACGCCCCCACACGGCGGGAACCGAGGGAGCGGCGCCCCCGCCCGGTGGTCAACCGCGACAACGCCGGCTTCTGGGAGGGCGTCCGCGAACACCGCCTCCTCATCCAGCGCTGCACCGCCTGCGCCGCCCTCCGCTTCCCCTGGCTCCCCGGTTGCGGCACGTGCGGGGCGCCCGGGTGGGACACGGTCGAGGCGAGCGGCGAGGGGACCGTCTTCTCGTACGTGGTGGTGCACCACCCGCCCTTCCCCGCCTTCGCGGAGCCCGATCACGCCGCCGGCCCGGCGGGCCCGTACGGGGTGGCCCTGATCGAACTCGCCGAGGGCGTGCGCATCGTGAGCAACGTCGTCGGCATGCCGTGCGACAGAATCCGGATCGGGATGCCGGTGCGGCTCGACTTCCGGCGGTACGACGAGGAGCTGGTGCTGCCGGTCTTCCAGGGGGTGGCGGCATGAGCCCCGGGGACGAGCTGGAGCCGCTGGAGATACCGATCACCCGCACGCTGATCGTGGCCGGCGCCCTCGCCTCCCGCGACTACCAGGACGTGCACCACGACCCGGAGGCCGCTCGCGCGAAGGGCTCGCCGGACGTCTTCATGAACATCCTCACCACCAACGGCCTGGTGGGCCGCTACATCACCGACCGCTTCGGCCCGACCGCGGTGCTCCGCGGGGTCGCCATCCGGCTCGGCGCCCCCAACCACCCCGGCGACACGATGGTGCTGCGGGGCACGGTCGAGGAGGTCGACGGAGACAGGGCGGTGGTGCGGGTCACCGGCGAGAACGGCATCGGACGGCACGTCACCGGCACGGTCACCGTGACCGTTTCCGGAGCGGTTTCCGAAGCCGTTCCGGGAGCCGTGCCCGGAGCGGTTCCGGGAGTCGTGCCCGGAGCGGTTCCGGGAGTCGTGCCCGGAGCGGTTCCGGGAGCCGTTCCCGTGGCCGTGACCCACCCCCTTCCCGGCCCGGCCGGAGGTGCGGCGGAGTGAGCGTCCGGACGCGGGACCGGCTCGGCGGGCGGGCGGCGATCGCCGGGATCGGGGCGACGGAGTTCTCCAAGGACTCGGGGCGCAGCGAGCTGAGGCTGGCGGTGGAGGCGGTGCGGGCGGCGCTGGACGACGCGGGGCTGCGGCCGGCGGACGTCGACGGGCTGGTGACGTTCACGATGGACACCAGCCCCGAGATCACCGTGGCGCAGGCGTGCGGCATGGGCGAGCTGTCCTTCTTCTCCCGCGTCCACTACGGCGGCGGCGCGGCCTGCGCGACCGTCCAGCAGGCGGCGCTGGCGATCGCCACCGGGTTGGCCGAGGTCGTCGTCTGCTACCGCGCCTTCAACGAGCGCTCGGGACGCCGCTTCGGCTCCGGCGTCCGGTACCGCGAACCGTCGGCGGAGGGCGCGGCGCTCGGCTGGACGCTGCCGTTCGGGCTGCTCACCCCGGCCTCCTGGGTGGCGATGGCGGCGCAGCGCTACCTGTACGCGTACGGGCTGACCCCGGAGGCGTTCGGGCACGTGGCGGTCACGGCGCGCCGGCACGCGGCGGCCAACCCGGCGGCGTACTTCCACGGACGGCCGATCACCCTCGCCGAGCACGCGGCCTCCCGCTGGATCGCCGAGCCGCTGCGGCTGCTGGACTGCTGCCAGGAGACGGACGGCGGCCAGGCACTGGTCGTCACCTCGGTGGAGCGCGCCCGCGACCTGCGGCGTGCGCCGGCCGTGGTCGCCGCGGCCGCCCAGGGGGCCGGCCGGGCCCAGGAGCAGATGACCAGCTTCTACCGCGACGACCTCACCGGCCTGCCGGAGATGGGCGTGGTCGCCCGCCAGCTGTGGCGCACCTGCGGCCTCGCACCCGCCGACATCGACGTGGGGATCCTGTACGACCACTTCACCCCGTTCGTGCTGATGCAGCTGGAGGAGTTCGGCTTCTGCCCGCCCGGCGAGGCCGCCGCGTACGTCGCGGAGGACCGCCTCCCGCTCAACACCCACGGCGGCCAGCTCGGCGAGGCCTACCTGCACGGCATGAACGGCATCGCGGAGGCCGTACGGCAACTCCGGGGCACGTCCGTGAACCAGGTGCCGGCCGCGGCCCGGGCCCTGGTGACGGCGGGCACCGGCGTGCCGACGTCGGGGCTGGTGCTGGCGGCCGACGGCTGAGCCCGCGTCCCCGGGCTGCCCCACCCTTACCGCCGGCGCCCGACCCGCAGGGGTGATCCCGCAGTAGCCGGCGCCCGACCCGCAGGGGTGATCCCGCAGTAGCCGGCGCCCGACCCGCAGGGGTGATCCCGCAGTAGCCGGCGCCCCCTCGTCCACCTTCAGGAGGTGGAGCCGGCACCACCCCTACAACCTGAGGCGGACTCCCCTTCGGCACCTCCGGCCGATCCGCGGGGCCGGGGTCCGCTCCTAGCGTTGAGCCATGACCACACCCGTCTGCACCAGCGCTTCGAACGGCATGACGCGGCCTTCTCCGTACCCGTCCTTCGCGTCGTACGTCAGAGCCCGTCAGCCGGTGCTGCTGCGCACCGCCCGGTCGCTGACCGCGAACCCGAGCGACGCGGAGGACCTGCTGCAGACCGCGCTCGCCAAGACGTACGTCGCGTGGGAGCGGATCGAGGACCACCGGGCGCTCGACGGCTACGTCCGCCGGGCCCTGCTGAACACGCGCACCTCGCAGTGGCGCAAGCGCAAGGTGGACGAGTTCACCTGCGACGAGCTGCCCGAGCCGGAGCCTCGGCCCGGCGACGAGGACCCGGCCGAGCGGCAGGCGCTGCACGACGCGATGTGGCGGGCGATCATGAAGCTGCCCTCCCGGCAGCGCGCGATGGTCGTCCTCAGGTACTACGAGGACCTGAGCGAGGCCCAGACGGCGGAGGTCCTCGGGGTTTCGGTGGGCACGGTGAAGTCGGCGGTCTCCCGGGCCCTCGGCAAGCTTCGGGACGATCCTGAGCTGGGCGTTGTTCGATAACGCGCCGAAGTGCCGTTTTACGCGCGCTTGAACGTGACCTGATCGATCGTCGTTCCCTAGTGACATACCGCGCGGTATGTGCGCAGAATCAGCGCAACCCGTTACCACCGCGTAGGCAATGTCGCCGCACCTGGGAGGACGCCGTGCTGAGCACCATGCAGGACGTACCGCTGCTGATCTCGAGGATCCTGACCCACGGGTCGGCGATCCACGGCACATCGCAGGTGACCACCTGGACCGGCGAAGGCGCCCCGCAGCGCCGTTCCTACGCCGAGATCGGCGCCCGGTCCGCACAGCTGGCGCACGCCCTGCGCGAGGACCTCGGGGTCGCGGACGACGACCGGGTCGCCACCCTCATGTGGAACAACGCCGAGCACGTCGAGGCCTACTTCGCGATCCCCTCCATGGGCGCGGTCCTGCACACCCTCAACCTGCGTCTGCCCCCCGAGCAGCTCGCCTGGATCGTCAACCACGCGGCCGACAGGGTCGTGATCGCCAACGGTTCGCTGCTGCCGCTGCTGGCCCCGCTGCTCCCGCACCTGAAGACGGTCGAGCACGTGGTCGTCTCCGGCCCCGGTGACCGCTCCCTCCTCGAGGGCGCGAGCGCCCGGGTCCACGAGTACGAGGACCTCATCGCAGGCAAGCCCACCGCCTACGACTGGCCCGAGCTGGACGAACGCCGGGCCGCCGCCATGTGCTACACCTCCGGCACCACGGGTGACCCCAAGGGCGTGGTCTACAGCCACCGCTCCATCTACCTGCACTCCATGCAGGTCAACATGGCCCAGTCGATGGGCCTGACCGACCAGGACACGTCCCTGGTCGTCGTGCCCCAGTTCCACGTCAACGCCTGGGGCCTGCCGCACGCCACCTTCATGACCGGCGTGAACATGCTGATGCCGGACCGCTTCCTGCAGCCCGCGCCGCTCGCCGAGATGATCGAGACCGAGAGGCCCACCCACGCGGCCGCCGTCCCCACCATCTGGCAGGGCCTGCTGGCCGAGCTGACCGCCAAGCCGCGGGACGTCTCCTCCCTCACCCAGGTCACCATCGGCGGCTCGGCCTGTCCGCCCTCCCTGATGACCGCCTTCGACGACCTCGGCATGCGGGTCTGCCACGCCTGGGGCATGACGGAGACCTCCCCGCTCGGCACCATCGCCCGCCCGCCGGCCCAGGCGGTCGGCACGGACCAGGAGTTCGCCTACCGCCTCACCCAGGGCCGCTTCCCGGCCGGCGTCGAGGCCCGCCTCACCGGCCCCGGCGGCGAACGCCTCCCCTGGGACGGCGAGTCCGCGGGCGAGCTGGAGGTCCGCGGCCCGTGGATCGCCGGCGCCTACTACAACGGCCCCGACGCCGAACCCCTGCGCCCCGCCGACAAGTTCAGCGAGGACGGCTGGCTCAAGACGGGTGACGTCGGCACGATCTCTCCCGACGGCTTCCTCACCCTCACCGACCGCGCCAAGGACGTCATCAAGTCCGGTGGCGAGTGGATCTCGTCCGTCGAGCTGGAGAACGCGCTGATGTCCCACCCGGACGTCGCCGAAGCGGCGGTCGTCGCCGTCCCCGACGACAAGTGGGGCGAGCGCCCCCTCGCCACGGTCGTGCTGAGGGAGGGCGCCACCACCGACTTCCAGGCCCTGCGCACGTTCCTCGCCGACGAGGCCAGGATCGCCAAGTGGCAGCTCCCGGAACGCTGGACGATCATCGGCGCGGTCCCGAAGACCAGCGTGGGCAAGTTCGACAAGAAGGTGCTGCGCAGGCAGTACGCGGCGGGCGAGCTGGACGTCACGAAGCTCTGAGGAACGGGCAGGGCGCCGGGCGGGTCCTGTGGAGACCTGCCCTGCACCCTGCCCGCTGAGCGGTGCCGGCCGGCCGCGACCTGCCCGGACGCTGAGCGGTGACGTTCGCGTGGACCGCGCGGAGGCGGTCTGCGGCTTCGGCGGCCGGGGCTCCGGGCCGTAGCCGGGGCGGTGCGCGCACCCCGCCAGGGCCTTCTGGGGTGACGTTCGCGTGGACCGCGCGGAGGCGGTCTGCGGCCGTGGTGCCGGGTTGTCGCCGGACGATGCCGGCGTGGCGCGCTCACCCCGGGAGGGCTTCCTGGCCGGCTGGAGCGGCATCGCCGCCACGGTGGGTGGACGGGAGCGGCTCGGCCGATCAGGCGGCCGTGCCGTCGGCGCGGCGGTCGGCCGGCGTCGGCCGTCCCCGCCGTACCGCCGTGGTCCCCCAGCCCAGCGCCAGCCACACACCCGCCACCGCGACCACTCCGGTCCAGCCCCAGTGGGCGAAGGCGACGCCTGCCAGGGCCGAGGCGGTAGCGCCGCCGGCGAAGCCCGCGACGACGTAGGCGCTGTTGGCGGCGGCCGGGGCGGAGGTGGTGGTCAGGGCGAGGGTCTGGTTGGCGACATGGGAGGCGACCAGGGCCGCGTGGATCGCGATCGCGGCGACGAAGAGAGCCACGAGCACCTGACCGCCGAGCCAGAAGAGGGGCACGGACACGGCTGCGAGGAGATACGCGGAGCGCACGACCTTCGCGGCGCCGAAGCGGTCGACCAGGCCGCCGGCGAGGGGCGCGACGACGCTGGCCGCGAGTCCGAAGAGGCCGAAGAGACCGGCGGTGGCGGTGGACAGACCGTAGGAGGCGCCGGTCAGCAGCAGGGCCAGCGAGGTCCACAGCGCGCTCCAGGCGCCGTACATCCCGGCCTGCCGCACGCACGCCCGCCACAGGTCGGGCGAGTGGCGCACCAGGCCCGGCATCGCCCGCAGGCCCGAGAAGAGCCCGCCCTCGCGGGGCCGGCGCTGTTCGGAGGGGAGGGCGGCGGCGGTCAGCAGACCGAGCGCCGCGGTGAGGACGGCCGCGCCGACGAAGACCGCCCGCCAGCCGAAGGCCTGACCGGCGAGTCCGCCGAGGACGCGGGCCGCGACGATCCCGGTGAACAGGCCGGAGATGACGGCGGCGACGTGGCGGGCGCGGTGGTGCGCGGGGGCGCGTTCGGCGACGAGCGGCACGAGCAGCTGCGGGACGACGGTCGCCGCGGAGGCGACGAGCACGGCGGCCGCGAGCGCGGTGGTCCCGGCGGCCACGGCCCCGGCGGTCAGCGCCGCCGTCGTGACGAGGGACAGGGCGGCGACCAGGCGGCGCCGGTTCACACGGTCGCCGAGCGGGGCGAAGAAGAGCAGGCCGGCGGCGTAACCGAACTGGGCGACGGAGGCGATCCAGGCCACCCCCGAGGGTGTGGAGCCGAAGTCACGGGCGATGAGAGGGAGCAGCGGGGCCGCGACGTAGATGTTGGCGGCCGTGACGGCGGTGCAGAGCGCGATGAGGGGGAGGAGCAGGCGGCCGGCGGTTCCCGGTGCCCTCCTGGTGGGCTCGGTGCGCTGCTGGGGGGTGGTGCTTGTGGTGACCGCGGGCGGCATGGCGGAGATGCTCCTTAGAGCCGACTCTGACAACTAACCAGTTGGTTGGAACATGAGGTGGAACAGTCTGGGACGCTCGCCCATTCCCTGTCAACCAACCAGTTGGTTACCTGACGGCTACCATGTCCCCATGGCAACGAGCACGCCCCGCAGCACCTCGCGCACGACCTCCCGCGACCCCGAGGCCACCAAGGCGCGGATCTTCGACGCGGCCGTCGCCGAGTTCGCCCGGTACGGCATCGCGGGCGCCCGCATCGACCGCATCGCCGCCGAGGCCAAGGCCAACAAGCAGCTCATCTACGCCTACTTCGGCAACAAGGCGGAGCTCTTCACGCAGGTCCTCGGCCGCCGCATGGTCGACCTCGCCGCCGCCGTCCCCGTCGACCCGGACGACGTCGAGGGCTGGATGGACCGCCTGATGGACTACCACGCCGCCCACCCCGAACTGCTGCGCCTCCTCTACTGGGAGGGCATCGAGTACGGCAGCGCCGAACTCCCCGACGAGACGGAACGGCAGGAGCACTACGCCCGCAAGGTCGCCGCGGTCCGGGACGGCCAGGACCGCGGGGTGATCAGCGACGCGATCCCGGCCCCGGACCTGCTGTTCCTGCTGGTCGCGCTGGCGAACTGGGCCACCGTCGTACCGCAGATGAGCCGCATCCTGGTCGGCGCCGGGGACGAGGACCGGGCGCGCCTGCGGGACTCCGTGAAGGAGGCGGCGCGACGGCTGGTCGCACGCTGAGCGCTCCGCGGGGTGGCGGGTGAGGTGTCGGACGTCGGACGCGTGCGGGTGCGTGGTGGTTGGTCGCGCAGTTCCCCGCGCCCCTATAGGGGCGTTGTGCGGGGCTGTGCCGGGTCCGCTTCGTCGGGTGGTGCGGCCGGGGGTTGCGTGCGGGTGCGTGGTGGTTGGTCGCGCAGTTCCCTGCGCCCCTATGGGGGCGTTGTGCGGGGCTGTGCCGGGTCCACTCCGTCGGGTGGTGCGGCCGGGGGTTGCGTGCGGGTGCGTGGTGGTTGGTCGCGCAGTTCCCCGCGCCCCTATGGGGGCGTACGGGCCGTCAGTTGGTGCCGATCCGGGCGAGCAGGTCCACGATCCGGGACTGGACCTCCGCGCTCGTGGACCGTTCCGCGAGGAACAGGACCGTCTCGCCGGAGGCCAGCCGCGGCAGGTCGGCCTGGTCGACCGCGGCGGTGTAGACGACCAGCGGGGTGCGGTTGAGCTGCTGGTTCGCCCGCAGCCAGTCGATGATCCCGGCCCGGCCCCGATGCACCTGCAGCAGATCCATCACGACCAGGTTCGGCCGCAGCTGCGAGGCCAGGGTGACCGCGTCCGCGTCGCTTGCCGCCCGCGCCACCTGCATCCCGCGCCGCTCGAGCGTCGCCGTCAGCGCCAGCGCGATCTCCGCGTGTTCCTCGATCAGCAGCACCCGCGGCGGGTGCTGTTCGCTGTCACGCGGCGCGAGCGCCTTCAGCAGTACGGCGGGATCGGCGCCGTAGGCCGCGTCGCGCGACGCCTGTCCGAGTCCGGCCGTGACCAGCACCGGCACCTCGGCGGCCACCGCCGCCTGCCGCAACGACTGCAGCGCGGTCCGCGTGATCGGCCCGGTCAGCGGGTCCACGAACAGCGCGGCCGGGAAGGCGGCGATCTGCGCGTCGACCTCCTCCCGCGAGTGCACGATCACCGGCCGGTACCCACGGTCGCTGAGCGCCTGCTGCGTACTGACGTCGGGAGCCGGCCACACCAGCAGCCGACGCGGGTTGTCCAGCGGCTCCGGCGGCAGCTCGTCGTCCATCGGCACCGGCCGCGGCGGATCGGGCACCTCGACGGCCCCGCCCGGTCCGTCCAGCGGCTCCGGCCCCTCGGCGGCGTTCTCGTCCGGCGCCCCTATGGCGTACGACCGCCCGGCCCCCTCGGTCCCGGGCGCGACCCGCGCCGGTCCGGCGGTCGGCTGCCCGGGAAGCGGCTGGCCCGCGAGCGAGGGCTGCGGTACGGCCGGCTGCGGCGCCACCGGAGCCGCCGGGGCCTGCGGAGCCGCCGGGGCCTGCGGCGCGGCGGGCTGCGGTACGGCGGGCTGCTCGGCCGACGGGTGCGGCCGGGCCGACTGCTCCGGCCGCGAGGCCGGGTCCGGCGGCGTACCCAGCTTGCGGCGCCGCCCGGAACCACCGGGGGCGTGCGGCGCCGGGGTCGCCGTGGACTGGGGCGGCTGGACCTGCTGAACCTGGGCGGCCTGGCGGGTGAAGGGCACCCCCTGGCCAAGGGTCCGCACGCTGATGGCCCGTCCCTGCGTCGAGTTGGGGTCCACCGGCGCGGCGGCGGCCTCGGCGGGCAGCGGCTGCGCCGCCCGCGGCTGTGCGACGGCCTCGGGCGGGAGCGGGGTGCCCGTGCTCGGCGTGGACATCGGGGAAGCCGCGGGGATGGAGGCCGCCTCGGCGGGCAGCGGCTGACCCGGGGCGGGCGGGGCCGCGGGGGCATGCGCGGCGGGCTGCTCCGGGGCCGACGGGGCGGGAACCGGCGCGGCGGGGTTCGGCCGGCCGGGTGAGGTCTGACCGGGTGCCGGTTGCTGCCCGGGGATCGGGTGACCGGCGGCCGACGGGCCGGGGAGCGGCTGCGCGGCCACGGGCTGCCCGGGCAGCGGCCCACCCGGGACCGACTGTGCGGGCACGGGCTGACCGGGGACCGGCTGACCGGGAACGGCCTGTCCACCCGGAACCGCGCCACCCGGAACCGCACCCTGTGGCGCGCGACCCTGCGCCGGCACGACCCCGCCGGGCTGCGGTACGGCCGCCCCCGGCCGGGCCTGCGCGACCGGCTGCTGTCCTTGCTGAGGCACCGTCTGCCCCGGCACGGGCACCGTCTGCCCGGCACCTTCCTGAGGCTGAGCCTGGGCATGACCCTGAGCCTGCGCGGGAACCGCCCCCGGAGGAAGCGGCGGGGCCGTTGCCGCCGCCTCCGCCGTCGGCTGGGCCACCGCCCGCCGCCGACGGCCCGTCGGAGCGTTCGTCGGATGCGGCTGCGGCGGGGTGTGGTCCTCGGCCTGGTCGTGCGGAACGGCGTCGTGCCGGCCGTGGTCGATCAGCGCTTCCTGGGACGTGCCCTGAGCGGGCACCTGCGCCTGCGGCGGAACCGGGGCCTGCCCGGGCACGGGAACCGGCGCAGGCGCGGGCATCTGTCCCGGCACCGGAATCGGCTGCCCGCCCACGGGCTGCCCGCCAACGGGCTGTCCGGGAACCGGCTGCCCGGGAACCGGGGACGCCCCGGGCGGCATCGCGCCCGGAACCTGTCCCGGAATCTGTCCCACCGCCTGGGCCTCGACGACCCCGCCCGTCCCGTCGGACGAGCGGTCCGCCTCCGCCGGCGGCAGGGCGAACACCGTGCGGGGCCCGGCCTCCTGCGCGGCGGCACGTTCCGTCGCCGCGGCGAGCGCCCGCCGCCGGCGTCCGGTCGGCTGCGTCTGCTCCGCGGGAGCGCCCGCCTCGCCGCCCGCGAGCGCGGGCAGGGCGGCCGGCAGGGCCTGCGGTTCGTCGGCGGCACGCCGCGCCCGCCGTCCGCCGGGCGCGGGAACACCCTGCGGCGGAACGGTGCCACCGAGTCCCGTACCGGACGCGGCGGTCCCCGCCGCATGCTCGGCGGCCGTCACGACGGCCCCCTCGGCGACGCCGGCCGCGCCGGAGTCCGCACCGTCGGCCGGCTCGGCCGCCCGCCCGCGCCGCCTCCCGGTCCCACCGGCCCCAGCGGAGGTCTCGGCCTCGTCCGCCGACGCCGCGACCGGCGGCTCCTCGGAGGCCGCCGCCGCCCGCCGACGCCGCCGCCCGGTGGGAGCCGCGGCCTCCGCCTCGGCGCCCCCGCCCGCGCCGGCGACGTCACTCTCCAGGAAGGCGTCCACGGAGGACCGCCGGGCCCGCCGCCGCCCCCCGCCGGGGCCCTGCTCGGCCTCGGCACCGTCCGCGGCCTCCGCCGCCTCCGGGGCGGGGGCCGGGAGCTCACCGGCCGAGCCCGCCGGCAGGGCGACCGCGGAACCGGCGGCGGCCACGTCGGCCGGTGCGGCGGCGACCGCCCCCGCACCACCGCCCAACGGCACCTCGAGGACGTAGGCGTTGCCGCTCATCCCCGGCACCTCGTGCGTCTGGAGCACACCACCGTGCGCCCGCACGATCCCGCGCACGATCGGCTCGTGCACCGGGTCGCCCCCGGCGTACGGCCCGCGCACCTCGATCCGGACGACCTCACCGCGCTGCGCGGCGGCCACGACCACCGTGTTGTCCATGTAACCGCCCGCCGACACGGGCGCGTTGCCGGTGGCGTCGACGCCCGCGACATCGGCCACGAGGTGGGCGAGCGCGGTCGCGAGGAGGCGCGCGTCGACCTCGGCCTCGATGGGCGGCGCGTGTACGGCGAACTGCACCCGCCCCGGCCCCACGAGTTCGACGGCCCCGTCGACACCGGCGGCGACGACGGCGTCGAGCATCACCTTCGTACGGCTGATCTCCTCGCTCCCGGCGTCGAGCCGCTGGTAGCCGAGGACGTTGTCGATGAGGGTGGTGATCCGCGCGTAACCCGCCGACAGGTGGTGCAGCACCTGGTTGGCCTCGGGCCACAGCTGTCCGGCGTCGTCCGCGGCGAGTGCGGACAGCTCACGGCGCAGCTCGTCGAGGGGCCCGCGCAGCGACCGGCCGAGGAGGGTCAGGAGCTGGTCGTGCCGGGCGGCGAGGGCCTCGTAGCGGTCCTTCTCCCGCTCGCCGAGCGCGGCGTAGCGTTCCTCGCCGGCGGCGAGCTCCTCCGCGTGCCGCTCGCGCAGCTCCTCCAGCTCGGTGACGTGCTGCTGGCGCAGTGCGGTCAGGTCGGAGGCGTGCTCCTCGGAGAGCTTCTCCAGCTCCTGCGCGTGCCTCTTCTCCTGGGCGGTCTTCTCCTCGGCGAGGGCGTCGAAGAGCCGCCGGTCGGTGAAGGTCATCACGGCGCCGACGAGCTGGTCGCCGTCCCGCACGGGCGCGGTCGTCAGATCGACGGAGACCTTGTCGCCCGCCTTCGACCACACCACCTGCCCGCGCACCCGGTGCTTGCGCCCGGACCGCAGGGTGTCGGCGA
This sequence comes from Streptomyces sp. NPDC052016, assembly GCF_044548445.1. NCBI lineage: Bacteria > Bacillati > Actinomycetota > Actinomycetes > Kitasatosporales > Streptomycetaceae > Streptomyces > Streptomyces sp. NPDC052016. The sequence continues at coordinate 13,749 of NZ_JBIUBX010000037.1, forward strand.
GCGGCGACTCGTCGTACGGGAAGCGGGAGCCGTCGGCGCGCGAGTGCAGCATGAGCGTGTGGAGCTCCTTGCCGCCGAGGTCGCTCGCCCGGTAGCCGAGGATCTGCGCGGCGGCCGGATTGACGAGCACGATCCGCCCGTCGGTGTCCGTCCCCACGACCCCCTCGGACGCGGCCCGCAGGATCATCTCGGTCTGCCGCTGGGAACGCGCCAGCTCCGCCTCGGTGTCGACGGTTCCCGACAGGTCGCGTACGACGAGCATGAGCAGCTCGTCGTTGGCGTAGCCGTAGCTGTCGTAGGCCTGCTGCCCGTTCTCGAGGTTCGCGCTGGTGACCTCGACGGGGAACTCGGAGCCGTCCGTCCGCCGGGCGATCATCCGCGTCGGCTTGGTCCGCCCGCGCGGGTCCATGTGGTCGGGCCGGCGCATGGACCCCGGGATCAGCTTGGAGTCGAACTCCGGCAGCAGGTCCAGCAGCCCCCGCCCGACGAGCGCGGTCCCCGGCGCCTCGAAGGCCTCCAGCGCGATCGTGTTCGCGTTGACGACCGTCCCGTTGGCGTTGACCAGCAGCAACGCGTCGGGAAGAGCGTCGAGTATGGCTGCGAGGCGAGCAGCGCCTCGGGATGGCCTGCTGCTCACGAGTCGCTTCCTCCCTGTTACCGCACCTTGCCGACCGCTCGGGCCATATTGCCAACCGTCCCGCAGCGTGTCACGCGAGGGAGTCTAAGGGCTGGGGCGGCGCTCGCGGCGCCGGATGAGAGGGAGCTCGCACGACGAAGTGACCCAGAACGTATGACCGCCCGCTCCGGCTTCGCGGGACCTGCGCGCGACGTTTACGGGACCAGTGCTTTTGCCGTGGGAAGGCTGTGCGCGCGAGGGATCACCGCCCCGCCGGTCAGCGTGCGGCCGCCCCCACGGCGGGCAGCAGCGGCACGAACCGGTCCCACCGCGCGATCTCGCACCCGTTGCTGCGGTCGTATGTCGCGTCGACGGCCCGCCCGGCCCACCGCCCGGTGACCCGCGCCGTGGCCGGCCCGCCGTACCGCATGGTGCACACGCTGCCGTCCGGCACCGGGGCGAAGGCGTCCCGCCCCCACCTCGTGTTCCGGTCCAGCGCGCGACAGGCCCCCGACACGTCCGGGTGACTCCCGCCGCCCGGGTGGCAGCGCACCTCGAACCTCCCGTCCGCTCCGTTTCCCGCCCCCTTGACGCTGACGACGAGGTGATCGCCGCCGCCCGGCGACGTGAGGGACACGCCCGGGGGCCTGAGGAACACGCCCGGGGATGTGAGGGCAGCGGCCGGCCCGGACCCGACGGCCAGGGAGCCGCCGAGGGAGACGGACGCGGCGGATACGGCGAGAGCGAGCCGCCGGAGCGGTGTGACCTGGAACATGACCTGACCAACGCCCCGACCCCGGCGACGTTCCGCCCCGGCAAGGCCTTTGCCCTGTGGCCCGCCTGCCTAGTACCGTAGAGGCCGATTGGTGACACGACGCTCGACTGTGTCATCATCTGCACGCACCACTCGCACACACGCGAGCGGTTGTGCTGGAGGCGTCGCCTAGTCCGGTCTATGGCGCCGCACTGCTAATGCGGTTTGGGCCTTAAAGCCCATCGAGGGTTCAAATCCCTCCGCCTCCGCTCCACACGAAGCCCCGGTCATCCCGACCGGGGCTTCGTCGTTGCCCTCCCCGAAGAGCCTCACCGCGCCCCCTCAGCACCCCCATATGGACGTTTGCGCAGGTCGCAAGGGGTGTGCGAATCGGATTTCACATGACGGCGGCAGTCATGTAATGTTCTTCCTGTCGCCGCGAGCGGGCCGGAAGGGCCGGGAGCGGAAGACGAAAAAGAGAAGAAAGACAAGCACTCGTAGCTTAACGGATAGAGCATCTGACTACGGATCAGAAGGTTGCAGGTTCGAATCCTGCCGAGTGCACAACAGATCAGAGGCCCTGTGGAGCGATCCACAGGGCCTCTGGCTTTTCCGGTGACGGCGACCGTTTTCGCGAGTCGATCAGACGGCTACCGGGATACCGGCCGTGCCGCCGTCATCATGCCGGACCCAGCGGTGCCTCAGCCGCTAGCGGAGCGACCGCAGGCCCGTGCGGACCTCTTCGACGAGGAGCTCCGGCTGCTCCCAGGCCGCGAAGTGGCCGCCCTTGGGGAGCCGGTTGTAGTGGATGAGGTTGGGGTACGCCTCCTCCGTCCAGCTCTTCGGAGCCTGGTAGAGCTCATCGGGGAAGACGCTCACGGCGACCGGGAGCGTGACGCCCAGGGCGCCGAAGAACGGCCTCGTGTTCTCCGCGTACAGACGCGCCGCGGAGATCGCCGTGTTCGTCAGCCAGAACAGCGTGATGTTGTCCAGGACGTCGTCACGCGTCAGGCCCTCCTTCTCTCCGGCGAACGACCGGGAGATCAGGGCCAGGCTGTCCCGGTCGTGGTCGAGCAGGAAGGCCGCCAGACCGACAGGAGAGTCCGCGAGCGCCGTCAGCGACTGCGGACGCGACCCCATCATGTAGGCGTAGTAGACGTGCCGGTACACGAAGCCCAGCTGCTCGACCGCCGCCATCTCCTCGTCGTTGTCGAGGGTGACGTCGGACGGCAACGGGTTGCCGGCCACGATCGCCTGCTCGATGGCGGGCGGAACCACCTTGGGCATATTGGTGTGGATGCCGATCAGGCCCTCGGGCTGCTGAAGGGCCATGGTGTCCGTGACGACCGCACCCCAGTCGCCGCCCTGCGCCGCGTACTTCGTGTAGCCGAGGCGCTTCATCAGCTCGGCCCAGGCGCGTGCGATGCGCTCGGGACCCCAGCCGGTCGAGGTCGGCTTGCCCGAGAACCCGTAGCCGGGCATCGACGGGATCACCAGGTGGAAGGCGTCCGACGCGTCCCCGCCGTGGGCCGTGGGGTCGGTGAGCGGCTCGATGATCTTCAGCTGCTCGACGACCGAACCCGGCCATCCGTGCGTCACGATCAGCGGCAGAGCGCTCTCGTGCTTCGATCGGACGTGGATGAAGTGGATGTCCAGCCCGTCGATCTCGGTGATGAAGTGCGGCAGGGCCTTCAGCTTCGCCTCGACCTTGCGCCAGTCGTACTCCGTCGCCCAGTAGCGCGCGAGCTCCTTGATCGTGGCGAGCTGCGTGCCCTGGGACTGATCCGCGACGGTCTCCTTTTCCGGGAAACGCGTGGCCTCGATGCGCCGGCGCAGGTCCTCGAGCTCCGCCTCGGGGAAGTCGAAGGTGAACGGCCGTATCTCCGGCGACGCGGAAGTGCCAGACATGTGGGGGTCTCCTTGCTGTGGTCAGTGGCTTTCAACAGCCAGCGACGCCGTGTCGCTGACTCGTCCACCTTGGACCTGGCCGACGCGCATCGCCCCAGGGGAAACCCCGGGGCCGGACCCGGGGCCGGACCCGGGGGCGGGTCAGAGCTCGCATAACCCCCAAAACCCTCAAAGGAGACCGAAGGGAATAAGATCGCATCAGCTCACCGATCGGCGGCAGGAAGGGCGACCCATGGGCATGCCGGCCGTGGATTCCCACGTCGCACTGAGGGGCCGGGGGAGGGAATTGGCCGCGCTCGAGCGGGTGCTGGCCACGGCGCGGGCGGGCAGCAGCGCGGTTCTGGTCCTGCGCGGTGAGGCGGGGATCGGCAAGACCGCGTTGCTGGACCACGCGGAGCGCAGGGCCGTCGGGTTCCGTGTCGTCGGTGTCGCGGGCGTCGAGTCGGAGATGGAGCTCCCGTTCGCGGCGCTCCATCAGCTCTGCTCACCCATGCTGGGTCGGCTCGACCAGCTCCCCCCACCACAGCGCGATGCGCTCTCCGTCGCCTTCGGACTACGGGAGGGCGAGGCGTCGAATCGGTTCCTTGTCGGCCTGGCGGTGATCGGTCTGCTCGCCGGCGCCGCCGGTGACCGGCCGCTGGCCTGCCTCGTCGATGACGTGCAGTGGCTCGACGACGGGTCCCTGCAGGTGCTGGCGTTCGTCGCCAGGCGGTTGATGGCCGAACCGGTGGCTTTGATCTTCGCCGTGCGGGACGCCCACGACGATCGTGGGCTGGCGGGTCTGCCGGAGCTGACCGTCGAGGGCCTCAGCGAGCCCGACGCACGTGCCCTGCTGACGTCGGCCGTCCGCGTGCCGCTCGACCCGCTGGTACGGGACCGGATCGTGGCCGAGGCGCACGGCAACCCGATGGCCCTGTTGACCTTGCCGCGTGCGCTCGCGCCTGCCGAGCTCGCGGGCGGGTTCTGGCTTCCCGGCACGCGCCCTGTGGCGAGCTGTATCGAGACCGCGTTCCATCAGCGGTTCCGGTCGCTTCCGCAGGACAGCCGGCGGCTTCTGCTGATCGCCGCGGCCGAGCCGACCGGGGACGTGGACCTGTTGTGGCGTGCGGCTGGCCTGCAGGAGATACCGGCGGACGCCGCAGCGCCGCCCGAGTCCGCAGGACTGGTCGAGTTCGGCACCAGGGTGCGGTTCCACCACCCCCTGGTGCGCTCGGCCATCTACCAGAGGACATCCGCGCCGGACCGCCGGGCGGCGCACCGAGCACTGGCGGAAGCCACCGATCCCCACCTTGATCCCGATCGCAGGGCGTGGCATCGCGCTCACGCCGCCGCCCGGCCCGATGAGAGCGCCGCCGCCGATCTGGAGCGCTCGGCCTGCCGGGCCCAAGGCCGGGGAGGAGCCGCTGCGGCAGCCTCGTTCCTGCGGCGGGCGGCGGAGCTGACGCCCGATCCCGCACGCCGCGTCACTCGTGCACTGGCCGCAGCGCAGGCCGAGATCGACGCCGGCGGGGCCGTTCATGCCCACAACATGCTGGCGGCGGCGGAGGCCGGCCCTCTCGACGAGTTGCAGCGCGCTCGGCTGGAGCGGCTGCGAGCCCGACTGGTCTTCTCCCAGGTGCGCGGCAGCGACGCGCCCCGGCTTCTGCTCGACGCCGCGCACCGGCTGGCGCCTCTCGACGCCGTCCTCGCCCGTGACACCCTGCTGGAAGCGGTCGGTGCGGCTGTCTTCGCCGGCCGTCTGAGCACAGGGCCCGGGCAGCGGCAGGTGGCCGAGGCGGCCCGTACCGGGCCGCCGCCGTCTTCGCCGCCGCGGATGGTCGACGTCCTCCTGGATGCCATGGCCGGTCTGATCATCGACGGCCACGCCGTCGGCGTCGACGCTCTCAGGCGTGCACTGCACGTCGTCCGGGAGGAGCAGAGGTCCGGCGCGACGGATGCGGACAGGCGCTGGCTGTGGCTGGCGTTCCGGGTGATACCCGAGCCTCTCGCACCGGAGCTGTGGGACGACGAGGCGTGGCAGGAGCTGGCGACCGGCGCCGTCGGCATCGCCCGCGAAGCGGGTGCCCTCGCCGTCCTCCCGATGGCGCTGACCTACCAGGCGTGCTTCCACGCGCATGCCGGCGACTTCGACACCGCGGCGGGTCTGATCGACGAGGCGACGGCGATCTCGGAGGCGACCGGCGGCACGCCCATGATGTACACGTCCCTGGTCCTCGCCGCGTTGCGGGGACAGGAGTCCCAGGCGCTGGACCTCATCGGGACCACCGCCGAGGAAGTGGTCTCCCGGGGCGAGGGACGCTCGCTCGGCCTCGCCGAATACGCGACCGCGGTGCTGTACAACGGCCTCGGCCGCTACGAGGACGCCCTGGCAGCCGCACAGCGCGTATGCCAGTACGAGGATCTGGGCTTCTTCGGCTGGGCCCTGGTCGAACTGATCGAGGCGGCCGCCCGCAGCGGGCAGCCGGAGACCGCCGCGTCCGCGCTGGAGAAGCTCGCCGAACGCACCCGCGCGAGCGGCACCGACTGGGCCCTTGGCACGGAGGCCTGCTCGCGCGCGCTCCTGAGCGACGACCGGGACGCCGACGCCGCCGACGCGCTCTACCGGGAGGCGATCGAGCGTCTCGAACGATGCCGAGTCACCGTCCACCTGGCCCGCGCCCGTCTGCTGTACGGCGAGTGGCTGCGCCGCCAGAACCGCCGCCAGGACAGCCGTGCCCAACTGCGCTCCGCCTACGGGACGTTCAGCCGCATCGGAGCCGACGGCTTCGCTGAGCGCGCTCGCCGGGAGCTTCTGGCGACCGGAGAGACCGTACGCAAGCGGACGGTCGGCGCCACCTCCGAACTCACCGGCCAGGAGGCCCAGATCGCCAGGCTGGCCAGAGACGGCCACACCAACTCCGAGATCGGCGCCCAACTGTTCATCAGCCCACGCACGGTGGAGTGGCACCTCGGCAACGTCTTCACCAAGCTCGGCATCAGCTCGCGCAGACAGCTCCGCTCAGTGCTGTCCACTCCGGAACGGGGGGTGCCGACGGTCTGACCAGCCGCGGACGTCCTCTGGGGGAGCGGCGCGTGGCGCTTCGGGCCGCTGCCGGCTTGGCGGCGACTCCGACGGCAACGACGGCAGATGCTGACCGTTGATCGCCGCCGCCGATCGTCCCGCAAGACCACGGACCCTCCGCCCATGTCGAGACCGGTCAGCGAGACCGGTGGTCCGCGAGCCAGGTTCGCCAGACGTGCCGTGAGGTGGGGAGCTCCGGGTGGTCGAGGAGCCGGAGTACGTAGCCTGCGTGCAGGCGGGCCCATGGGTTCGGGGAGTGGCGTGCCCGGTCGGGCCTGGTGCGCCACGGGGACGTCCCGCGCGGGCCGCGTCCAGCCGGGCGAGCGCCGCTCTCCGCTCGACGTCGTCGGGTGCTGTCAAGCCGTACGTCCGGCTCAGACGCTCGGCCCACACTTCGGGGCCATCCGTGTACGGTCCCGCCGCTTCCACCATGGCGCACATCTTCCTCGGCCCGTGCCGCACAGGCGATCCCCTTCTGGCGAGGAGCCCTCCCCCGCGGGGTCCTCCCTGCGGCGGTCGTCCGGGTGAGTGCCCGTCAGGCGGCGCAGCCCGTCTTCGGTGCGGGCCAGGGCACGTGTGTTTCCAAGAGCGGGGTGGGCGCCGGTCGGTGTCAGTCGGTGTCCTGCTGGTCCCGCAGTTCCTCGCGATAGGCGTTCGCCAGGGCCTTCGCGCGGGTGAACCAGTCCGTGAGGACGGCGATCTCGTCGGGGGAGTAGTCGGCGAAGAGGGCGTTGAGGCGGTCGTAGTACGGGCCGTACAGGGCGTGGGCCCGGGCCACGGCGTCCGGTTCGGCGGCCACGCGGACCCGGCGGCGGTCGTGCGGGTCGGGGCGGCGGGTGACGTAACCGGCGCGTTCGAGGCGGTTGAGGATGCCGGTCACCGCGCCGGTCGTGACGTGCACGCGGGTGGCGAGTTCGCCCGCGGTGAGGAGGTTCTCGCCGGCCTGGAGGACGTAGGCGAAGCAGGTGAGGTCGGTGACGTTGAGGCCCAGGCGCTGGGCCATCTCCTGCTGGCCGACCAGGTGGGCCGCGATGAGGTCGTCCATCGCCGACAGCGCCTGTGCGGGGGTGGCGGGGGGACGGGGTGGTGGCTGGGCTGTCATCGCGGGGGGCTGCTCCCTCTGCAGTCGGTTCGTGCTGGGTCCTTGTTATCTGCTTTCCCTTTCTCTTACCTTGTAAGAGGTTTGTGTCATCAACTTCTTAGATCGTGAGGGATCATGGCGCTGTACGACGAAGGACATACGGTCGCCGGCTGGACCGGCGTCGCCATCGCGACCGTCGGCACCTCCGTGGCGGGGGTCGGAGTGTGTGCCGTGTCCGGTGTCCTCATAGGGGTGGGACTCGGGATCGTGGGGCTGAGCGCGCTGGTCACCTGGGCCCTGCATCTCACCGGGTGGGGTAAGCCGCCGGGCGTGCGGCCGCGGGCGGAGTGGGGGATGGGGGTGCGGGACCCGCACGCCCGGGGCGGGCACCCGGGGTGCCTGGGGTGCCGGCTCGCCGGGCGGGGGCGGGGCGGCGAGGGGGCGTTGTCAGTGGCGGCGTCTAGCGTGGTGGGTGATGGCACAGGCGTGGAAGTGCGCGGGGCTGCGGTGGTCGGCGCAGGGGCCCGCGCTGATGTGGGACGGGGGGCGTAGGAGCCCGCTGTCGTGGGGGAAGCGGGTGGCCTTCGGGGTCGCGGAAGGGGGCGTGCGCGGATGTGTGGGGGCTCGAGGACATCCGTGCCCGGTGCGGGCGGTCGTCCCGGGGAGGAGCACGGGCGCTCGGTGCGACGAGTGCGCGCGGCTGGACCGGGCGCACTCCGTCGCCGCCGACGGGATCGCCGACGATCCGCGGCCGTACCGCGTCTACCTGGCGTGGTTCGGGCCGGGCCTGGTCAAGGTCGGGATCACGGCCGTCGAGCGGGGGCCGGTGCGACTGCTGGAGCAGGGTGCGGTCTGCTTCAGCTGGCTTGGCACGGGGCCGCTGATGGCCGCCCGGCGTACGGAGGAGCTGTTGCGGGCCGCCCTGCGCGTGCCCGACCGGATCCCGTACGCCGAGAAGCGCGCGGTCCGCGCCGAGTTGCCCGGCGGGGAGGAGGAACGAGCGTGTGAGCTGAGGGAACTGCACGCCCTCGCCGTGGAACTGGGCGGCTGGCCCGAGTCGTTGGTCCGCGAGCCCTTCCGATCCGTCGATCACATGGGGGTGTTCGGGCTGGCCGGCGCGCCCGCCGCCGTGGGGGAGGTCGGCGAGCTCGTCGCGGGGGGTGCCCTGAGCGGGGAGCTGGTGTCGGCCGCCGGGCCCGACCTGCACCTCGCGGTGGGAGAGAAGGTCGTCGTGCTCGACACGCGGCTGATGCGGGGGTGGGAGCTGCTGCCGGTGACGGCCACCGAGGGAGGCGGGGAAGTCCGCCTGCCGGTACGGGACCTCAAGCCGGGGCGCCGGCACCAGGACGGGCTGTTCTGACGACGGCGGCGCCGGTTGCACCGGCCGTGCGGTAGGGCCGGGGGAATGGGGAGGACTGGGGAGCCGGGAGGGCCGGGAGGACTGGGGAGCTCGGGGGGCCGGGGAAGCCGGGAGAACGGGAAAGCGGGAGGACGGGGAAGCCGGGAGAACGGGGGAGCGGGAGGACGGGGAAGCCGGGAGGACGGGGAAGCCGGGAGGACGGGGAAGCCGGGAGGGCCGGGAGGACTGGGGAGCTCGGGGGCCGGGGAAGCCGGGAGAACGGGAAAGCGGGAGGACGGGGACGCCGGGAGAACGGGGACGCCGGGAGGGCCGGGAAGCCGGGAGGGGGTGATGCCCGCCGCCCCTGCGCCGTCCGGCCCGGACCGGGCCGCACGATGTCCTCCCCGGGGTGCTGGGGGGTGCCGGCCTCGGCGCGGGGAGGAGGGAGCGGACGGTCCGGTGACAGGGTTTCCCCAGGTCGCCCATCGGGGAACCGGTACCTTCAGGCGATCGTCCCGGGCCGGGGAACAGCGCATACCCAGGTGCTTTCCCCGCTTCCCAGGGCTTGCCTGAGAGGTTCCTGTGCGTTTCTCAGGAAAATCACAGACAGGCGAAAGGGTGCTCTCAGAGGACCCCGACAGGGTGTCCTCCATGACCACGACCTCGCCCCAGGGGCGCACCGAACTGCTGAGGCCGGACGGGAGCCCCGTCCGAGTGCTTGTGGTGGACGACGAGCTGTCGATCACCGAACTGCTGTCCATGGCCCTTCGGTACGAGGGATGGCAGATCCGGAGTGCGGGGGACGGGACGGGCGCCATACAGACCGCCCGAGAGTTCCGGCCCGACGCCGTCGTCCTGGACATGATGCTGCCCGACATGGACGGCCTGACCGTCCTCGGCCGCCTGCGGCGCGAGCTGCCGGACGTGCCCGTGCTCTTCCTCACCGCGAAGGACGCCGTCGAGGACCGGATCGCCGGTCTCACCGCCGGTGGCGACGACTACGTCACCAAGCCCTTCTCGCTCGAAGAGGTCGTCGCGCGGCTGCGTGGTCTCATCCGCCGCTCCGGCGCCGCCGACCGCCGCTCCGACTCGGTCCTCGTCGTCGGCGACCTCACCCTCGACGAGGACAGCCACGAGGTGTCGCGCGCCGGCGAGAACATCCACCTCACCGCCACCGAGTTCGAGCTGCTGCGCTTCCTGATGCGCAACCCGCGGCGCGTGCTCAGCAAGGCCCAGATCCTCGACCGTGTGTGGTCCTACGACTTCGGCGGGCAGGCCAACGTGGTCGAGCTCTACATCTCCTACCTGCGCCGCAAGATCGACGCGGGGCGGGAGCCGATGATCCACACCCGGCGCGGCGCCGGGTATCTGATCAAGCCCGCGGCCTCATGAGCGGGCGACGACGACCGCGTCCGCAGAAGCGACATGGGGATCCCTCCGCTCGAGCGAAGCCGAGAGTGCGGGTGGGACAGCCGCGCACCCTGCGGACGCGTCTCGTCGTCGCCTCCGTGGTGCTGATCGCCGTGGTCTGCGCGGTGATCGGCACGGTGACCACGCTCGCGCTGCGCTCGCACCTCTACCAGCAGCTCGACGGCAAGCTGAAGGACATCTCGAGCCGCGCGACCGGGATGCCGCCGGGGGAGATGAAGGACGGCGAGCCCCGGCAGGACGCGGACGGGGCCACCGGCGGCTCGGGCACCGTGGACCTCGGCGAGTTCGTCACGCGCGGCCCCCAGCCGCAGGGCACGCTGATCGCGAAGGTCGACAACGGCGCCATCACCGACGCCAAGTACGGCGAGAAGGACTCCGGCAGCACCGACATCAGCGGCATGGCGGCCAAGGATCTCAGCGAGGCCCAGCGCTCCGCCCTCAACGCCGTCAGCCAGGACCGCGATCCGCAGAGCGTCGAGATCCCCGGCCTCGGCGACTACCGCGTCGTGTACGTCACCGGGAACAACGGCTCCTACTACGTCGCCGTGCCCACCCAGGACACCGACAACACCATCACCACCCTCATCCTCGTCGAGGTCAGCGTCACCGCCGCCGGGCTGGTCGCGGCCGGCATCGCCGGGTACGTGCTCGTGGGCGTCGCCACCCGCCCCCTGCGCAAGGTCGCCGCCACCGCCACCCGGGTCTCCGAACTCCCCCTGCACACCGGCGAGGTCAAGCTCAGCGAGCGCGTCCCGGAGTCCGAGACCGACCCGCACACCGAGGTCGGCCAGGTCGGCGCCGCGCTCAACCGCATGCTCGACCACGTCCACGGCGCCCTGCACGCCCGCCAGCAGAGCGAGACGAGGGTCCGGCAGTTCGTCGCCGACGCCAGCCACGAGCTGCGCACTCCCCTGGCGTCCATCCGCGGGTACGCCGAGCTGACCCGGCGCGGACGCGAACAGGTCGGACCCGACACCCGGCACGCGCTCGGCCGCATCGAGTCCGAGGCGGGCCGTATGACCCTCCTCGTCGAGGACCTGCTGCTGCTCGCCCGCCTCGACGCCGGCCGGCCCCTGCGGTTCGAGCAGACCGACCTCGTACCCCTCGTCGTCGACACCGTCAGCGACGCCCGGGTGGCCGGGCCCGACCACGTGTGGCGGCTGGAGCTGCCCGACGAGCCCGCCCTCGTGTCGGCGGACGCGGCACGCCTGCAGCAGGTGCTCGTCAACCTGCTCGCCAACGCCCGCACCCACACCCCGCCCGGCACCACCGTCACCGCACGGGTGCAGCGGTGCGGCCCCTGGCTGTGCGTGGACGTCCAGGACAACGGCCAGGGCATCCCGCCGGACCTGCTCCCGCACGTCTTCGAACGGTTCGCCCGCGGCGACTCCGCGCGCTCCCGCTCCACCGGCTCGACCGGCCTCGGCCTCGCCATCGTGCAGGCCGTCGCGGCGGCGCACGGCGGCGCCGTGACCGTCGACAGCGTGCCCGGACGGACCGTCTTCACCGTGCACCTGCCCGCGCTCGCCCCCGCCGTGCCCCGGCCCGCGCCGGAAACCGACTGGCGACTGGACTCACAGCACGAGCACAGGGTCGGCACATGGGTGCGACAGGGCGCTTGACGAAAGTCGATGACATGCGAACCGACTCTTCTCCCGGCACCCTGCCGGCGCGGGAGCACCTCCCGGCCGCCACAGCCGGTACGCCTGTCCTGGACGTAGTGATCCCCGTCTACAACGAGGAGAAGGACCTCCATCCGTGCGTCCTCAGACTGCACGACCACCTCACGCGGACGTTCCCGTACCCGTTCCGCATCACGATCGCGGACAACGCGTCGACGGACACCACCCCTGATGTGGCGCGGCTGCTGGAGACGCGGATCCCGGAGGTGACGTCCTTCCGGCTGGAGCAGAAGGGCCGCGGCCGTGCGCTGCGGACGGTCTGGTCCGCCTCGGAGGCCCCGATCCTCGCCTACATGGACGTGGACCTGTCCACCGACCTCAACGCGCTGCTTCCGCTGGTGGCGCCGCTGATCTCCGGCCACTCCGACCTGGCGATCGGCTCCCGCCTGGCCCGCAGCTCCCGTGTGGTGCGCGGCGCCAAGCGCGAGTTCATCTCCCGCTCGTACAACCTGATCCTGCGCGGCTCGCTCCAGGCCCGCTTCTCCGACGCCCAGTGCGGGTTCAAGGCCATCCGCCGTGACGTCGCACAAGTTCTGCTCCCGCTGGTGGAAGACACGGGCTGGTTCTTCGACACTGAGATGCTGGTGCTCGCCGAACGTGCCGGCCTCCGTATCCACGAGGTGCCGGTCGACTGGGTCGACGACCCGGACTCCACGGTGCACATCGTGAAGACGGCGACCGACGACCTGAAGGGGGTGTGGCGCGTAGGGAAGGCGTTGGCCACCGGTTCGCTCCCGCTGGACCGGCTGACCAGGCCGTTCGGCGACGACCCCCGCGACCGCGAGATCATGGACGTACCCAAGGGACTGGCCCGCCAGCTCGTCGGCTTCTGTTTCGTCGGTGGCCTGTCCACCCTCTTCTACCTGCTGCTCTACAGCGGCTTCCGGCAGTTCTCCGGCTCCCAGGTGGCCAACGCGCTCGCCCTGCTGGTCTCGGCGATCGCCAACACCGCCGCCAACCGCCGGCTCACCTTCGGGGTGCGCGGCCGCAGCGGAGCGGTCCGGCACCAGGCGCAGGGACTGGTCGTCTTCGGTATCGGTCTCGCGCTGACCAGCGGGTCCCTCGTCGCCCTCGACGCGGCGACGTCCGATCCCGCGCACTCGACCGAGCTGGCCGTCCTCATCGCCGCCAACCTCGCGGCGACGGTGCTGCGCTTCCTGCTCTTCCGGGTGTGGGTCTTCCCCGACCGGCGGGAGGGCGAGGAACAGCCGACGGACGCGGCCGCCCCGCACCAGCCGTTCCCGTCGCCGTACCCCGCCACCCCCACCACCGGTCTGCCGGCGCCGCTCCCCCAGCGCCGGGGCGCCCCCTACGACGCCCACGGCGCCTACGACACCACGCGGTTGCGCGCCGGTGAAGCCGCGGACGGCCCCTGGAGGGACGCCACCATCCGGCTGCAGCCGGTGCGCCCCCACGACACCGACCCGGGGGAAGGCCGATGAGCACCGATCTGGACCGGACGGCCGCCTGGGGCCCGCCGGAGACGGCACCTTCCGCCCGGCAGGAACCGGTCGTCCCGGCCCCCGGGCCGGGTGAGCCGAGGCAGCCTCTTCTCCGCGGACTGTGGCGCGGGCGCCCCGAGGACCCGCGCTGGGCGCGCCCGGCCTTCCTCGGCCTGCTGCTCGCCACCCTCCTCCTCTACCTCTACGACCTCAGCGCCTCCGGCTACGCCAACTCCTTCTACTCCGCGGCCGTCCAGGCCGGCAGCCAGTCCTGGAAGGCCTTCTTCTTCGGTTCGCTGGACGCGGCCAACGCCATCACGGTCGACAAGCCCCCGGCCTCGCTGTGGCCGATGGCGCTGTCGGTCAGGATCTTCGGCCTGAGCTCGTGGGCGATCCTCGTCCCCGAGGTCCTGATGGCCGTCGGCACGGTCGCCGTCGTCCACGCGGCCGTGCGCCGCCGCTTCGGTCCGGCCGCCGCTCTGATCGCGGGCGCGGTGCTCGCGCTCACCCCGGTCGCCGCACTGATGTTCCGGTTCAACAACCCGGACGCGATGCTGGCGCTGCTGATGGCGGTGGCCTGCTACCTCGTCATCCGCGCCCTGGAGGACGGCCGCACCAAGTGGCTGGTCTGGGCGGGCGCGGCGATCGGCTTCGCCTTCCTCGCCAAGACGCTGCAGGCCTTCCTGATCCTGCCGCCGCTGGCGGTCGTCTACGCGGTGTGCGCACCGGTGTCGCCGAGGAAGCGCTTCGGTCAGCTGGCCCTGGCGACGCTCGCGCTGGTCGTCTCCGGCGGCTGGTGGGTCGCGATCGTCGAGCTGTGGCCCGCCTCCTCCCGCCCGTACATCGGCGGCTCGCAGAACAACTCCTTCCTCGAGCTGACCTTCGGCTACAACGGCCTGGGCCGCCTCAACGGCGAGGAGACCGGCAGCGTCGGCGGCGGAGGCGGCGGTGGCGGCGGCAACTGGGGTGAGACCGGCTGGGACCGTCTGTTCGGCTCGAGCATCGGCGGCCAGATCACCTGGCTGATCCCGGCCGCGCTGATCCTGCTCGTCGCGGGCCTGGTCGCCACGCGGAGGGCCCGCCGCACCTCGGTGACGCGCGGATCCTTTTTGGTGTGGGGCGGTGCGCTGCTGATCACCATGGTGGTCTTCAGCTACATGCAGGGCATCTTCCACGAGTACTACACCGTGGCCCTCGCCCCCTACGTCGCGCCGCTGATCGGCATGGGCACGGCCAAGCTGTGGGAGCTGCGCGACAGGGCGTGGGCGTCGCTGACCCTGGCGGGTGCGATGACGGCCACCGCGGTCTGGGGGTACGTCCTCCTCAACCGCTCCTCCGACTACCTGCCGTGGCTGAAGTGGCTCGTCCTGGTCGGCGGTCTCGCCGCCGCGCTGGGCCTGGTCTTCGTGGCCAGGCTGGGCCGCCGGCTGGCCCTCGGTGTGGCCGGCGCGGGCCTGGTCGCGGCGCTGGCCGGTCCGACGGCCTACACCCTCACCACGCTGAGCGAGGGCCACACCGGTTCGATCGTCACCGCCGGTCCGGCGGTCTCGGGCGGACGCGGTGGCCCGGGCGGCGGAGGTGGTCCCGGGGGCGGCTTCCCCGGCGGGGGCCAGAACCAGCAGGGCCGGCAGAACGGCAACGGTCTCCCCGGCGGCGGCACCGGCGGCTTCGGCGGCGGGATGCCCGGTCAGCAGAACGGCGACGGCGGCGCGCAGGGCCAGGGGCAGCAGGGCAACGGCATGCCGGGCGGTCCGACGAACGGCGACGGCGGCCGCACGGGCGGCGGCGGTGGCGGCATGGGCGGCCTGCTCAACGGCGCCGGCGTCACCTCCGAGGCCAGGAAGCTCCTGGAGACCGACGCGGACGCGTACACCTGGGTCGCGGCGGCCATCGGCGCCCAGAACGCGGCGAGCTACCAGCTCGCCACCGGTGAGCCGGTGATGGCGATCGGCGGCTTCAACGGCACCGACCCGTCCCCGACGCTGGCCCAGTTCAAGAAGTACGTGGAGGAGGGGAAGATCCACTACTTCGTCTCCGGCGGCACCGGCGGTGGCATGGGCGGCAGCGGCAGCGGCACGTCCGCCGAGATCGCCGAGTGGGTCGAGGCCAACTTCGAACAGGTCACGGCCGGTTCGGCCACCTTCTACGACCTGACGCGGAAGGCGAGCGGCTAGGGCCTGTCTGACCATTCCCGTCTGCACCGCCGCCCCCCGGGCGACGACGGGAATGGTCAGACAGGTCCCAGGGACGGAGTGACGGTTCGCTGACGAAGGGCGGTGGCCCGGGGTGTGTCCAGCACCTCCCGGCACCGCCCTCGCCGTACGGCCGGGAAGTGCGTTGTACGGTGTATGAGAACTGTTCTACGGTGTACAGCATGACGACGTCCCCCCAGGAACAGGCCCCGGCCACCGAGACCCCCGTCCAAGGCCATCCCCAGCGCTGGCTGATCCTCGGTGTCATCTGCCTCGCCCAGCTCACGGTGCTGCTCGACAACACCGTGCTGAACGTGGCGATCCCCTCCCTGACCCGCGAGCTCGGCGCCGCCACCTCCGACATCCAGTGGATGATCAACGCCTACTCGCTGGTCCAGTCCGGCCTGCTGCTCACCGCGGGAAGCGCCGCCGACCGCTACGGCCGCAAGAGGATGCTGGTCGCGGGGCTGGCCCTGTTCGGTGTCGGCTCGCTGGTCGCCGGACTGGCCGAGTCCACCGGCCAGTTGATCGCCGCGCGGGCGGGTATGGGCGTCGGCGGGGCGCTGCTGATGACCACCACCCTGGCCGTGGCGATGCAGATCTTCACGCCCGAGGAGCAGCCGAAGGCGATCGGCATCTGGGCCGCGGTCAACTCCCTCGGCTTCGCGACCGGTCCGCTGGTCGGCGGTTTCCTGCTCAACCACTTCTGGTGGGGCGCGATCTTCCTGATCAACCTGCCGGTCGCGGCGCTGGGCCTGGTCGCGGTTCTCGCGCTCGTACCCGAGTCGAAGAACCCGCGCGGCGACCGCCCCGACCTGCTCGGCGCCCTGCTCTCCACGATCGGCATGGGCTCCCTGGTGTACGCGATCATCTCCGGTCCCGAACACGGCTGGACGTCGGACCGGGTGCTGGTCACGGGGACCGTGGCACTCGTCGTGCTGGCCCTGTTCGCCTACTGGGAGAGCCGCATCCCGTACCCCATGCTCGACATGCAGTTCTTCCGGAACCGCCGGTTCACCGGTGCGGTCGCCGGCGCCGTGCTGATCACCTTCGGCATGGGCGGCTCGCTGTTCCTGCTCACCCAGCACATGCAGTTCGTCCTCGGGTACGGCCCCCTGGAAGCGGGCCTGCGGACCGCTCCGCTGGCCCTGGTGATCGTGGCGCTGAACTTCTCCGGGGTGGCGGCGAGGTGGACGGCGAAGCTGGGTACGCCCGTGTCCATCCTGATCGGCATGACGGTGATGTCGGGCGGTCTGGTGTCGATCGCGACGCTGGGCTCCGGCGGCTATGCCGGGATGCTGCTGGGGCTGGTGGCGATCGGCGCGGGTACCGCCGTCGCCAGCCCGGCCATGGCGCACGCCATCATGAGCGCGATTCCCCGGGAGAAGGCCGGGGTCGGCGCCGGGATCAACGGCACGCTGGCGGAGTTCGGCACCGGGCTGGGGGTCGCGGTGCTGGGGGCCGTGCTCAACTCCCGGTTCGCGGCGCTGGTTCCGGTGGCGGCGACCTCCCTGCCGGCGGCGCTCGCGTCCGCCGGCTCCGAGAGCGAGAGGAGGAGCGTCACCGACGCGTTCTCCTCCGGGCTGGAGACCAGCCAGTTGGTGGGGGCGGTGGCCGTGCTGCTGGGAGGCGTGGTGGCGGCGGCGCTGCTGCGCAGGGCCGAGCGCGGGGATTCCGCGGGGGCCGTCTGAGGAGAAGGGGGTACCGCGATGTGCGAGTGCGGTGTCCGTGGTCGGTCGCGCTCACGCGGCCGAGCCGCCGGGCGGTGCGGCCTCGCGCCCCCTTCAGGCCGGCCGTGGCCTGGCATCCTTGGGTGACCGGAAGTGGGGAAGGTGCGGTTCATGGGTAAGGCAGCGGCGGCCGCGCGGACCAGCGTGTGGCTGGAGGGCAAGGCGCGCCGTGGGCGGGGCGGCGGGCAGCCCTCCGGGCTCGACCGGGAGCGGATCACCGAGGTCACCGTACGGCTGCTGGACGCCGAGGGGCTGGACAAGTTCTCCATGCGGCGGCTGGCGGCCGAGCTGAACGTGACGGCGATGTCCGTCTACTGGTACGTCGACACCAAGGACGACCTGCTCGAACTCGCCCTGGACGCGGCCTTCGGCGAACTTGAACTGCCCGATCCGCAGGACGAGGGCGCCGACTGGCGCGACCAGCTCCGCGCGCTGGCCACGGCGTACCGCGGGCTGCTGGTGCGCCACCACTGGCTGTCGCCGCTCGCCGGGCGGTACCTCAACATCGGCCCGAACTCCCTCGCCTTCTCCCGCACGGTCCAGCAGGTCATCCGCCGCACCGGCCTGCCCACCCACCGCATCACGAGCGCCATCTCGGCCGTCTTCCAGTTCGTGTACGGCTACGGCACGATCGAGGGCCACTTCTTCGGCCGGGTCGCGGACACCGGCATGACCGCGGACGAGTACTTCCAGCACGCCATGACCGCGGTGACCGAGGCCCCGACGGCCGCCGAGGTCGTCGAGGAGTCCAAGGACATCATGGCGGCCCGCGGCGGCGACACGGTCACCGAGATGCTCGACCGCGACTTCACCTTCGCCCTGGACCTGCTGGTGGCGGGCATCGAGGCGATGGTGGCACGGGGCTGACCGGCCCCGCGGCCGGCTACTCCCGGGGTGCGAGCCGGGCCGGGAAGCCGCCCGTGGCGACCGGGCCCCACCGGTCCGGGGTGATCCGGATGATCGACTTGCCCTGCTTGACCATCGCCTCCCGGTACTCGTCCCAGTCCGGGTGCTCGCCCGCGATGTTCCGGTAGTACTCCACCAGCGGTTCGACGGAGTCGGGGGCGTCGACGACCTCGGCCGTGCCGTCGATCTGGACCCAGGGCCCGTTCCAGTCGTCGCTCAGGACGATCACGCTGACCCGCTCGTCCCGCTTGGCGTTGCGCGTCTTGGCGCGCTCCGGGTACGTGGAGACCACGATCCGGCCCGAGTCGTCGACCCCGCAGGTCAGCGGCGACCCCTGGGGGCTGCCGTCGGCCCGCCGGGTGAGCAGGATCGCGCGGTGGCGGGGGCGTACGAAGTCCAGCAGCTCGTCGAGGGTGACGGAGGTGTTGGTCGCGATGTTCGGTGCCATGGGGTCAGCGTAGGCGGAGGGAGTGCCGTTCCGGCCGGCCCTGCCGTCGCTACGCCTGCGGGAGGGACTCTCCCTGCACGGCCTGGATGTCCAGCTCCACCTTCAGCGTCGTGCCGATGGCGGCGATGCCCGCCTGGACGACCTGGTTGTAGTTCATGGCGAAGTCCTCGCGGTGGAGTTCGGCCGTCGCGCGGAAGGCGGCACGGGTGCCGCCCCACGGGTCGGCGCCGGTGCCGAGGTAGGCGAGGTCGAGGTCGACGGGACGGACCACTCCGCGCAGCGTGAGGTCGCCGTGGACGGTCCAGCGGTCCGGGCCCGCGGCCGTCAGGCCGGTGGAGCGGTAGGTGATCTCCGGGTACGTCCCGACGTCCAGGAAGTCGGCGGAGCGCAGGTGGGTGTCGCGCATGCCGTTGCCGGTGTCGATGGATCCGGCCCGGATCACCGCCTCCACCCGGGACTTGGTGACGTCGTCCGGGGCGATCTCGACGCTCGCCGCGAACTCGGTGAACCGGCCGCGCACGCTGGAGATGCCCAGGTGCTGGGCGACCGCGCCGACCGTGGAGTGGGCGGGGTCGACGGTCCACGGGCCGGGCGGGGGCAGCTCGGTGCCGCCCTGCCGGGCCAGCGTCACCGTGCCGATTTCGGCCCGTCCGCTCGCGGTGACCAGCGCGCCGGCGGCGGCGGGCGCGTACCCGACGGCCGTGACGATCACCGTGTACGCGCCCGGCGCGAGCTCCGTCGCGTCCCGGACGGCGCCCTCCGTGTCGGCCTCGGCGCGCAGCACCTGCGTGCCCGTCATGTCGGTGACGGTGACGACCGCGTGCGACACGGCCCATCCGTCCCGGGTGCGGATCCTGGCGGTCAGTGCCATCTGGCGTAACTCCTCGGAAGAGACCGGCCCGTGGCGGACGCGCCTCCGCTCGGTGCGCGCCCGCCACGGGCCGGGGTCCATTACTGCGGGTCGGTCACTCGCCGGGGTGGGCGAGTTCGATGTCGTGGCCGTCCACACCGGTGCCGCCGACGGTCAGCGCGGTGGCCACCGGCGGGTATCCGGCCGCGATGACCGTGTACTCGCCGCCGTCGAGGTCGGTGAAGGCGTACGCCCCGTCCGCGCCGGTCGTGGCCGTGCCGACCACGTTGCCCGCCGCGTCCACCAGCGTCACCCGGGCGTCGGCCAGCGGGCCGTGCGGCGCCCGGACGACACCCTGCACCTGCGCCCCCGCCTCGAGGAGGACCTCGACACGGGTCACGCCGGTCGCGCCGATCTCGACGGGCAGCGCGCGCGGCCGGAACCCGGCCGCGTTCACCGCGACGGTCACGGCGCCCGGCACCAGTTCCGCGAAGGAGAACCCGCCCTGCTCACCGGTGGTTCCGGTGGCCAGCAGATCACCGCGCACATCGGTGACGATCACCATCGCGTCCTTGACGGGCTCGCCGGACGCCGCCGTCCGCACGACACCGCCCAGCCCGCTGGTCCCGCTGAGCAGGATGTCGTACGCCACCGGCTCGCCGTTCACCACGATCGTGGACGCCTGCGGCTGGAAACCGTCGGCGGAGGCGATCAGGACGTACGAACCCGTTCCCGGCGCGTCCAGCGCGTAGAAGCCGTCGGCCTGCGCGACCGACCGGCCGAGCTGGCGTCCCGCGAGGGAGATCAGCGTCACGGCGGCCTGCGGCACGGGCGCGCTCTCCGCGCCGCGGACGTGGCCGTGGACCGGTATGCCGGCGTTGCCGGTGGACGCCGTGGGGGCGTCGACGGTGGCGACGGCCGCGAGGCGCTGGGCGCCCTCGGGGCCGGCCTCGGTGACGGAGGCCGCGGAGGCCCAGCTCGGGACACGGGCCTCCGGCTGCTCGACGGCGGCCGCGGCCTGGGCCGGAGCCTGCGCGGGGCTCACCGCCGCCGTCCCCTCGGCGGTGGCGGCCTGCGCCGTCGCGCCGCTGGTCTTCAGCGGGACCTCCTTGATGAACAGCGTGACGAGGAGGGCGAGCAGCGCCATGACCGACGCGATCAGGAAGACGTCCGCGATGCCGTGGCCGTACGCGCTCTCCATGACCGTGCGCAGCGGCGCGGGCAGCTTGTCCATGTCGGGGATCTCGCCGGTGGAGCTCGCCCCGGACGCGAGGGAGGCGTAGTCGGGGCCGAGGCCGGCGATGCCGTCCTGGGCGTAGTCGGTGATCCGGTTGGCCATGACGGCGCCCAGCGCGGAGACGCCCATCGCGCCGCCGAGGGACCGGAAGAAGGTGACGGTCGAGCTGGCCGCGCCGAGGTCGCGCGGCTCCACCTGGTTCTGCGTGGACAGCACCAGGTTCTGCATCATCATGCCGACGCCGAGGCCGAGCAGGGCCATGAAGACGGCCGTCTTCCAGTAGTCCGTGTCATAGCGGATGGTGCCCAGCAGACCGAGGCCGGCCGTGGTGAGCACACCGCCGCTGACCAGCCAGGCCTTCCACTTGCCGGTGCGGGTGATGAGCTGTCCGGAGACGGTGGAGGAGACGAAGAGCCCGCCGATCATCGGGATCGTCATGATGCCCGACATGGTCGGGGACTCGTCGCGGGCCAGCTGGAAGTACTGCGCGAAGAAGACCGTGCCGGAGAACATCGCGACGCCCACGAACAGCGAGGCGATCGACGACAGGGTGATGGTCCGGTTGCGGAACAGCCGCAGCGGGATGATCGGCTCCTCGGCCCTCGACTCGACGAGCACGAAGACCAGCCCGAGCACGATCGAGCCCGCGACCATCGCGTACGTCTGCCAGGACAGCCAGTCGTACTTGTCACCGGCGAAGGTGACCCACACCAGCAGCAGCGAGACCGCCGCCGAGATGAAGAACGCGCCGGCCCAGTCGACCTTGACGTCCCGCTTCACGACCGGGAGGTGCAGGGTCTTCTGGAGCACGATCAGGGCGAGGACGGCGAAGGGGACGCCGACGTAGAAGCACCAGCGCCAGCCGAGCCAGCTGGTGTCGGTGATGACACCGCCGAGCAGCGGGCCGCCGACCGTCGCGACCGCGAAGGTCGCGCCGAGGTAGCCGGAGTAACGACCGCGCTCGCGCGGGGAGATCATCGCCGCCATCACGATCTGCGCGAGGGCGGAGAGGCCGCCGACGCCGATGCCCTGGACGACCCGGCAGGCGATCAGCATGCCGGCGTTCTGCGACAGCCCTGCGGCCATCGAGCCCAGCACGTAGATGATCAGGGCCGTCTGGACGAGCGCCTTCTTGTTGTACAGGTCGGCGAGCTTGCCCCACAGGGGCGTGGCCGCCGTCATCGCCAGCAGCGTGGCGGTGACGACCCAGGTGTAGGCGGACTGGCCGCCGCCGAGGTCGCCGATGATCTCCGGGAGGGCGTTGGAGACGATCGTGGACGACAGGATCGCCACGAACATCCCGAGCAGCAGCCCGGACAGGGCCTCCATGATCTGCCGGTGCGTCATCGGCGCGTCGCCGGAGCGCCCGGAGGAGCCTCCCCCGTGCTTGGCGTGGGCCCGCACACCGGCTGGTGTGGTCGTTGCCATGGGCTTCCTTCTCTTACGTAGCTTGTGCGGGTGTACGGGTGATCGGTTCGCGTACGGGAACGGGTGGTGGGGGCGGTGGCCGGTGCGGGGCGGCCCGGCAGTCGCCGAAGCTGGCGCGCAGCCGGGTCATCAGCCGGATCAGCTGGGCGACCTCCTCGTCGGTCCAGTCGCTCAGGCGCTCGGCCAGCAGGCCGGCGCTCCGGCGGGACAGCTCCAGGAGCATCGCCTCGCCCTCGGGGGTGAGGCGCAGAATGCGGGAGCGCTTGTCCGCCGGGTCGGGCGACCGGTCGATCCAGCCCCGCTCGGCGAGGTGCGCGGCATGCCGGCTGGTGACCGACATGTCGACGGCCAGCAGCTCGGAGAGGGCGCTCATCCTGAGATCGCCGTGCCGGCCGAGCAACGTCAGCACCGCCGCCGAGCCCGCCGAGCAGTCCGGCGGCAGGATCCGTCCCAGGTCCCGCTTCACGGCTCCGACGGCGCTGAGTTGACGCGCCAGCTCCTCGTACTGCCCGTCCCGCGCCCGCCCTGCCATCACACCTCCTGATTTGTTGCTTAGGGCAACCATAGAAGTCTTGGTTGCTGCAGGCAAATAAAACGGGACGCGTGGCCGCAAAAAGTTGGCAAAGGCAAGTATTGCGGGAGTAAACGCGCTGGTGGGGCGGGGCGCGGGCAGAGGGAAGGCGGCCCCGGCCCGGCAGGCGCAGTGACCCGGGGGGAGCGGCCTCGCCACGACCGCGGACGGGTCCTCGGCGAAAACCGCACCACGCGCTGGAGATCCGGCTCGCCGACGAGCGCGCCCACGCCGCACGCCGCCGCGCCGAGAAAGCGCTCCGGGCGCCGCCGGCCCCTGCCGGACGGTTCGTGGCGCCGCCCGCAGCGCCACTGGGCGAACATCACCCACCGCCCCGACCCGGCGTTCCCTCCCACCGAGCCGCTGCCCGTGGTGGTCGCGCGGGTGCTCCGCTCCTCGGCCGCCCCGGTGAGGCCGGCGTCTCGACGTGCCGGATGTGCGGGCAGCGGGGCGACACCGTTCTCCCGGGCCGACGGCTCACTCTGGGAGCACGTGCTGTGCGAGCGGTGCGGAGTGGGCCTCGCGCGCAGGCGCGTCCCCCCTCACGTCGGACCGGAGGCCGAACGCGGCACGCTGTGGAAGGAGATCCGGGCGTCGCGCGCCGGTCACCGGCGGTCCGGCGGACCGCCGTGTGTCTGAGGCTTCCGAAGCCTCGCGCGGCAACCCCCACTTGGGCCGCCCGGCCCGCTTTCGCTAGTGTCTCGGCCCATGGCTAACACCCAGGGCCCCCAGGGCAACCACGACCCCGCAGGCAGCACCCAGATGTTCCGCGCGTTCGTCGACGAGGGCGCCCCCCAGTCCTCCCGCCAGGCCCCCGCGCCGGCCGGCCCCCGCATCGGCCTGATCGTGGGCATCGTCGCGGCGGTGGCGATCGTGGCGGCGGTGGCCTGGCTGGCGCTGAAGTAGCGGACGGGAGCGGGGAGCGGGGCGCCGTTCCTCACTCCCAGCGCACGGACACGTCCCGCGTCTCCACCCGCATCCCCAGGGGGACGCGCCAGGCGTCCACGCACACCGTCCAGGTGCCCCGCTCGCGGGCGCCCGGGGAGATCGGCGTCGGCAGGGGGTGCGTCGACTCGATCGTCGCCCAGTCGATTCCGATGCTGTCGATGATGTGTGTTCCGAGGGTCACCGTGCCCGAACGCACCGCCGTTCCGCCCGAGTTGTGGAGCGGGAGCGAGACCCGCTCGCACCAGCGCCGGTCCGTGGGCGTCCGTTCGGCGGCGCCGACCGTGAGGGCGGCCGGGCGGGCGGGCTCGCTGGACGGGGGGTCCGGAGGGGGCGCCGGGGTGTGACCCGGAGGTGGCGGCGGTGCGGAGGGCGACGTCGTGCCGTCCGGGCGCGAGTCGCTCACGCCTGCCGGACCCGAGCCGGTCCCGCCCCCTGGACCCGGGACGGCGGAGGTCTCCGCGGAGGGGTCGGACGCGGAGGCGCCCGGCGCCGGCCCCGCACTGTCTCCCGATCCACTGTTCCCCGATCCGCTGTTCCCCGGTCCGCCCGCCGTGGCGCCCGGCGCACCGGAGCCGGCCGGCTCGTCCAGCGGCAGCAGTCGTACCTCCCCCGTCGGCGGGACCGCGGCGCCCGACGCTCCCGGCGCCGCCCCCACCGCCACGTACCCCTCGCCGCGGCCGCCCCCGTCCGCGGCCAGCAGGCCCCCCGTGCACACGACGACGACCGCCGAGGCGCCCAGTACGGCACCCCGGCGGCCCTGTGTCCATGTCGGTCGGCGCATCGCGCCAGTGTGACTGACGTCCCGTCAGGAAGGAACCCCCTGAGCGGCGGCCGGGCCCGGCCGGCCGCCGCTACGGCCCAGGGGGCGTCTCGCCGATCACGCCGGGCTCCCGGCGTGATTCAGCCTGATCGACGAGACACCCCCTAGTCGGAGATCAGGCCCTCGCGCAGTTGCGCCAGCGTGCGGGTCAGCAGCCGGGAGACGTGCATCTGGGAGATGCCGACCTCCTCGCCGATCTGCGACTGGGTCATGTTGGCGAAGAAGCGCAGCATGATGATGCGGCGCTCGCGCGGCGGGAGCTTGGCCAGCAGCGGCTTGAGGGACTCGCGGTACTCGACGCCCTCCAGGGCCGTGTCCTCGTAGCCGAGGCGGTCGGCCAGGGAGCCCTCGCCGCCGTCGTCCTCGGGGGCGGGGGAGTCGAGGGAGGAGGCCGTGTAGGCGTTGCCGACGGCCAGGCCGTCCACCACGTCCTCCTCGGACACGCCCAGCACGGACGCCAGCTCGGCGACCGTCGGCGAGCGGTCCAGCTTCTGGGAGAGCTCGTCGCTGGCCTTCGTCAGGGCCAGCCGCAGCTCCTGGAGCCGGCGCGGCACCCGCACCGACCACGACGTGTCGCGGAAGAACCGCTTGATCTCGCCGACGACCGTCGGCATCGCGAACGTCGGGAACTCCACGCCCCGTTCGCAGTCGAAGCGGTCGATCGCCTTGATCAGGCCGATGGTGCCGACCTGGACGATGTCCTCCATCGGCTCGTTGCGCGAGCGGAAGCGGGCCGCGGCGTAGCGGACGAGCGGGAGGTTGAGCTCGATGAGGGTGTCCCGGACGTAGGCGCGCTCGGGGCTGTCCTCGTCGAGGGCGGCCAGCCGCAGGAACAGGGAGCGGGACAGGGTGCGGGTGTCGATGGCCCCCGTGGCCGGGAGTGCCGGGGCCGGCGCGGCCTCGAGGGCCGTGACGTCGTCGAGCAGGTCGGGCTCGACGGGCGTGACGGGCTCGGCGGGCGCGGACTCGCTCTTCGTGAGCGTGAGCACCTTCGAGCTGCCCTGGTCTGCGGACATGCCACCCCCTTTGGGTCGCGGGACGGTCGCGGCGGACGCTCCCGGAGAGGAAGGTCAGCCTTCACCTGAATACCGGCGCCGAAGCCCCGGCAAACGCGCTTCCCGCAGAATGTCACATGTCGGCAACACGCTGTAGTGACATGTCGACATCCGGGTAACGAATCGGCCCTGGAAAGAGGGGGTGTGACGGTCTTTCAGCGCAGATCTGTCGGGATCCGCCCTGGTGAGCGATTCGCTCGCAACGGTGACCGATCGATTGCGTATTCGGTTACGGATCTTCCCTCGGACGGACTACGCGTCGATCCGGTTCGCCGAGCGCAGGCGCTGGAAGCTGCGCGCCAGGAGACGCGAGACGTGCATCTGGGAGACGCCGAGCTCCGCGCTGATCTGTGACTGCGTCAGGTTGCTGTAGTAGCGCAGCAGCAGGATCCGCTGCTCCCGTTCAGGAAGCTGGACCAGGAGGTGGCGGACCAGGTCGCGGTGCTCCACCCCGTCCAGCGCCGGGTCCTCGTAGCCGAGGCGGTCCAGCAGGCCGGGCAGGCCGTCACCCTCCTGGGCGGCCTCCAGGGAGGTGGCGTGGTACGAGCGGCCCGCCTCGATGCAGGACAGCACCTCCTCCTCGCTGATGCGCAGCCGCTCGGCGATCTCGGCCGTGGTCGGGGTGCGGCCGAAGCAGGTGGTGAGGTCCTCGGTCGCGCTGTTGACCTGCACCCACAACTCGTGCAGCCGGCGCGGTACGTGGACCGTGCGGACGTTGTCGCGGAAGTACCGCTTGATCTCGCCGACGACCGTCGGCATCGCGAACGTGGGGAACTGCACGCCCCGGTCCGGGTCGAAGCGGTCGATGGCGTTGATGAGTCCGATGGTGCCGACCTGGACGACGTCCTCCATCGGCTCGTTGCGGGAGCGGAAACGGGCGGCCGCGTAGCGCACGAGCGGGAGATTGGCCTCGATGAGCGCCCCGCGCACCCGGTTGTGCTCCGGTGTGCCCGGCTGGAGTTCCTTGAGCTGGGTGAAGAGCACCTGGGTCAGCGCCCGGGTGTCGGCGCCGCGACGTTTCTCCGCCGTGGGGGCGGGGGTGGATGCTTCCTCCTGGGGCGGCGCAGTACTGGCCGACACGGTCAACGCCACCTCTTCATCGGTCAATCATCCGTCAAAAGCGGTCATAGCATCACAAGACATGTCCACTGTGTGCAAGCACCCCATAACGCCGTGTTGAGGGACAAGTTGGGTGCCGATCAGGTCGGGTGAGACGTGCGAAAGCCCTCCGCCGTTTCCGGTGGAGGGCCGCATGGCCGACGGGGCGTGGATCAGAACTCGTAGTCCGCGACCACCCAGGTGGCGAACTCGCGCCACAGGGCGACGCCCGCCTGGTGGGCCGGGTGCTCGAGGTAGCGCTTCAGGGCGTCCGCGTCCTCCACCGCCGAGTTGATGGCGAAGTCGTAGGCGATGGGGCGCTCGCTGATGTTCCAGCCCAGCTCCCAGAAGCGCAGTTCCCCGATCTGCCCGCCGAGGGCGCGGAAGGCCGCCTCGCCCTCCACGACCCGGGGGTCGTCGCGCTCGACGCCCTCGTTGAGCTTGAAGAGGACCAGGTGGCGGATCATGGGCACTCCCAGCGTGGTGCGGCGGCCCCCGGCTGCCTCACCGCTTACCGCGCCCCGTCGGCGAGCCAGGTGAAGAAGTCGCCGATGGCCTTGGCGGCGTCCGATATGCCCTCGAACCCTATCTGCACGTAGTCCGCGGCCTTGGCCGGGTCCGTGATGATCACGTAGAGCACGAAGACCACGAGTACGTAGACGGCGATCTTCTTGGCGTTCACCGCCACCGCGGCCTCCCTGTGAGTGCTGACCCTCGGGCCCCCTGCTGCCGGCGGCGAGTGTAACCCTCACATCATCTTGTAGGACTGACGGCACGGCGGTGAACGCCTGGACACCGGTCTCAGGCAGGTGCCGCTATCGCCGCCACCCGGGGTGTCACCAGGGCGCGGTAGCACTCCGTGCGCAGGGCGACGGACTCGTCCAGCCGGCCCGTGTTGAAGAAGATCTCCTCGTGGTCGAAGAGCGCCGGGTCGGCGACCACCTCGACCTCGGGATCGAAGCTCAGCGGCATGATCGAGCCGCTCACACAGCCCGTCAGCTGCTCGGCCACCCCGCGCACCGCGAAGGACGCCTCGGCGCCGGCGTACAGCGCGTTCAGCGCGGCCAGGTCGACACGGCGGTCGCCCGGGACCACCGCGATGACGTACCGGCGCCGCTTGCGGCTCAGGGCCACCCGGATGACCAGGCTCTTCGCGGCCTGCTCCAGGCGGTGCCCGCGCAACGCGCTGGCCAGGTCGGTGCGCCCCTGCGGCGCGTGGCTCAGGAGACGGTACTGGGCGCCGCCCCTGACGAGCAGGTCGAGCAGTCGGGCGCGGCTGTCCACGATCGCGGGCGCGGGGGACATGGGGATCCTTTCCTGGGACTGGAAGGGGTCGGCTCAGCGGTCGCGCAGCTCCAACGTGCAGCACTTGACGCTGCCGCCCGCCTTGAGCAGTTCGGTGAGCTCGACGCCGATCGGTTCGAAGCCGCGGGCGCGCAGCTGGGCCTGCAGGCCCTTGGCGGCGGTCGGCAGCAGGACGTGACGGCCGTCGGAGAAGGCGTTCAGACCGAAGACGGCGGCGTCCTCGGCGGAGGCGATCACGGCGTTCGGGAAGAGCGTGCGCAGCACGGCCCGGCTCCCCGGCGTGAACGCCTCGGGGTAGTACATGACCTCGTCGTTCGACAGCACCGCGAGCGCGGTGTCCAGGTGGTAGTGGCGGGGGTTGACCAGCGTCAGCGAGGTCACCGGCAGACCGAAGAACTCCTGCGCCTCGGCGTGCGCGCGGACGTCCGTGCGGAAGCCGGTGCCGGCCAGGATCCGCCGGCCCACGGTGAGGAAGTCGCCCTCGCCCTCGTTGATGTGCTCCGGCCACAGCACGTCCCGGTAGCCCTGCTCCTGGAACCAGCGCAGGTAGGCGGGCCCCTCGGCGGTGCGCTCGGCGTGCCGGAAGCGGGCGCCGAAGACCTTGCCGTCGACGACGGTGGCGCCGTTGGCGGCGAACACCATGTCGGGCAGGTCCTCGACCGGCTTGATCTCCTCGACGCTGTGCCCGAGGTCGATGTAGAGGTCGCGCAGCTGCTCCCACTGGCGCAGCGCGAGCGAGGTGTCGGTGCTGCGGTCGGGGTCCATCCACGGGTTGATCGAGTAGGTGACGTCGTAGTGCCGCGGCCGGCACATCAGCAGGCGTCGGCGGGTGGCGACCCGCTCGGGCTGCCGGTCCCGGTAGGTCGAACCGGTGGGGGTGATGGTGTCGGTGACGGGCACGGGTGCTCCTTGACGGGTGCTCATGGGTGGTGAGGGGCGGTCAGGACTCGGGGCCGGCCCGCCCGGAGGGTGGGTGGACGGACCGGTGCGTGCGGGGGCTGTCAGCCGGAGACGGCCGCTTCCTCGCGGGTGCCGGCGGCGGGCGGCTGACCGGCCGCCGGCTCGGCGGGCCCGGCCGCCGCGGCGGATCCTGCGGGCTCGGTCGACACGGCGGATCCGGCGGGTTCGTCCGGCTCGGTCGAGGCGGCGGGCTGCGTCGAATCCTCGGGCTCGGCAGGCTCGTCCGAGGCGCGCAGGCCCGCGTGGGCCAGGGCCGCGGCCAGGACGCCGAGGACGGCGCAGGCGACCCAGACGCCGTCGCCGTAACGGGTCCACACGAGCATGCCGAGCGCCGGGCCGACGGCCGAGCCGAGGCCGAAGACGGCCTGGGAGGCGGCGATGTAGCGGCCGCGGACCTTCTCCTCGGCCTTGGCCGGGTGGGCCCACAGCGTCGGGCCGCTGACCATCAGGCCGCCGACGCTGACGGCGGTGGTCAGCAGGATCAGCGCGGGCACGCTGCCCGGCAGGCCGAAGCCGGCGATGCCGAGGCAGTACACGAACGTGCCCACCGTCGCCGCCGTGCTGGCCCGCCAGCGGCTCACCCGGGCGGTCACCGCCAGCTCCAGGCTGATCAGCAGCGCCGAGGACAGGGTGAGCACGGCGCTGTAGAGGGCCGTGGAGTGGCCCGCGTCCTCCAGGTCGACCGGCAGGACCGCGAAGAACTGGGCGTAGACCAGCGCGCTGAACAGCATCGAGGTCAGATAGAAGAGGAAGCGGTGGTCGCGGACCATCACGCCGTACGCGGAGCGCTGGGCCTCCCTGGCGGTGGCCTCCTCGGCGGCGTCCCGCGACGGGTCCTTCTTCGCCGGCTTGGGCAACAGGGTGGCGGCGAGCAGCGCGTAGACCAGGGCGGTCACGCCGTCGAACCAGAACAGCAGGTTCCAGTCGATCTGGATGAGGCCCGCGGCCAGCAGCGGTCCGGCGGCGGCGCCGACGTTCATGGCGATCCGCAGCATGGAGAAGCCCATGACCCGGTACTCGTCCGGCATCAGCTCGCTCAGCAGGGCGGAGGCGGCCGGGCGGTAGGACTGGGTCATCAGACCGAGCAGCACCACCAGGCAGAGCAGCACCGGGTAGGTGCCGGGCTCGGCCAGCCACGGGATGACGAAGACCAGGACCGAGGAGCCGCCCATCGCGGTGACGATGGTGTTGCGGCTGCCGAGCCGGGAGGTCAGCTCGCCTCCCAGGACGGTGCCCGCGACCGCGCCCACGCCGTAGGCGCCGAGCAGGAAGCCGGCCTTGTCGACGCCGTATCCGCGGTGCGTCAGGTACAGCACCAGGAAAGTCTGCACGAAGGCGCCGAGCTGGTTGAGCAGCACGCCGCCGAGGAGGTAGCGGACCGAGCGGGGGGTGGCCCGCAGGGCGTCGAGGACGCCGGGTGCGGAGGCGTCCTTCTCGGGGCCGTTCCTGGGCTTGGACATCACAGACTCCTTCGGAAAACCGTTCAGTGGTTCAGGAACCGACGGCCTGGTCGAAGGAGAAGACCCCGTCCGGGTCGTACTTCTCCTTCACCTCGACCAGGCGCGGGTAGTTGGCGCCGTAGTAGGCCTCGCGCCAGTTCGTCAGCTCCGGGTCGACGAAGTTCTGGTAGGCGGAGCCGGTGACGTGCGGGGCCATGGCGGCGTGCATGCCGTTCAGCCAGTCGAGGTTCG
This sequence comes from Streptomyces sp. NPDC052016, assembly GCF_044548445.1. Classification (NCBI taxonomy): domain Bacteria; kingdom Bacillati; phylum Actinomycetota; class Actinomycetes; order Kitasatosporales; family Streptomycetaceae; genus Streptomyces; species Streptomyces sp. NPDC052016. The sequence goes on from NZ_JBIUBX010000037.1 coordinate 44,302, forward strand.
CGTCGATCCGCGCGGCGCCGTCGTCGTCCGTCCACGAGGTGTCCATCGAGACCAGGAACAGGGTGTCCCGGTGGACGAAGGCGGTGGCGTCGGGGGCCACGCGGTTGATGGTGCCGCCCCAGGAGAACAGGCCGGCCCCGCCGCCGTCGGCGTTGTGGCTGCCCGGCCAGCGCTCGACCCAGGACAGCAGCGTCTCGACGCCCTCGGCGGCCAGCGGCTCCCGGACGTAGTTGGAGCGCAGCGCGAACTGGTCCCCGCTCGTCGCGTGCACCATGTACTTGTTGGCCTCCCAGAACGTCCGCTCGGTGACGTCCCTCGTGACCGGGGTGGCCACGGCCAGCACCGGGTCGAGGATCTCCAGGCACGCGCTCGCGGGCCCGAAGTACTGGCCCTGGAGGGTGACTTCGAGGTTGTCGCGGATCGCGCCGAGGCCCGTGCCGTACGTCCACACGCCGAGCCGGGCCGCGAAGTCGTCCGGGGCCTGCCGGACCATGCGCTGGCCGGCCTCCAGGACGGCGGCCGCGTCCGCCCACTTCCAGGTCAGGTGGAAGGTCGTGACGTCGGGGACCGGGTGGGCCTGGAAGGTGAGGGAGACGTTGATGCCGAAGTTGCCCCCGCCGCCGCCCTTGCACGCCCAGAACAGGTCCGGGTTCTCCCGCTCGCTGGCCACCACGACGGAGCCGTCGGCGAGCACCACCGTGGTCTCCACCAGGGCGTCCGCGGTCAGGCCGTAGCGGCGGGCGGCGAACGCGGCGCCGCCGCCGAGCGCGAGCCCGGCCACACCGACGGTCGGGCTGGTGCCGGTGGAGAAGACCATCTCGTAGGGCTGCATCGCGTCGTAGACGTGGCTGATCTTCGCGCCGCCGCCCGCGACGACCAGGCCGGTGGAGCCGTCGGCGCGGGTCTGCGTGAGGCGGCTGAGGTCGATGACCAGGCCTTCGTTGACGGAGTAGCCGGCGAAGCTGTGGCCGCCGTTGCGGGCCACCACCGGGATGCCCTGCTCCCGCGCCCACACCAGCGCCCGGCGCACGTCCGCGGTGTGCGCCGCGGTGACGACGGCGGACGGGGCGCGGTCCCGGTAGCGGGTGTTGAACAGCCGGGAGCCCACCCGGAAGCCGGCGCTGCCCGGCAGGAAGACACGCCCCTCGACCTCGCGGGCGAGCGCGGAGTAGTCGACACCGGCCGCCACCTCAGCGCACCTCCTCGATGTACGAGATGCCGCTGTCGGCGTGGGCGCCGTAGCGCTCCCAGCGCTCGTGCAGCCGGATCCGGCCGTCGGCCAGCACCTCCGGGGTGTTCACGCTGTGGCCGGAGATCACGCGCCCGTCGTCCAGGACCATGCTGTACGAGAAGCTGATCACGCCGTCCGCGTCGCGGGTGCCCGCGAGGGAGCCGCGCCGTACGTCGCCGCCGGCGAACTCGGCCCAGACCAGGTCGCCCTGCTGCCGGTACAGCGCGGAGGGGGCGTCCTCGGCCGGGTCCCGGAGGACCTTCCTGAATCGCTTGCCGTCGTAATTGATCACGTCGGCCATCGAAGCCGTGGCCGGAGTTGCCCGGAAGGGCCGCGGCCGACGGCCAATCAACCGGACGCCGGCGGGCCCCGGACCGGTGTTGATTGGCCTTGCCGGACATGGCTTCCGGGCAACGCGCACGCCCCGTGGAATCGGGTTGTCACTCGGCTTCAGTCGGCTTCAGGAGGCGAACAGCGCGTGGACGAGAACGGCGCACAGAACGGCGCGGACGGCGAGCGGGAAGCGGACGGCGTGATCCTGCTCATCGGGTGCGGTCTGCGCAAGTACCGCGAGTACCTGCTGGCCGGCGCGGCCGCGACCCACCCCGTCTGGCTGTTCACGGGCGAGGCGCCCGACTGGCAGAGCCCCTTCCTCACCGGACACACCGTCGTGGACGTCACCGACCGGGCGGCCGTGCTCGCGGCGGCGAAGGAGCTGGCGGACCGCGTCCCCGTGCGCGGAGTGCTCAGCTGGGACGAGACCCTGATCGTGACGACCGCCCACGTGGCCGAGGCCCTTGGGCTGCCCGGCGCGGGCGTGGACGGCGTGGAGGGCTGCCGGGACAAGTTCCGCAGCCGCCGGCTGCTCACCGAGGCGGGCGTCGACCAGCCGCGGTACGCCTGGGTGGACACCGCCGAGGAGGCACTCGCGGCGGCGGAGTCGATCGGCTACCCGGTCGTCGTGAAGCCGCGCGGGATGGGCGCCAGCATCGGGGTCGTCCTGGCCGCCGACGCCGGGGAGGTCGTCGAGGCGTTCCGCACCGCCGACGAGGCCAGCCGGATCGGCGCGGTGTCCTACCGGGGCGGCGCGCTGGTCGAGGAGTACCTCGACGGGCCCGAGATCAGCATCGACGCGGCCGTCGTCGACGGCGAGTACCACCCGATGTTCGTCGCCCGCAAACAGGTCGGCCTCTTCCCCTACTTCGAGGAGATCGGCCACCACGTCGCCGCCGACGACCCGCTGCGCACCGACGAGACGCTGCTCGCGATGCTCCGCGCCGCGCACCGTGCCATCGGCTACGGCCACGGCGTCACCCACACCGAGGTGAAGCTGACCGCCCGCGGACCGGTCATCGTCGAGATCAACGGCCGCCTCGGGGGCGATCTCATCCCGCGCATCGGGCAGCTCGCCACCGGTATCGACCCGGCCCGCGCCGCCGTTCGCGCCGCTCTCGGGCTGCGTCCCGACTTCGGCGACACCGTCCGCCGCACGGTCGGCATCCGCTTCGGCTACCCGCCCGAGGACTGCGAGGTGCTCGCCGTCGTGCCGCCCACGGAGGCGGAGGGGCTGCTGGCCGCCGAGGCGATGGCGGAGCCGGGCACCGAGCTGCGGCTGCCGCCGAACGGTTACATCGCGCGTCACTCGTACGTCGTCGTCGCCGGGGCGGACCCGGAGGAGGCCGCGGGCCGGCTGGACGCGGCCGCGGCACTCGTCCGCCTCGAATGGCGGCCGCTGGCCGTGCCCGTCGCGGCCTGACGGCGGTTCGCGCCCCCGCGGCCCCGTCCCGGCCTGACGGCGGTTCGCGCCCCCGCCGCCCCGTCCCGTCCCGTCCCGTCCCCGGGGCCACGGCCCCCGGATCCCCGCTCCGGCCCCTGAACGGGCCTCGTCCTCGAACGCCGGACGGGCCGGATCGAAAGACTGCCCGTCCCGTGCTGACGCGCCGCACGTCCGGATGCACCTGCCCGGTCTCGTCGCCGGGCGCCGGACGGCCCGGATCAGCCGACCGTCTCGTGCCGAGGCGCCGGACGGCCTGGATCAGCCGCCCGTCTCTGCTCAAGCGCCGGACGGGCTGGATGCACCCGCTGCTCCCGGGCGGGTCACCAGTCCCCGCACCCGCAGTCCAGTCCCTTTCTCTGGAGTACTTCATGGCACACCGCACCGTCGAACTGCTCGCCGTCGGGGCCGGCCCGGCGAACCTCGCCCTCGCGGTCGCGCTCGAGGAGATGGCCCCCGAGCTCGCGGGCCGGACCCTCGTCGTCGAGCGCGAGGAGAACGTCGTATGGCAGCGGGGCATGCTGCTGCCCGACGCACTGAGCCAGGTCTCCTTCCTCAAGGACCTGGTCACGATGCGCAATCCGCGCAGCGGGTTCTCCTTCCTCAGCTTCCTGCAGGCACGCGGCCGGCTGGACGCGTTCGTCAACCTGGGCAGCTGGGTGCCGTACCGCAGTGAGATATCCGAGTACCTCCAGTGGGTCGCGGACTCGCTGGAGGAGGTGAACGTCGAGTACGGCCGCGGGGTCACGGCGGTCACCCCGGTGTCCGGCGGCGACGGGGAACTCACCGGCTGGACCGTGGAGCTGGCGGACGGCGACACGATCGGCTGCCGTTACCTGGTGATCGGCGCCGGCCGGGACGCGCACGTGCCGGCCGTGTTCGAGGGGCTGCCGGCCGAGCGGGTCATCCACTCCACCGAGTACCAGCAGCGCATCGCGTCCGTCCCGACCGACCGCCCGCTGCGGGTCGCCGTCGTCGGCGGAGCGCAGAGCGCGGCCGAACTGTTCGGCGCGGCCCTGCGGGACCTGCCCGACTGCCGCCCGACGATGATCATGCGCTCCATCGGTCTGAACGGCTACGAGAGCAGCAAGTTCACCAACGAGCTGTTCTACTCGTCGTTCGTCGACGACTTCTACGAGGCCGCGCCCGACGCCCGCCGGCAGCTGCTGGCGGAGATGCACCGCGCCAACTACGGAGGCCTGGCCCCGGCCACCCTCGACGGGCTGTACCGGCAGTTCTACCAGGACCGGCGGGACGGCGTCGGCCGGCTCGGCATGGTCACCATGACCGACATCACCGGTGCCGCGACCGACGGCGACGACCTCGTCCTGACCCTCACCGACCGCCGCAGCGGCGCCACCCGCGAGCTGCGCACCGACCTGCTGCTGCTCGGCACCGGCTTCGACCGCGCGATGCCCCGCATGGTCCGCGCGCTCGGTGACGCGCTCGGCCTGGACGACCTCGCGGTCACCCGCAACTACCGCCTGGAGCTGGGCCGTCCGGCCACCGGCGCCCTCTACCTCCAGGGCGTCAACGAGTCCACCCACGGCATCGCCGACTCCCTGCTCAGCGTGCTCGCCGCCCGCTCCGCGGAAATCACCGAGGACCTCCTCAAGCACCGTGCCGAACACCCGGCCGGGGACCGCGCACGCGCCCTCGCCGCCGCCTGACCGACGCCCTTCCCAGCAGAGAGACGCCCATGCTCATCAAGAACCTCGACCGCGCCGGCCTCACCCACGAGAACGGGCTCGACGCCCAGCGCCTGCTGCCCTGGCCCCAGCTGAACGCCCCCTTCGAGGGCTCCTGGTGCGTCATCCGCCCCGGCACCGCGTCCACCCCGCACGCCCACCACGAGTACGAGATCTTCATCGCCCTGCGCGGCGAGGCCTTCCTGGAGTCCGACGGCGAGCGCGTGCCGTTCAACGCCGGCGACATCGTGCACTTCCCGCCCCACCACGAGCACCGCGTCGTCAACGACTCCGGCGCCGACTTCGAGATGTACAGCGTCTGGTGGGACGCCGAGATGGCCGAGCGCTTCACCGCCCGTCACATTGCCAAGGAGGCCTGACCGTGAGCGAGGACACGCGCCGCACCGTCATCATCGGCCCGCCCCCCACCCCCAACGGCGACCTGCACGTCGGCCACATCGCCGGCCCGTACATGGCGGCCGACGTCCACGCCCGCTACCTGCGGGCCACCGGGCAGCCGGTGCTGTACACGACCGGCACGGACGACAGCCAGACGTATGTCGTCTCCAGCGCGGCCAAGCTCGGCACCACCGCGCAGGCGCTCGCCGAGAAGTCCTGGCACGAGATCCGCGAGACGCTCGGCCTGATGGGCGTCTCCGTCGACGCCTTCGCCCCCTTCGACGACGGCTACCGCGCGATGGCCCTGGACTTCCTGAGCCGGCTGCACGCGGCCGGCAGATTCAGGCTCCGCACGGTGCGGTTGCCGTACGTGGAGGCCACCGGCGAGTTCCTGATGGAGGGCCTGGTCAGCGGCGGCTGCCCGGTCTGCCTGGCGGTCAGCCGGGGCGGGCTGTGCGAGGGCTGCGGACACCCCAACAACTTCACCGAGCTGACCGACCCGCGCTCCACGGTCGACCCGACGGCCGAGGTGACGTACCGCGAGGCCGAGATCCTCGTCCTGCCGCTGGAGGAGTACCGCGAGCAGCTCACCGCCTTCCACGAGGCCAAGCAGTCCACCTGGCGGCCGCACATCGTGCAGCTGATGCGGGAGCTGCTGGCCCGCCCGCTGCCGGACTTCCCGATCACCTATCCGACGGGCTGGGGCATCCCCGCGCCGTTCCCGGAGACGCCGGGACAGGTCCTCAACGCGTGGGCCGAGGGCATGCCGGCCTCCATGTACTGCACCGCGGAGGCCCAGCGCGCCCACGGTGAGCGGCCGGCCTCCGACGACGAGCTGTGGCTCGCGGAGAGCGACATCCGGCTCGTCTACTTCCTCGGCTTCGACAACGCCTACTTCTGGGGCCTGACCCACCTGACGCTGCTCCTCGCCCACGAGGGCCGGTACGTCGTCCCGGACGCGATCGTCTGCAACGAGTTCTACGAGCTGGAGAACGAGAAGTTCTCCACCAGCAAGGGCCACGTGGTGTGGACCCGCGACCTGGTCCGCGAGGTCCCCCGCGACCTCGTCCGCTTCTACCTGGCCCTCACCGCCCCGGAGCACTCCCGCACCAACTTCTCCCGGGCCGCCCTGGAGAAGATCACCGGCGAGCGGCTGGTCGAGCCGTGGAACCGGCTGGCCGGCCTGCTCGACAAGGCGGTCGCCGAACTCGGGCTCCAGGGCCAGGACCTGCCGGTGTCGGAGGCGGCGAACGCCCGCCGGGCGGCGATGGCCGAGCGGTTCGCGTCGGGCTACCGGCTCACCGGCTACAGCCTCAGCCGCACGGCCGACCTGATCCCGCTGCACACCGAGCGTCTCCTGGGCCGGACCGAGGCCCTGCTGGACGCGCCGTCCCCGGCCGGCCGGGAGGAGTCCGCCGCCGAGCTCGGCGACCTGTTCGCGGAGGTGCGGACCCTGCTGGCCGCGGCCTCCCCGGTCCTCATCGACCTGGCCGAACGGGCCCGTGCGGAGGGCGGTTTCGACGGCTCCTTCGCCGTGGCGCCCGAGGAGCGGACGACCAGGCCGTTCACGATCCCGACGCTCGGCTGACCCGTCGGCGCCGACCCGCGACCGACTCCGTATCCGAACCCGACCAGCGAAAGGAGGTGCCCGATGCGTGTCACCGTGGTGGGCGGCGGTGTGATCGCCCTGCTGACCGCCGTGGAATGCGCCCTCGGCGGACACCGGGTCACGGTCGTCGACCAGGGGCCCATCCCGTACAGCCGGGCCACCTCTTTCGACCAGCACCGCATCCTGCGGGCCCTGCACCCGGCCGACCCGCGCAGCACCGCGGCCGCGCTCAGCGCCCACCGGCACTGGCTGGACCTGGAGGAACTGCTCGCCACCCGCTTCTACGAGCGGGTCGGCGCGCTCACCGTGCTGCCGCCCGCCGCGGCGGACGAGGGCGCGCTCCTCCTCACCGGAGCCGGCGGTCACGCGCGCACGCTCACCGCGGCCGCGCTCGCCGACCGGTACCCGCACCTCTCCCTCGACGGGGCCCTGGCCGGCGTCCTGGAGGAGGATGCCGGGGTGCTGCTCGCCGAGAGGGTGCTCGCCGCCTGCGTGGGCTGGCTGAAGTGGCGGCCCGGCATCGACCTCGTCGCGCACCGGCCGGTGGTGGCGGTAGACGGGGAGCGCGGGCGGGTCCGGCTCGCGGACGGGCGGGTCCTCGACGCCGACGGCGTCCTGGTCGCCGTGGGGCCGTGGGCACGGGGACTGCTGCCCGAGCGGGTGGCCAAGACGCTCACCCTGCACCGGCAGTCGCTGCTGTACTGCCGGGTGCCCGGGGAACAGGCGGAGGCCTGGGCGGCGACCCCGGCGATCCCGGCGCTCGGCACCCGGCGGGGTGCCTGGCTGATCCCGCCGGTCGCCGGTACCGCGCTCAAGGTGACCTCGGCCGCGCTGTGCCGCGAGGCCGACGACATCACCGACCACCGCACGCCCGAGGAGTACCAGCACGAGCTGGCGGCCGAGTTCGGCGACCTGCTGCCGGGCTTCTCCCCGGCCTGGGTGCTCGGCAGCAAGGACTGCTACTACCTGTCGTACGCCGAGACCGGGGGCCCGCTCGTGGTCTCCCTCGGGGGCGCCGCGCACGCCTACGCGGCCTGCGGGGGCTCCTCCTTCAAGTTCGCGCCGCTGATCGCCCGCACCCTCGCCGACCGCGTCCTCGGCCGCGTCCCCGCGCCCACCGGCCTGGCGGCCCTGGACACCGCACCCCTCGACGCCTCCCTCTGACCTCCGTTGAAAGGAACGCCATGAAGCTCCTGGCGATCGAAGCCCGGCAGAACGCCACCTACTACGTCTCCCGCTACGAACAGGTCGTCGGCCTGGGCGCCGACCTGTACGTGCTCAACGGCGAGGGCACGGAGGACTTCTGGCCCGCCGACCGCTACCGCGTCGCGGGCTCGCGGGCCGTGGAGGACCTGATCGCCGCGGCCAAGGAGTGGCACGCCGAGGAGCGGTTCGAGGGCGTCTTCACGTTCTCCGAGTCCGGGGTCCTCGCGGTCGCCGCCGTCGCCGAGGCCCTCGGCCTGCCCGGCATCGGCGTGGAGGCCGCCCGCGCCAGCCGCAACAAGCTGCTGATGCGCGAGGCCCACGAGCGCGGCGCCGCCGCCCACCCGTCCTTCCGCTTCGTCACCGACGAGAGCCAGGCCCTGGCCGCCGCCGCGGAGTTCGGCTACCCGGTGATCGTGAAGCCCACCCTGGGCGCCGCCTCCAACTACGTCTTCCGCGCCGACGACGAGCGCGAGCTGCGCGAGCGCTACGCCCAGGCCGCCCAGGGCCTGACCGAGCTGTCCTGGTACGCCATGGAGGCCGACGGCCTCGACCTCGGCCCGCACGGGCTGCTGGTGGAGTCCTTCCTCGACGGCGACGAGTTCCTCATCGAGGCCCTGGCCTGGGACGGCGAGGTGTACCTCGGCTCGATCGTCGACCGGGTCACCGCCGAGGGCGACACCTTCGACGACGACGTCCACCACGCCCCCACCGCGCTCACCCCGCGGCAGGTGGAGGCCGTGCACGAGGTCGTCGCCGCCGGCGCCCGCGCCCAGGGGCTGGTCCGCAGCGTGATGCACGCCGAGATCCGCTTCCACGAGGGCCGCCCGCACATCGTGGAGATCGCCGTGCGCCCCGGGGGCGGCGGCCTGGACCACATGGCCCGCATCTCCGCCGGCTACGACCCGATCGCCGCCGTCGCCGACGTGGCCCGCGGAGTCCGCCCGCGGGTGGCCCACTACACGCCGACCGGCGTCCACACCGCAGCGATGTGCCTGCTGCCGCCGTCCTCCGGCGAGATCGCGGACGTCCACGTCCCCGACGAGGTCACCGGCCGTGATGACCTGTTCTTCCTCAAGGTCACCGCCAAGCCCGGCGACCGGGTCCGCCGCCCGCCGGAGGGCAACAGCATCCTCGGCTTCCTCGGCGTGACCGGCACGTCCTTCGAGGACGCGATGTCCACCGCCGAGGAACTCGCCGCCCAGGTCCGCGCCGACCTGATCTGAACCCAGGAGTGACTGACATGACCGAACGCCCCGTGATCATGGTCGGCTTCGTGCCGGTGGCGGTGACCTCGCTGGCCGAATTCCAGCCCGAGGGCTCCGTGATCGTCGTCGACGAACCCGACGTCATCCGCAAGCGGGAGCTGCGGCCGAAGGCCGACGAGGCCGCCGTGGTCCGCGAGCTGATCGCCTGGGAGTACCAACTCGAAGGCGCCGCCGACGCGTTCTACAACGCCCACCCCGACCTGGACCCGGTCGCCGTCGCCCCGCTCCAGGAGTACGCCACCCCGTTCGCCGCCCGTCTCGCCGAGCGCTACGGCCTGCCCACCGGCGGCTACGGCGCCCTGCGGATCCTGCGCGACAAGGCCCTGCTGCGCAAGGTCAGCGCCTCCGCCGGCATCCTCAACCCCGAGTCGGTGGAGGTCACCTCGCCCGACGAGGTGCGCGCCTTCATGGCCGCCCACCCCGGCCCGGCCGTCCTCAAGCCGGCCAACCGCCAGGCCGCCCTCGGCACCCGCATCCTCGCCTCCGCCGACGAGATCGACGAGGCCTGGGCGGAGACCACCGCCATGGACGAGGGGGTGATGGTCCCCGACCGCGGCATCGAGCTGCGAATGCTCGTCGAGCGGTGCGTGCGGGGCCGCGAGTACAGCGTGGAACTGCTTCTCGAGCGCGGCCGGGTCCTCTTCGGCAACGTCACCGGCAAGGACCTCTACCCCGGCACCCGCCCGGTCGAGCTGGGCCATCTGGTCCCCGCCGACATCCCCGGCGAGCTGGACGCCCTGCTGCGCTCCGAGACCGAGCGCCTGTTGCGGTCGGTCGGCTTCGGCACCGGCATCGCCCACTGCGAGTGGATCGTCGAGGACGGCCGCCCCTACCTGGTCGAGTGCGCGGGCCGCTTCCCGGGCGACGGCATCGTCGACCTCATCGACCGCGCCTACCGCATCGACCTGGTCCGCGCCTTCTGGACCCTGATGAAGGGCGAACCGCTGCCCGTCCAGCTCCCGGCGAAGGCCCCCGGCGCCGCCGCGATCCGCTTCCTGCACACCGGGGAGGCCGGGGTCGTCGAGTCCGTCGCGGGCGTCGAGGAGGCCCGGGAGCTGCCCGGCGTCCAGCTCTGCTCGGTGACCGCGGAGCCCGGTGCCGAGGTGCGCGAGCTGCGCAGTTCCTGGGACCGCATCGGGTCGGCCGTCACGGAGGCCGCCACCGGGGCCGAGGCGCACGCGGCCGCCGTACGGGCGCTGGAGACGGTCGAGGTGAAGGTCCGGCCGGCGCGGGGATGACCCGCGTACCTTGGCCCACAGGAGGGACGACATGGCCACCGTCGAGGACGTACGGCGTCTGGCGCTCGCGCTGCCGCGCACCGAGGAGCACCTGATCCGGGACCGGGTGAAGTTCCGCATCGGCCGGATCGTGTACCTCGCGCTGTCCCGCGACGAGACCACCCTGGGCTTCGCCTTCCCGAAGGAGGAGCGCGCGGCCCTGGTGGCCTCGGAGCCGGAGAAGTTCTCGATGCCCCGCGCGTCCGACCTCCGGTACAACTGGGCCCAGGCCTCCCTGAGCGCCCTGGACCTGCCCGAACTGACGGAACTGGTCACCGAGGCGTGGCGCATGTGCGTGCCCGCGAGGGTCGCCCGCGCCCACCTCGGCCCCGCCCCCGAGCCCCCGCCCCCGCCGCTCCCGCTGGCGCGACTGCGCGCGTCGGCCGAGGTGTTCGCCGCCTATCCGGGCGTCGACCGCACCTGGCTGGAGCTGCGCGAGCTGACCGCGCCGGGACCGGACCTCACCGACCCCGGCCACCGCGCGGCCCTGCACCGCTGGCTCAACTCCTGGGGATGCAGGCTTCCCTACCCCCGCGAGGGCGAGCCGTACGTCCTCGGGGACGGCCTCGCCGCCTGGACCGCCGCACACCCCCTCCCCGGCACCCACCTCGCGGACCTGACCGACCCCGAGATCGACGCCCTGGCCAAGGCCTACGACGACCTCGCGCACCTCCCGGCCACATCCCCGACCCGCCCCCGCACCCTCGGCCCGACGGCCGCCGCGAAGGCGCTGTACGCGCTGCGGCCGCACACCGTCATGCCCTGGGACGCGGCCATCGCCGGCGAGCTCTACGGCGCCCGCGACGGCGCCGCCTTCGCCCGCCACCTGCGCACCGGCCGGGCCTGGGCACGGGCGGTCCTCGCCGAGAGCGGGCTGGACGCCGACGCGCTGGTCGCCGACCTCGGCCGTCCCGCCGTCACCCTGCCGAAGGTCCTCGACGAACACCTGTACGTGACGATCACCCGCCGCACGGGCCGCTGACCCAGCGCCCGTCCCGTCCGAATCCCGACCCCCTCCCCCCGCACGCGTGTGACCATCGTTCGCACGGCCCGCACTGTGAAAGGCACCGAAAACCATGACAGTTGACCAGAGCACCAAGGACAAGGCCCAGCGGCTGCGCGCCCTCGCCGGCGACACCGTCCTCGTGCTGCCGAACGCCTGGGACGCGGGCAGCGCCGCCGTGATCGCCGCCGCCGGCGCCCCGGCCATCGCCACGACCAGCGGCGGTGTCGCCTGGTCCCTCGGCAGGGGCGACGGCCAGCAGGCCACCCGCGACGAGATGCTCGCCGCCGCCGCGCGCATCGTCGCCGCCGTGGACGTCCCGGTGACGGTGGACGTCGAGGGCGGCTACGGAGCGGCCCCGGCCGAGGTCGCGCAGACGGTCGCCGCGGTGGTCGCCGCCGGTGCCGTCGGCATCAACCTGGAGGACTCCAGGGCGGCCGGAGGCCCGCTGTTCACGCCCGAGCAGCAGGCCGAGCGCATCGCCGCCGCCCGCGCCGCCGCCACCGAGGCGGGCCTGCCCGAGCTGGTGATCAACGCCCGTACGGACGTGTACCTGTTCGGCATCGGCGAGGAGTCCGGCCGGCTGGACGACGTCCTCGCCCGCGCCGCCGCCTACGCCGAGGCGGGCGCCGACGGCGTCTTCGTCCCCGGTCTGCTCGACCTGGGCGTCCTCGCCGACCTGTCCGCCCGCTCCCCCCTCCCCGTCAACGCCATGGCGGGCCCCGGCGGCCCGAGCGTCACCGACCTGGCCAAGGCGGGCGTCCGCCGCGTCAGCGTCGGCACGGGCGTGGCCCAGGCCGCGTACACGGCGGCCCGCCGCGCCACCCTGGAACTGCTGAGCACGGGCACGTACGACGAGCTGGACGGCTCGCTGGACTTCTTCCAGATGAACGGCCTGTTCAGCGGCTGAGGACAGCGCGACGTCCCCCGCAACCGGGCGAGGGCAGCGGAAAGAGGGGGCCGGTGACCGGCCCCCTCCCATCCGTGGACGCTCAGCGGGCCGTCGTCCAGTGCGCGACCACCCGGTCCAGCACGTCCAGCGGGAGCGAGCCGTGGCCGAGCACCAGGTCGTGGAAGGCGCGGATGTCGAAGGCGGGGCCCAGCTCCCGCGCGGCCCGGGAGCGCAGGCGCTGGATCTCCAGGCGTCCCGTCATGTACGACAGGGCCTGTCCGGGCCACTCGATGTAGCGGTCGGTCTCGTTCTGGATCTCGACGTCGGCGAGGATGGTGTGCTCGCGCAGGAAGCCGACGGCACGCTCCCGGCCCCAGCCGAAGTGGTGCAGCCCGGTGTCGACGACCAGCCGGGCGGCCCGCAGCGAGTCCATCGCGAGCATGCCGAGCCGGGCCAGCGGCCCCGAGTACAGGCCCATCTCGTCGGCGAGGCGCTCCGCGTACAGGCCCCAGCCCTCGATGTAGGCGTTGATCCAGGCGATGCGCCGCAGCCGGGGCAGCCCGGTCAGCTCCTGTGCGAGGGAGAGCTGCACATGGTGGCCGGGCACGGCCTCGTGGAAGGCGGTGGCCTCGGCGAGCACCCGCGAACGCTCCGTCGCCCGCTCGGTGTTGGCGTGGTAGGTGCCCGGCCGTGACCCGTCCAGGGCGGCCGGCATGTACCAGGCCTGCGGCGCCCCCGGCACCTCCCTGCCGTCCAGCACGCACGCGGCCGCCGGCAGCCGCCCGAACCGCCGGGGCGCGGCCAGCTCGGCCCGGGTGATGGCCGTCCGCGCGGCGGAGAGCATCTCCCCGGCGCCGCTCCACCGCAACCGCACGTCCGACCGCAGCCGTTCACGCACCTCGGCGGCGGTCGGCGAGCCCCCGAACGCCTGCGCCCCGAGCCGCCCGTACTCCTCCTCCAGGCGGGCCAGCAGCTCCACACCGACGTCGTGCAGCTCCTTGGGGGAGCGGTCGGTGGTGGTGTGCACGCGGGCGAGGGTGGCGTAGTGCTCCTCGCCGTCCGGCAGGTGGCACAGCCCGGGCCGCTCCCGCGGCCGCCCCCGCGGCGCGAGTTCACGGGCGAGTACGTCCCGGTAGGCGGCGAACGCCGGCCGCACCCGCTCGTCGATCAGCCGGTCCCGCTCGGCGTGGTGCCGCTCCCCGAGCGGTACGGCGCGCAGCGGGTCGCCGTCCGGGTCGGAGAGGTAGGCGTCGAGCCGGGAGACCGCCGTACGGACCCGCTCGGCGACCGGCAGCCGCCCGGCCGCAAGCCCCGCGCGATGCCGCTCGGCCGCCCGCGCGAGGTACTCGGGGACGCCCGCGAGCCGCTCCAGGTGCCCGCGCTCCTGTTCCTCGCCCGCCGGACGCACCTCGGGCAGGGAGCCGAGCAGCCGGCCGACCGGTGAGGTCTGGTAGTCGGCGACGGTGTGCTCGACCAGCCGGGTCCCGAGCCGGTCGGCGACGGCCCGCGCCTGCTGGACGACCACGGCCCGGGTCACCTCCTCACCGGCGTCCGCGACCGGCGTCCGCTCCGCCCGCGCGGCGAGCAGCGACGCCCGCTCCCGCAACGCGGACTGCGCCTCCTCGGACGGGTCGGCGAGCCGTCCGACGATCTCCGGGCACCCTTCGAGGGCGTCGTCGAGCGGATCCTCGGCGGCGATGACGGCGACGGCCTCCTCGGCGAGGGCGGCGACCGGCGTCGTGGCGGCCGCCGGGCCGGAGGGAGGGGCGGCGGTGGTGGGGGTGGTCATCCTCGGGAATCTCCTGTCAGGGCGTGGGAACGGCACCGTGCGGTGCCGGATCGGTTTCGTGCGCCGTCGGATCCGGCTGCGCCCGCGCGAACTGCCGCACCAGCGGCGGCAGCCCGTACTGCCCGGCCACGTCCGTCCGCTCCAGGAGCCCGGCGTCGACGAGGGTGTCGAGGAGGTCCTCGACGGGTTCGGCCGCCCGTTCCAGCGAGCGGGCGAGCGCGGTCACGGACTCGTGGGCCACCGTGTCCACGGAAGGGGCGGTCCGGGTCGCCGCGAACCGGCGCAGCACCAGGCGGGCCCACGGGGTGAGCCGGCGGTAGGCGTCGTCGTAGCGCTCGGTGAGGCTCTCGTCGCCGACCCGGAGGCGGGCGAGGAAGTCGTCCCCGGCGACCAGTTGGGCCACCGCCTCGGCGAGCAGGGACTCCGGGCGGGCGGCCAGGCGCCGGGCGGCCAGGGCGAGAGCGAGAGGCAGGTCGCCGCAGGCCTCGGCGAGGACCAGGCCCGCCCGCGGCGCGGAGGCGAGGCGCTCGGCGCCCAGGACGGAGGCGAGGAGCTCCATCGACTCGTCCCGGTCCAGGACGGGCAGCGCCAGCCGCCGTACGCCGTCCAGGCCGAGCAGCCGGGAGCGGGCCGTCAGGACGATCCGGCTGTGCGGGGCGGCCACCAGCAGCTCGCGGACCTGGCGTTCCTGGCGCACACCGTCGAGGACGACCAGCAGCCGCCGCTCGTGCAGCACCGACCGGTACAGGCCCACGCGCGCCGCGGGGTCGTCGGGGACGTGCTCCGGCGCGAGCCCGAGCGCCCGCAGCAGGTTGCCCGCGATGCCGGCCGCGTCCTTGCGCCCGTCGGCGGCCGGGTCGAGGTTCACGTACAGCTGCCCGTCCGGCAGGTCGGCCGCCAGCTCGCGGGCCAGGCGCAGGGCGAACGCCGACTTGCCGACACCGGTCTGGCCGTGGACCAGCAGCGGCGGGACGGGACCGTCGGACAGGGCGGTCAGCACCCGCGCCCGGCTCAACTGCCGGGTCCGGCCGGCCGGCGGGCGCGACTCCATGGGCAGCTGGGCCGGCGTCGGCGGAAGCGCCCGTACGGCGGCCGCCCGCAGCTGTGTCTCCTGCACCCGGTGCACGGCCTGGGCGGCCGGCCGCTCCTCGTCGCCCGCCGCGCACGCGGCCTCCCGCCAGCGCCGCTCCCAGACCGCCCGCTCGCCGCCGCACGCCTCGGCGAAGGCGAGCGCCACCTGAAGGGTCGGCAGCCGGTAGCCGGCCGCCGCGTCCGAGAGCACCGAGGCGGAGAACAGCGCCCGCCTCGCCAGCTCCCGGTAACTGGGCGAGCCCGCGGCGGCCCGGAGCCGGCGCAGCTCCCGGGCGAAGGCGGTGGCCGGTCCGGCGTCCTGTGCCAGCGGCTTCTCCGGTCTGCCCACGCTCATGCTCCTTGGGGGTTCGGTGGCGGTTCGCCGCGGGTTCGCCGCGGGTCTCCGCCGTCTGCTGCCTGCCCCCGCAGGTTCCGGCGGGCCGTTCCCGATCCCCTCCCGGTGCGGTACCGCGAACGCTTCCCGCGGCGTCGGTAGCTCCCCGTACCGTTCTCTTTGCCGAGCGTTGCCGAGCGTTTATGATCCGGCTGGCCCGGATCCCCGGCAGAGGGACGGGACACAGGGGGCGGGGGGAGCCGAATGGTGGTCACGGACGTGGGGAACGGCGGGGGCAGAGTCGCGGACAGCGGCCCGTTCCTCCCGCTGCCGGGGGTCCCGGGCGCGGAGGGCGCCCGTGAGGACCCCGCGCATCCCGCACAGGGACGCTGCTTCCTGCTGCTCGGCCCGCTGGAGGGCTGGTCGGAGGGGACCAGACTGCGGCTGGGCGGGGCCATCCAGGAACGCGTCCTGGCGATGCTGCTGCTCGAACCCGGCCGGCTCGTCCCGGTGCCCCGGCTCGTGGAGGCGGCCTGGGAGGAGAACCCGCCGGCCACGGCCGGCCACCAGGTCCGCAAGGCCGTCGCCGACCTGCGCCGGCGCATCCCCGACGGCAGCGAGGTCATCGTCACCGACGGCCCCGGCTACCGGGCCGCGCTCGCCGGCGTCCGCCTCGACCTGCTGGAGTTCGGCGCCCACCTGCGCGCCGCCGCGGCCGCCGAGTCCGCCGGCCGCGTCCCGGACGCCGTACGGGAACTGACGGCGGCGCTCGCCCTGTGGCGCGGGCCCGTCCTGGCCGGGGCCGGCGGGGCGGTGATCGACGCGGCCGCCGCGGTCCTGGAGGAACGCCGGATCACCGCGGCCGAACAGCTGCTCGGCCTGCGGTTGACGCGCGGAGAAGGCCACACGCTCGTCGCCGACCTGCGGGACCTCGTCGCCGCGCACCCGCTGCGCGAGACCCTCCGCGGCCAGCTCATGCTCGCCCTGTACCGCGCGGGCAGACAGGCGGAGGCGCTGGAGGAGTACGGACGGGTCCGCGCGCTGCTGGTGGAGGAACTCGGGGTCGACCCCGGCCCCCGCCTGGCCAGGCTGTACGAGGACATCCTGCGGGACAGCCCCGACCTGCATCCGGCACCGGTCCCCACCTCTGCAGAACCGTCACTGCGGGGGACCGGGGACGCGGGCGGCGGGGCGGCGGGTCCCGCGTCCGGGGCGCTGCCGGGCAGCGGGGGTGCTGGAGTTGGTGGCGCCGGTGCCGTTTTAAGTGCCGCGAGTGACGTGCACGGCGCCGGCGTCGGGGCCGTCGGGTCGCCCGGGGCGGAGGGAGGCGCCGGGCCGCGCGGCTCCGCCGAGACGGCCGACGGCGCCGGGGCGGCGGGCGGCGCCGGGACCACCCCCGCGGCGGCCGTCGAAGCGTCCGCCGGCACACCCACCCCGCTCCCGCCGGAGGCCCCCTGCACTCTCCCCTACGACCTCTCCGACTTCACCGGCCGGCGCGGTGAGCTCACCCGCATCGTCGAACTGGCCACCGCACCCACCCGCGAGCACCGCTCCCGGATCGTCGCCATCGACGGCATGGGCGGGACCGGCAAGACCTCCCTCGCCGTCCGCGCCGCACACCAGCTCGCCGGCGACTACCCCGACGGCCAGCTCCACCTGGACCTGCGCGGCTTCACGCCCGGCGAGGAGCCGATGCGGCCCGAGAGCGCGCTGGACGTCCTGCTGCGCATGCTCGGCACCCCGGGCGAGCGCATCCCGACGGACCTGCAGAGCCGCGCCGCGCTGTGGCGTTCCTCCCTGGCCGGCCGCCGGCTGCTGCTCCTGCTGGACAACGCCGTCGACGCCGCCCAGCTGCGCCCGCTGATGACCTCCGCCCCCGGCTGCCTGGTGCTGATCACCAGCCGGGCCCGCCTGGTCGACCTCGACGGCGCCTCCTGGCTCTCCCTCGGCCTGCTGCCCCCCGAGGACAGCGCCGAGCTGGTCGCCGAGACGCTGGGCGCCGACCGGGTCGCCGCCGAGCCCGAGGCGGCCGCGGAACTCACCGAACGCTGCGGCCATCTGCCGCTGGCCCTGCGCATCGCCACCGCCCGGCTGCGCAACCGGCCCCGCTGGACCCTGGCCTACCTGGTCGACCGGCTGCGGGACGAGACCCGCCGGATGGTCGAGCTCACGTCCGGCGAGCGGGGCGTCGCCGCCACCCTGCGCCTGTCCTACCTGGCCATGACCGAGCGGCACCGCACCGCGTTCCGGCTGCTGGCGATGCATCCGGGCGCGCGCATCGACCCGCACACCGCGGCCGCCCTGCTGGGCCTGGACCTGTTCGACGCGGAGGACCTCCTGGAGCACCTCCTGGACGTCCATCTGCTCCAGCAGCCCGACATCGGCCAGTACACCTTCCACGACCTGGTGCGCAGTTTCGCCCGTGAGCTGCCCACCTCCGAGGAGGAGACGGCGGCCGTCACCGAACGCCTCCTCGGCTACTACGTGTCGGCCACCGAGGCCGCCTGCCAGGTCCTCTTCCCGGGCCGCAAGCAGCACCCGGCGGAGCTCACGCCGTACGAGGGGGAACTGCCCCCGCTGGCCGACGCGGCCGCCGCCCGCCGCTGGTTCGTCCTGGAGCACGAGGGCCTGATCGCGGCGACCGGACTGGCCTACGGGCGCGGACTCGACCGCCACACCGCCGTGCTCGCCCGCAACCTGGTCTTCCACCTCAACGCCCGCGGCCACTTCGCCGAGTACGCGGACGTCGCCCGCACCGCCACGGCCGCCGCCCGCCGCACCGGCGACCTGTGGCTGCTCAGCAGCACCCTGTCGAACCTGGGCGTGGCCTGCTGGAAGCTGGGCCTGCTGGAGGAGGGCATCGACACGGTCACGGAGGCCCGCGAGGTGGCCGTCCAGGCCGGCAACCGCCTCACCGAGGCGCACGCCGACAGCGTCCTCGGCATCCTGCACGCCACCCGCGCGGGCTATGAACCCGCCCTGTTCCACCTGCGCCGCTCGTTGTCCCTGGCCCGGGAACTGGGCGCCGAACGCAACCAGGCGGACGTCCTGTGCACCCTCAGCACGGTCTACGAGGAGCTGGGCCGTCACGCCGACGCGGCCGAGGCCGCCCGGGAGGCCGCCGGGATCTCCCTGCGCCTCGGCTACCTCAACAACCAGGTGACCTCCCTGACGGACCTCGCCTTCGCCGAGGTCGGCCTGGGCGACGCGACCGCCGCCGGGGACAGCCTGGCCCGGGCCCGCGCGCTGTGCGACGAACGGGTCCCGACGGGGGACACGGCCCTGTTGCTCGCCCTGTCCGCCCGGGTCGCCCAGCTCCTCGGCGACACCGGGGCCGGCCACGGCTTCGCCGCCCGGGCCCTCGCCCTCGCCGCCGAGACGGACGCCCCGCTGCGCCGCGCCAAGACCCAGAACGTCGTCGCCCGCTTCCACTTCCACGCCGGCGCGTACGACACGGCCCGCGCCCTGCACGAGCAGGCCCTCCGCAGCACCACGGAGGCCAGGCTGGGCGCGGAGGAGTGGCACGCCCTGTCGGGCATGGCGAGCGCGGCGCGGGAGCTCGGCGACCCGGCGGCGAGCAGCCACCGGGCGGCCGCCGTCGACCTGCTGGCCCGGCTGGGCCTGGACCGGCCACCGACGGAACGCTGAGCGCTTTCGTCCCCCGGGACGACCGCCTCGACCGGAGAACCCCCGTCCAGGACGAGTGCCGTCCCCGAGGATCCCCGTCCAGGGAGAAGACCCGCAACAGGAGAACCCCCGCCCAGGGAGAAGACCCGCGACCGGAGAACCCCCGCCAGGACAGAGGCCCGCGACCGGAGAACCCCCGCCAGGACAGAGGCCCGCGACCGGAGAACCCCTGTCCCAGGACAAGAGGCCCGCGGAAGGAGAACCCCCGCGACGCGAGGACGCCCCGCCCGGGTGACCGGGCGGGGCGTCCTTGGTGTGTCGCGGGGCGCGTTACGGCTTCACCGTGTGCGGACCGACGTCGCTGGCGAGCACCTGGTGCGCGGGGGTCGCGGCCGGCGCGTCCGTGAGGGCCGCCGCCGAGCCCAGTCCGAGCGCCATTGCCAGTGCCGCGAACATCCCGATCAGTGCCGCTGCGTTCTTGCGCATGTTCCCGTCCCCCAGGGGTGGTTGCGGTGGCCGGCAGTGCTGCCCGCTCTCGACATCGGCGATGTTTCCGGCGGCGGTTCCCGATCCGGTCCCTTCTCGTTCCCACCCGCCCGGGAACCGTTACCGCTGCTCAGAGCCCTCCGTCGGCGCATCCCGCGATCCGCGGCCCGTCCGGGGTGAGCACGGTGTCGGTCCGCAGCGCCCCCTCGGAGAAGCCGGCGAGGTCGAGCAGTTCCCGTACGCAGGAGCGCACCCGGGGCACCTCCTCGGGCGCCTCGGGCGGACCGGAGCCCTCCCGCACCACGCTCAGCACGTGGTGCATCGCGCCCAGCGAGAGGGTCTCCACCCGGTAGCGGGGCCCCGGGAGCAGTTCCTCGACGAGGTGGGGGCCGTCGACCGCGCCCTTGGCCCACAGGGCGAGCGCCTCCGGGTCCCGCACGACGACGGGTTCGCCCCAGTCCCCCGTGCCGTCACGGGACTTGATGACGACGGGCAGCCCGATACGTTCGGCGGCGGCCCTGGCCCGGCCGACGACGCCGGCCTCCTCGGACCGCACCGGCGGCCAGGAACCCCCGAGCAGCAGCCGCCGCAACGCCACGGGATCCTTCAGCCGCTCGGCGGCCGGGTCCCGCCACAGCACCCCGTCCCGCTCCCGCCGCACCCGCCGTACGACGCCCCGGACACCGTCGCCGGCCCCCGGCCCGCACACGACCTGCCCGATCCCGTACCGCCGCACGAGCCCGGTCAGCAGGCCGTGCAGGGTCCCGTCGGCGACCGCGTCCGGTCCGGCGACGAACAACCGGTCCAGAGGCACCGTCGCCGGCAGCGCGTCCCGCGGCTCCACCACCACCCACAGGTCGAACCCGGCGGTCACGGCCGACCGCACGAGCTCCTCCCCGGGCGCCACCAACAGCATCCTTTGCGCAACGCTCGCCACGGCTTCTCTCTCCCGCCGATCCGCTCGAACGCCGCCAGGCTCCCGCCGCCGCTTCCTGTTCACCTCCCGGCCCGTTCCCAGGCCACCGGGCGGGCGCCGGCCTCCGGAACGCAGAACACCCCCTGAACCGTGTCTCCACGGTTCAGGGGGTGTTGTCAGCGGTAGCGGAGGGATTTGAACCCTCGGTGACTTGCGCCACACTCGCTTTCGAGGCGAGCTCCTTCGGCCGCTCGGACACGCTACCGAGGGAGACCTTACAGCACGCCGGGCGCTGCTCCGAAATCCGTTTCCGGCGGGGTTCCCGGCGAGACCTCAGCGGGAGCGGAAGAACTCGGTGAGCAGCTGCGCGCAGGCGCCCGCGAGGACGCCCTCGATCACCTCGGGCCGGTGGTTGAGCCTGCGGTCGCGGACGACGTCCCAGAGGGAGCCGGCCGCTCCCGCCTTGTCGTCGCGGGCGCCGTAGACCACGCGGTCCACCCGGGACTGGACGAGGGCGCCCGCGCACATCGTGCAGGGCTCCAGCGTGACGACGAGTGTGCAGCCGGTCAGCCGCCACTCGCCCGCCGGCCGTCCGCCGGCCGCGCCGGTCGCCGCCGTGTCCCTCAGCCGCGCGGCGGCCCTTCGCAGGGCGAGGATCTCCGCGTGGGCCGTCGGGTCGCCGCCGGCCTCGCGCTCGTTGTGGCCGGTCGCGAGGACCGTCGTGCCGTCGGCGGCCAGCACGACGGCGCCGACGGGGACGTCGCCGCCCCGGCCGGCCTGGACGGCTTCTTCCAGGGCGAGCCGCATCGCGGCCCGCCAGCGGTCGCGTACGGGGTCGGGCGCCTCGGCGGTCCGACCCGGGTCGGGTGCGGTCAGCGGACGGTCTCCAGGACCTCCGAGGCGCCCAGGGCCTCGGCGATCTCGGTGAGCGCGTCCGTCGACAGCGACTTCAGCTCCTTCTCGCCGACGCCGAGGTCGTCGAGGATGGCGGGGTCACCGACCGGGCCGTGCGGCACGGCCTCGGCGGCGGCGGAGCCGTCGTCCTCGTCGGCGTCGTCGTCCTCGCCGTCCTCGGTGCCGTCGAGGTCGAGGGAGTCGAGGTCGTCCTCGGCGTCCGCGTCCCGGCCGAGCAGTTCGTCGGTGAGCAGGATCTCGCCGTACGAGCTGCGGGCGGCAGCGGCGGCGTCCGAGACGAAGATGCGAGGGTCGTCCTCGCCGTCGACGCGGACCACGCCGAACCACGAGTCCTCCTGCTCGATCAGCACGAGCACCGTGTCCTCGTCGGGAGAGGCTTCCCGGGCCAGGTCGGCCAGATCCGACAGGGTCTCCACATCGTCGAGCTCTGTGTCGCTCGCTTCCCACCCGTCTTCGGTGCGCGCGAGCAGTGCGGCGAAGTACACCGTGACTCTCCCACTGGTCATAGGCGTGCCGGTTGGGGGTCCCCCCGGCGGAGGTTACGGGCGGAGAGAGCTGTGCTCCGAGCCCCACCCACTCGGAATCGTGGCAGAAACAAGGCGTTCAGGGGACGTCTTCCGCTCCCTGTGTCCGGCAGTTTTGATCGCGGGCCAGTGCGTCCGTCCGCCAGCAACCCACCAGCGCACTCGTTGCCGCCACCTGCGGATCGTACGCGGCTTTCCCGTGTGTCCACGCACGCCCACCCCCCGCAACGCCCGTGACGACGGCGATCTTTCCCGTGGCGGCAACGGGCGGGCGGCTACCAGCGGAACGTGCGCATACGCATCGCGTGTCGCAGGCGCGCCGTCTTCGCCCGGCGCGGCTGGACGCGGTCGCGCAGCTCCCGGGCCTCGGCGAGTTCGCGCAGGAACTGGGCGCGTCGCCGACGGCGCTCGGCTTCGGTCTCCTGTACCTCGTCCGCATCGCTCGCCTCGCGGTCAGGCAGGTCAGCCATAGGTCCACCACCCCGGTCCGTCCTCACCACCTTCCCTCCGACGGGGGGATTGATGCCAGCGAACGGCCCAATCGAGGGGGAAAGGGTCACTGTGTGTGCGGACACCGGGCAGGTTCGGCCCGGTTACTGTTGTGGACATGCGTCTCCACGTCGTCGACCACCCCCTGGTCGCCCACAAACTCACCACGCTGCGCGACCGGCGCACGGACTCCGCGACCTTCCGCCGTCTCGCCGACGAGCTGGTCACCCTGCTGGCCTACGAGGCCACGCGTGACGTGCGCACCGAGCAGGTCGACATCACCACGCCGGTCGCCGGGACCACCGGCGTCAAGCTCTCCCACCCGCGCCCGCTGGTGGTGCCGATCCTGCGGGCCGGCCTCGGCATGCTGGACGGCATGGTGCGGCTGCTGCCGACCGCCGAGGTGGGCTTCCTGGGCATGATCCGCAACGAGCAGACGCTGGAGGCCTCCACGTACGCCACGCGCATGCCGGAAGACCTGTCCGGCCGGCAGGTGTACGTCCTCGACCCGATGCTGGCCACCGGTGGCACGCTGGTCGCGGCGATCCGCGAGCTGATCAGGCGCGGCGCGGACGACGTCACCGCGGTGGTGCTGCTCGCCGCTCCGGAGGGCGTGGAGATCATGGAGCGGGAGCTGGCGGGCACCCCGGTCACGGTGGTCACGGCAGCGGTCGACGACCACCTCAACGAGCACGGCTACATCGTCCCGGGCCTGGGCGACGCGGGCGACCGCCTGTACGGGGCGGCCGAGTAGGCGGTCCGGCGTTGCGCCGGGGCCTGACTCCCCGTTCGGGGCCGGCCCCGGGGCGGCCGCGCGTGCGGACCCGCCAACGGCGGGATCCGTACGACGTCAGGCCCTAACAGCCCTTCTTCGCCGACGCCGTCGGCTGTGGTGCCGTCAGGGTGGTCAGCGCCTTGGTGGCGTCCGCCGGGCTGGTCAGCGCCTTGAAGCCGTCGCCGATGATCAGATCGATCGCGGCGCCCGTGCGGGCGGCGTCCGTACGGCGCTCGGCGGTGGTGAGCTGGGTCGCGAGGACGGGCAGCGAGGTGTTCAGGGAGGACGCCGGGCCGAGCAGCACGCCGGTGCCGGTGACCTTCTTGTCGTACTGCTTGCTCGCGTTGCCCACCTCCCCGATGCGGAAGCCGCGCTTCGCCAGCTCGTCCGCGGTGGTCTTGGCGAGGCCGCTGCGGGTGGTGGCGTTGAAGACGTTCACGGTGATCTGCGCGGGCCGGGGCAGCGCGGCCGGGGAGGCGGTGGCCGCCGGGCTCGACCTGGCCGTGCAGGACGCCTTGGACCCGCCCGCCGAGGCCTTGCCCCCACCGCCGGTGAAGACGTCGATGAGCTGCAGCGTTCCCCAGCCGGCCACCCCGATCACGGCCGCGCAGCCGACCGTGACGACGACCAGTCGTGCTCGCCGCCGGGGAGGGCGCATCCGGGGGTACTTGTCCCCCGTGATCCGGTACTTGCCGCCCATGCCGGGGGGAGTCAGCATGCTCATGAGCGCAGCGTAGTGGCACCGGGCGGCCGTGCCTACTAGATGATCATTCGACGCCGTGAGGAAGACCCGAAAGGGCCAAGGGCGTCATGGACGGATGTCCGGGCGTGCGGGACGCCGGGGCGGGGTCCACACGCGGCCGAGGCGGACGTGCGAGCCGCCGAGATCGGTGCGCTTGCGGCCGGGACCGGTGTGCGCGCCGTCGGGGCCGGTTGGCGTGCCGCCGGGGCGGATCGGCCCGGGCCCGAGGGCGAGCCCGGTCGTATCCGGGCGGGCCGGACCCTCAGTCCAGTTCCAGCACCCGTGCGTGCAGTACCTGCCGCTGCTGCAGGGCGGCGCGGACGGCGCGGTGGAGGCCGTCCTCCAGGTAGAGGTCGCCCTGCCACTTCACCACGTGGGCGAAGAGGTCGCCGTAGAACGTGGAGTCCTCGGCGAGGAGCGTTTCCAGGTCGAGCTGCTGCTTGGTGGTCACCAGCTGATCGAGGCGGACCGGGCGCGGCGCGACGTCCGCCCACTGCCGGGTGCTTTCCCGGCCGTGGTCGGGGTACGGCCGGCCGTTTCCGATGCGCTTGAAGATCACACGGAAAGCCTACCGGTCCAGACGTTCCGGGCGCAGCCATGGCGGCCGAGTGCGGCGCCGGAAAAGATGTTGTGAAAAGGGGCAAAAGGGGAGCGAGGGGCTTCGAGTGCGCCTGCCGGCCGGTGCCTGAGGGATCACCGCCGGGTGCGTCGGCACCGGCCCCGCCCTCGAACTCGGCGTCCTCATCGCGGACGTCCTCGGCCCGGTCTTCCGCTGCGCCGACCGGAAGGGGCGGGATCCGCTCCAAGGACACCGGGTGTTCTTCGTCACGTACTGCTCCTCACCGGCCTCCGCGTCGGCGAGGCCGTCGTCGCCGGCGGATTGCACAGACTGTCGTCGCCGACGGATATGCACAGACTGTGGACAGGGGGTCGGTGCGGGAGAGGCCGGCGGCGCGCGGCTCGGCGGGGAGAGCACCTACTCCCTCTAGCGCACGGCGGAGGCGGTGGCGCCGCCTCCGCCGGTCCGTCAGCGGCCCCGGTCGTCCTTCGGGGCCTGCCGCGGCTTCTCCTGGTCGGTGGCCTTCATGTGCGGTTTCGGCGCGCTGCGCGCGGCCTCCGCGCGCAGCAGGGCGCGCAGGACCGCGTAGGGGTCGTTGGGCATGGCAGTTTCCCTCGCATGGTGCTTCGCGTGTTCCTTGTGGTGTCCTGACGGGCCTCTTCGCGGGGCGGGTCAGCAGCGCAGGACCACGCAGCGCAGGGCGTCCGGGCGGTACGGCGACGCGTGCGGCACGGGAAGGGGGCGGCCCGGGGGGACGGCGGGCGCCGGGGGCCGGCCGGGCGCGGGGCGCGGCGGCGGTGCGAGCGTGCGGTGGGAGCCGCTCCCGGTGGGCCGCAGGGCGGTGTCCAGGGAGTCGTACTCGACGATCTCCGCGGCGGCCACCGGCGGCGTCGAGGCCGCCTCGGCGGGCCGGCCCGGCAGCAGTACGGCGAGCAGCAGCACGACCGCCCGCAGCCAGATGTGGCCGAGCGGGAGGGTGCGCGTGCTGCTCATGGAAGGTCATCTCCCCGCGACACGCCGGGCGTTCAGCACGGTGGGGGTGAGAATCGCCCGTTCGGCCCACGGTTCACAGCGTGCGGGGGACCTGCCGGGACCGGCCGCGGATGCGCAGCGCGGTGACGATCTCCACGACGCCGACCACCACCAGCCAGATCCCGCCGACGAGGGTGAGCACGGCGACCGACGCGAACGGCCAGTCGATCATCACGATCCCGCCGACGAAGGTGACGACCCCGAGGAAGATCTGCCAGCCGCGCGCGGGCATGCCCCGGTCGGAGGCGGCGGCCAGGGTCTGGGTGATCCCGCGGATCAGCCAGCCGACGCCGATCCACAGGGCCAGCAGCAGGATCGACTGCATAGGGCCGCGGAAACAGAGCAGGCCCAGCAGGAGCGACAGGGCGCCGCTGATGAAGGCGAGGACGCGCAGGGAGGTCGTCCTGTGGGTGCCGAAGGCCGACACGAGGTGGAAGGCGCCGCTGAGCACGAGGTAGAGCCCGAAGAGGACACCGACCGCGAACAGGGAGGCGCCCGGCCAGGCCAGCACCAGGATTCCGAGGAGCAGGGAGGCGACGCCGGCGCCCAGGACGACCTGCCAGGCCGCGCGGGACAGGGCGTGCAGGGGCCCCTCGAGGGGCGGCTCGGGCTCGTGCCCGTGCGGTGGGGCGGCTGCCGGGGCGTGCTGAGCGTGGTGAGCGTGGACCTTGCGGTCGTCGTACTCCGGGCCCCAGGGGGAGCCGGTCGGTGGCTCGGTCATGGTTCATGCTCGGACCGGGCCGTAGCCGCCCGCCACCCGGAGCGGGTCAACCGGCTGAGGCCTGCTTCCCGGCCTTGGCCGCCGCCTTCATCTCCTGCTTGTGCGCCCGCACCTTGGCCAGTGACTCCGGGCCGGTGATGTCGGCGACGGAACGGAAGGACTTCGGTTCGCCGTAGGCCCCGGCCGCCTCCCGCCAGCCCTGCGGCCGCACGCCGAGCTGTTTGCCGAGCAGCGCGAGGAAGATCTGGGCCTTCTGCTTGCCGAAGCCGGGCAGCCCCTCCAGCCGTTTCAGCAGCTCCTTGCCGGTCTCGACGCCGTCCCAGACGGCGCTCGCGTCACCGTCGTAGTGCTCGACCAGGTACTGGCACAGCTGCTGGATGCGCTTGGCCATGGATCCGGGGTAGCGGTGGACGGCCGGTTTCTCCGAGAGCAGGGCGGCGAAGGCCTCCGGATCGCGGGCGGCGATCTCGTGGGCGTCGAGATCGTCCGCGCCGAGCCGGTCGGCGATCGTCCGGGGCCCCTTGAACGCCCACTCCATGGGCACTTGCTGATCGAGCAGCATCCCGACCAGCGCGGCGAGCGGCGAACGTCCGAGAAGCGCGTCGGCCTCGGCGTCCTGAGCGAGGTGAAGGGTGACGTCCATGCCCTCGATCATGCCGCTTCCGCGGCGGGGCCGCCCGCCGGTGCGCGGCGCCGCCCTCCCGGCCGTCAGCGCGCCTGCCAGTACCCCAGCGCGTGCACCCGCTCCTTGGGGACGCCCAGTTCCTTGCGCACGTACGCCGAGAGCGTCCGGGTCGTGCGGGCGTCGCAGGTGATCCAGACGTACGGGTGCGGGGTGGCCTTCAGGACGTCGGGCAGTTCCGCCCTCACCCGGTCGACCAGCGCCGCCCCCGAGTCCTGCCGGGGCACGTGCCGTATCTCGTGCCGTGCCGGGTCGGTGTGGAAGGGGAGGGTGTCGTCGCCGCCCTCGAACCAGACGGTCGCCGGGGCCGGGCCGAGGGCCGCGAGGAGGGAGTTGATCGCCGGGAGGGAGGCCGGGTCGCCGATCGCGAGGACGTGGGAGGGGGTGGGGGCCGGCTGTTCGAAGCCGGTGCCCTGCACGGTGGCCTCGATGGTGTCGCCGGGCTTCGCCGCCCGCGCCCAGTCGCTGGCGGCGCCCTCGTGCAGGGCGAACTCCAGGGCGAAGGTCCCGGCGGCCGGGTCCGGGGCGACCAGCGTGTACGCCCGCTGGTGCGGCTTGTCCGCGTTGGTGAACCAGAGCCGGATCCACATGGTCGGGTGGACGCCGGTCGCGGCGAGCAGGCCGCCGTCGGTGAGGTGCAGCCGTCGGTAGTGCGGGGTGACGTCCTCGGCGTCCGTGACGGTGAGCGTGAAGTCCTTCGCCCGCATCAGTCTGAGGACCGCGCCCTCCCAGCCCCGCCCCTGCGCCATGACCTCTCCACCCCTCGCGTACGATTCCTGCACCGATTGATTAGGTAAGGCTAACCTAAAGCACAGAGGGGCCACAGGGGTGAAGAGCGAGACCGACAGACCCGACGGAGTTTCCCGTCCTGAGGGCGTCTACCGGGACGCCTGGGGCATCCCCCACCTGCGCGCCCGCGACGCCCGCGACCTCGCCCGCCTCCAGGGGCTGGTCACGGCGCGCGACCGCGCCTGGCAGCTGGAGGTCGAACGGCACCGCGCCCGCGGCACCTCGGCGTCCTTCCTCGGCCCCGAGGCCCTCCCCTGGGACCGGTTCGCCCGCCGCGCCCGCCTCGACGACACGGCCCGGCGCTGCTTCGCGACCCTGGAGGAGCGCGACCCGGAGACCGCCGACTGGGTGCGATCGTACGTCGACGGCGTCAACGAGGGCCTGGCCGTGACCGCCGACGGCCTCGACGACCGCCCGCGCGGGACCGACGGCCGCACCGGGGAAGTCCCGGACGGCGGACCCGCCCCCGAGTTCCTGCGCCTCGGTCTCGCCCCCGGCCGCTGGGACCCCTGGACCCCGCTCGCCGTCTGGCTCTCCACCCACATCCTCTTCGCCGGCTTCCCCGCCAAGCTGTGGCGCGAGGAGGCCGTGCGCCACCTCGGCGAGGAGGCCGTGGGCCTGTTCGCCACCGACGGGCCCGGCACCTCCGGCAGCAACGGCTGGCTGGTCGGCGGGGAGCGGACCGGCACCGGCCAGGCCCTCATCGCCGGTGACCCGCACCGCTTCATCGAGGACCCCGGCGTCTACCAGCAGATCCGGCTGGCCTGCGACGAGTTCGACGTCGTGGGGCTCGCCGTGCCCGGCATCCCCGGCATCGCCCACTTCGGCCACACCGGCACCGTCGCCTGGGCCATCACCAACGCCATGGCCGACTACCAGGACCTCTACCGCGAGCGGCTGCGCCGCACCGGCGCGGGCGTCGAGGCGCTGGGTCCGGACGGCACCTGGCGGCGGGTCGCCCGGCACACCGAACCCGTCCGCGTGGCGGGGGAGGAGACCGTCGAGGTCGAGATCCTGGAGACCGAGCGCGGCCCGGTGATCGCGGGCGGTCCCGAGGGCCTCGACGACGGCACCCCGCTCGCCCTCGCCCTGCGCTACCCGCCCCGCGTCACCGGCGACCTGGGATTCTCCGCGCTGCTGCCGCTGCTGAGGGCCCGCCGCGTCGCCGACGTCGACCGCGCCTTCGACGTCTGGGCCGAGCCGGTCAACGTCGTCCAGGCCGCCGACACCGAGGGCGGACTGCTGCACCGGGTCGCCGGCCGCGTACCGGTCCGCGCCGAGGCCAACCGGACCCGGCTCGTCGCCGCCTGGGAGCCCGGGCACGAGTGGACCGGCTGGCACGAGACGCCCCGCGCCGGACTGGACGACGGCATCGCCGTCATGGCCAACCAGCGCGGCCCGGCCGCCCCGCTCGGCGTCGAGTTCGCCCCGCCGCACCGCGCCGACCGCATCCGGGAGCTGCTGCGGGAGCGCCGCGAGTGGTCCGCCGACGCCATGCCCGCGATCCACACGGACACCTACCTGGCCTCCGCCGCACCCCTGCTGGACCACCTCGCCGCCCTCGACGGCCTCACCGGCCCGGCCGCCGACCTCCGCGACCGCCTCCTGCGCTGGGACCGCCACATGGACGCCGGCAGCCAGGACGCGGCTCTCTTCGCCGCCCTGCGCAGCGCGCTCGTCCGCCGCCTGGCCGCCCAGCCGGCCTTCGCCGCCCTCATCACCCCGCCCGCCTACCCCGAGGTCCTCCTGCCCTGGCTGGCCCTCGTCCCCCGCATCGGCTTCGCCCTCGAACACCTCCTGCGCGCCGACGAGCTGTACGGCATCGACCGGCACGCCCTGGTCAGGGAGGCCGTCGACGAGGTCGCCGGGCAGCCGGCCGCCCGCTGGGGCGACACCCACCGCCTCGCCCCCTGGCGGGCGCTGCCCGACCCCGTGCAGGAGGGCCCCGCCCTCTCCGGCGACCACGACTGCGTGCTGTGCACCTCGGCCGTGCCCGGCTGGACCGACCTCGCCGCCCGCGGGCCGGCCGCCCGCTACGTCTGGGACCTGGCCGACCGCGGGAACAGCCGCTGGGTCGTGCCCTACGGCGCCTCCGGCCACCCGGGCAGCCCACACCACCACGACCAGCTCCCCCTCTGGCTCACGGGCGAGCTGGCCCCGGTCGTCACCGACTGGGAGCACCTCGAGAAGGAGAGCGATGTCTGACCGGTACGTGCACGAGCAGAAGGTCGACGGCTTCGGCACCGTCGGCCTCCGCCCCCTGGACGCCGAGGGCGACGCCGACGTCGTCCACGGCTGGGTCAGCGAGGAGAGGGCCGTGTTCTGGGGCATGAACGGCCTGACGCGAAACCAGGTCGCGGAAATCTACGCCCACATGGCCGGGCTCGACACCCACCACGCCTTCCTGGCCGAGCTGGACGGCACCCCGGTCGGCCTGTTCCAGACGTACGAGCCGACCGCGGACCGGGTGAGCGAGTGCTACCCGGCCGAGCCCGGTGACATCGGCGTCCACCTGCTGCTCGCCCCCGCCGGCGAACAGGAGGCACGGCCGGGCTGGTCGTCGGCCCTGATGGACGTCTTCACGTCGTACGCCCTGCTCGGCCTGGACCGGCGCCGCATCGTGGTGGACCCGGACGTGCGCAACGTCAAGGCCATCACCCGTTTCCTGCGGCGGGGCTTCGAACGCGGACCGGTCGTCACCCTGCCGGAGAT
Source organism: Streptomyces sp. NPDC052016 (assembly GCF_044548445.1). Classification (NCBI taxonomy): domain Bacteria; kingdom Bacillati; phylum Actinomycetota; class Actinomycetes; order Kitasatosporales; family Streptomycetaceae; genus Streptomyces; species Streptomyces sp. NPDC052016. Next base: position 74,809 of record NZ_JBIUBX010000037.1, read on the forward strand.
CGACCTGCCCGACGTGTACCTGCCCGAGAAGAAGGCGCAACTGGCGTTCCTCAGGCGGGAGGTAGCCTTCCCCGGGTGACCTCCCAAGGCCCCGTGACCGCCGAAGACCTCGTCGCCCACTACGGGATGGAGCCGATCCCCCGCGAGGGCGGGCTGTTCCGCCGTACCTGGTCGGGCCCCGAAGGGCCTGACGGCCGACCCGCCGGATCCGCGATCGTCGCCCTGCTCACCGCGGACGACTTCTCCGCCCTGCACCGCCTGCCCACCGACGAGGTCTGGCACTTCTACCTCGGCGACCCGCTGGAGCTGCTGCTCCTCGCCCCCGACGGCACCTCGCGCACGGCCGTGCTCGGCCCGGACGTCCTCGGCGGGCAGCAACCGCAGCTCACCGTCCCCGCGCGCACCTGGATGGGCGCGCGGGTGACCGCGGGCGACGCCTGGACCTTCTTCGGCTGCACCATGGCCCCCGGTTTCACCTACGCGGACTACGAACACGGGGACGCGGCCGACCTCACGGCGCGCCACCCGGACCGGGCCGCCCTGATCACGCAGCTCTGCCGTCCATGACGTCGCTCCCGGGCCGGGCGGCCCCGATCACGGGAGCGAGCGGTGGACCCGGCCGGGGCACCGCGCTGCGGTGCGGGGCCACGGCCCGGACGACGCGGTGAGCAGCACCCGGCCGCCGTCCGTACGTATACCCGAGCACACGAGTCCCAGGTACGGAGCGGTGACGTGAGCGAAGGGCGCGATGGCGGACGACGACCAGGCGGTACGGCACGGACCTCCGGACGCGGTGACCGACGACTTCAAGGGCTGGTGCTGCTGGGCGCCCTGCTGGTCCTGCTCCTCTTCGCAGGCGCGGGCCAGGCGTCGGCCCACGCCGCCCTCCGCGGCGCCGACCCCGCCGACGGGTCCGTCGTCAAGACCGCTCCCCGCAGCATCACCCTGACCTTCACCGAGTCCGTCGGCCTGCTCGACGACTCCTTCCGCGTCTTCGACCCCGGCAACCGCCGGGTCGAGACGGGCAGGGCACGGCACGCGGACGGCCGGCCGGACACCGCGCGGGTCACCCTGCCCGGGAAGCTCGGCACCGGCACCTTCACGGTGGCCTGGCGGGTGGTGTCGGCGGACAGCCATCCCATCGCCGGCGCCTTCACCTTCTCCGTCGGCGCACCGTCCGCGACCCGGGCGCCCCTGTCCACCGGTCCGGTCGAGGATCCGGCCACCGCCGGCCTGTTCAAGATCGGCCGCTATCTGGCGTACGGGGCGGCGGCCGTCCTCATCGGCACCGCGCTCTTCGTCGCCGTGTGCCGCCCGCCCGAGGTCCGCCCCCTGCGCAGGCCGCTGGTCGCGGCCTGGTCGGTGTTCACCGGCTCGACCGTCCTGCTGCTCCTGCTCCGCGCCCCCTACGAGACGGGGGCGGGCCCGGCCCAGGCACTCGACCCGTCCGGCCTGACCCGCACCCTGTCCGGCCGCCCGGGCATCGCCCTGGCGGTACGGCTGGCCCTGCTGGCGGCGACGGCCGTCCTTTTCCTACGGCAGCGCAGGCGCGAGCGGCTCTCGCCCGCGACCCTCGCCGCCGCCTCCGTCCTCGCCGTGGGTCTCGCCCTGACCTGGGCCGCCGCCGAGCACGCGTCGGCGGGCATCCAGGTCCCGGCCGCGATGACGTCCTCGGTGCTGCACCTGCTCGCGATGGCGGCGTGGCTCGGCGGCCTGACGGCCCTGCTCACCCTCCTCCGCCGCGGCGCGCTCCCGGCCGCCGTCGCCGCCCGCTTCTCCCGGCTGGCCGCCGCCTCCGTCGCCGTCCTCGCGGTGACCGGCGTCTACCAGTCCTGGCGCGGACTCGGCTCCCTCGACGCGCTGACGGACAGCTCCTACGGTCGGCTCCTCCTCGCCAAGCTGGCCGCGGTGGCGCTGCTGCTGACGGCGGGCACGCTGTCCCGCCGGTGGACCGGACGCCTGGCGAGAGCGGAGACCGCGGCGACCGGGGACACGCAAGAGACCAGAGCGACGGAAGGAACGACGGCGGTGGAGACGGAGGCGAAGGCGAAGGTGACCGTGGACGTGGGCGCGATGAACCGCGCACCGGTACGGGAACGCGTCCCCCAGCCGGCCGGCGGCCCCTCCCTGCCGGACGAACCCCCGGCGGGCCAACCGCCGCTCACCCCGGCCGAGGACGCCCACCGCCGCGCCCTGCGCCGTTCCGTCCTGGCCGAGGTCGTCGTCTCCGTCGTGGTGCTCGGGTTCACGACCGTCCTGACGGGCACCCTGCCGGCCCGCGCGGAAGCAGAGGCGGCCACCGCAGAGCAGTCCGCCGGCCTGCCCGTCGCCTCCGTCACCACCATCCCCTTCGACGCCGGTGCCACCGGCGGCCGCGGCACGGTCCAGATCACCCTCGACCCGGGCCGCGTCGGCGACAACTCCGTCCAGGCCGTGGTCTACGGCCCCGACGGCGGCTTCGCCGACATCCCCGAGCTGCGCCTGTCCTTCACCCTGCCCAGCCAGGACGTCGGCCCCCTCGACGCCGGGCTCACCGACCGCGGCGGCTACTGGAGCGCGACCTCCGTCAACCTGCCCATCGCCGGAGACTGGGAGATGAAGGTGACGGTCAGGACATCGGAGATCGACCAGGTCAGCGAGACGAGGAAGGTACGCATCCCGCGCTGACCGGCCCCGGGCCGAGAACACGAGGACCGCTGCCGGCGTCGTCCCGACGGCCGCCCCGAAACCGACGAAGGCCCCGACCGGCGAACCGGTCGGGGCCTTCGGCCTGCCCTGACGGGCGGAGGCAGCGGATACGTGGCCCGGCTACGGGAACGAGCCGGCACACGGTCTCGTCCGCACGACGGTGAACGGGACCGAAGGAGACGGAAACCGAGTCGGCCGCACTCCTCGTCGCGGCACCGGGGACGGCCCGCGGCCAGTTGCCCCGCAGCCGTCGTCACGCGTGGGGCTAAGCAGCCCAGGGCCGCGTCGCACGCATGCCCGAGGTGGGCTCCTGCGTGTCATCGAGCGGCAAGGTCTCTTCCCCGAAGTCGGGGGCCTGGAAGGGGTTCGTCGTCGGAGGCGGCGGTGCCGCGGCGGAGTATCGGGGTTGCCCTTCCAGGGCGGAGAACAGCGACGTCAGATCGATGAGAGGTCTCTCTTTCATGGCAGGCCCCGGAAAGGGCCTGGTGTGCCGTGACCGGGCACAGCGGTCCTACAGCTTGGTCATCTTCGCGTACGGGCTCAGGATCCGCATCTGCGCCGAACCGAAGTCCACGAGCGCCGCGATGCCGTCCTCGATGCCGATCACCCGGCCGAGGCCGTACACGTCGTGCGTGACCTGGTCGCCCAGAGCGAAGTGCTTGGGAGCCGGTGCGACCGGGGCCTTGAAGGGGCTGGTCGGCAGATGACGTTTCGGTGCAGCAGGCTTTGTCATGACTCAGTATGAGCCTACGCGCACCCCGTTCGCTGTGGCCGTCGGCACAGATTTGCGCGGGAATCACCGCGTCACGCCACTGACCTGGCAGTTTCAAAACCCGGAAGACCAAGCTCGACAGCCGCCGTCTCCATGACGCTCGCCACAACGCCGCGACCGTCCGTCGACAGAGATCCAGCGGAGACGCACAACGTCGAAGGGCTCCACCGCAAGCGGTGGAGCCCTTCGACAACGTGCCCGGTGAGGCACTGGCGGAGGATACGAGATTCGAACTCGTGAGGGGTTGCCCCCAACACGCTTTCCAAGCGTGCGCCCTAGGCCTCTAGGCGAATCCTCCGCCGGAAACATTACATGACCGAGAGGAGTGCTCGCGAACTCGTTCCCTGCCCCTGGCATCGGGTAACCTGGGCGCAGCCCCTCACGCGGCGCTATCTGACTGAACTCCCCCAGGGCCGGAAGGCAGCAAGGGTAGGTCGGCTCTGGCGGGTGCGTGGGGGGCGCTTGCGTTCCCGGGAGTGCGTTCCCGAGCGTGCGTTTCGGGCCCGGCTCGGGCGGGTCCGGTTGTCAGTGGGCGCCTATAACCTCGTATGCGTGTCGTCTCTCGCGCTGTACCGCCGCTACCGCCCGGAGTCCTTTGCCGAGGTCATCGGGCAGGAGCATGTCACCGACCCGCTGCAGCAGGCGCTGCGGAACAACCGGGTCAATCACGCGTACCTGTTCAGCGGGCCGCGTGGATGTGGCAAGACGACCAGCGCGCGCATTCTGGCCAGGTGCCTGAACTGCGAACAGGGCCCCACGCCGACCCCCTGCGGGGAGTGCGACTCGTGCCGCGACCTGGCGAGGAACGGGCCGGGTTCCATCGACGTCATCGAGATCGACGCCGCCTCGCACGGTGGTGTGGACGACGCCCGTGACCTGCGGGAGAAGGCCTTCTTCGGGCCCGCCCGCAGCCGCTACAAGATCTACATCATCGACGAGGCCCACATGGTCTCCCCGCAGGGTTTCAACGCCCTGCTCAAGGTCGTCGAGGAGCCCCCGGAGCATCTGAAGTTCATCTTCGCGACCACCGAGCCCGAGAAGGTCATCGGGACCATCCGGTCTCGTACGCACCACTATCCGTTCCGGCTGGTGCCGCCCGGCACCCTGCGGGACTACCTCGGCCAGGTGTGCCAGAAGGAAAACATCCCCGTCGAGGACGGCGTGCTGCCGCTCGTCGTGCGGGCCGGTGCCGGGTCCGTGCGTGACTCGATGTCCGTCATGGACCAGCTGCTCGCCAGCGCCGGCGCGGACGGTGTGACATACGCCATGGCCACCTCCCTGCTGGGCTACACGGACGGCTCGCTGCTCGACTCGGTCGTCGAGGCCTTCGCCACCGGTGACGGGGCGGCCGCCTTCGAGGTCGTGGACCGCGTCATCGAAGGGGGGAACGACCCGCGGCGCTTCGTCGCCGACCTCCTCGAGCGCCTGCGCGACCTGGTGATCCTCGCCGCCGTTCCCGACGCGGCGGAGAAGGGGCTCATCGACGCCCCGGCCGACGTCATCGAGCGGATGCAGGCCCAGGCCGGCGTCTTCGGTGCCGCCGAGCTCAGCCGCGCCGCCGACCTCGTCAACGAGGGCCTCACGGAGATGCGCGGCGCCACCTCGCCCCGCCTCCAGCTCGAGCTGATCTGCGCCCGCGTCCTGCTGCCCGCCGCCTACGGCGACGAGCGCTCCGTCATGGCCCGCCTCGACCGCATCGAGCGCGGCGTGCACTTCACCGCGGGCGCCGCCACCGGCATGCCGCCCATGGGGTACGTGCCCGGACCCGAGGCACACGGGGCAGCGGCGGCGGTTCCCGCCGGCGGCGCCCCCGTCCCGCCGGGAGGAGGCGCCGCGGCCGCCCGCGCGGCGGTACGGGGCCCGGCCGCCGGGCAGTCCCAGGCGGCAGCACCGGCCGCGGCTCCGGCCACCCCCGCGCCCCCCGCTCCCGCCCCGGCTCCCACGCCGACTCCCGCCCCTGCACCGGCCGCCGCGGCGCCGGCCGCGCCCGCTCCGGCGCCCTCTTCCGCACCCGCCGACGCCGGTCCCCCGCCTGCGGCGCCCTCCGCCTCCGCCCCCGCCCCCGGCGCCTGGCCCACCGCCACCGCCGCGGGCAGCGGACGCCGCCCCGGCGGCTGGCCCACGGCCGCTCCCGCGGGCGGCGGCGCCCGCCCCGCGGCGACTCCCGCGACCCCGCCCGCCGCGCCTGCGGCCACCCCCGCGCCGACCGCCCCCGCGGCCGCGGCGTACGCGCCGCCCGCGGGCGGCCTCGACCCCCGCACGCTCTGGCCCAACATCCTGGAGGCGGTCAAGAACCGCCGCCGCTTCACCTGGATCCTGCTCAGCCAGAACGCGCAGGTCACCGGCTTCGACGGCACAACACTCCAGCTCGGCTTCGTCAACGCCGGCGCCCGTGACAACTTCGCGAGCAGCGGCAGCGAGGACGTGCTGCGGCAGGCGCTGGCCGAGCAGTTCAACGTCCAGTGGAAGATCGACGCGGTCGTCGACGCGTCCGGCGGCTCCGCACCCCCGTCGACGGGCGGCTTCGGCGGTTCCACCGGCTACCCGGGCGCGTCCGGCCCCCCCGGATTCGGCGGAGGCGGCGCCCCGAGCGGCGGCTACGGCAGCCCCGGCGGTTCCGGCGGCTATGGCGGTGGCGGTTCCACCCCCCAGCCCGCCGCCTCGCTCGCACCCACCGCCCCCGGCCCGGCCCCGGCCCGGTCCGCGCCCCCGGCGGCTCCCGCCCCCACTTCCTCACCTCAGGCCTCCTCCGCCCCGGAACCCGTGGCCCCCGAGGACGACATCCCCGAGGACGACGACCCCGACCTCAACGAGTCGGCCCTCTCCGGCCGTGAACTGATCGTGCGCGAGCTGGGCGCGACGGTGGTCGAGGAGTTCACCAACGAGTAGGGGGGCCGTGCCGCCGGAGGCCGACCCGCTACCTCCGCGGGTCATCCGGCGATCCCCCCGTCGGGCGGGCCGGAGCCCTCGTCGGAGCCCCCACCGCCCCCTCCTCTTTGGAGGAACCCACAGCTCGGCCACGCCACCGCCTTCGGAAGCCCGCACAAAGCGCCCGGGCCGACGGCGGCTAGGCTGACCCCTGTGAACGTCCTCGTCATCGGCAGCGGCGCCCGCGAACACGCCCTGTGCCGCTCACTGTCCCTCGACCCCGCCGTCACCGCGCTGCACTGCGCCCCCGGCAACGCCGGCATCGCCGAGGTCGCCGAGCTGCACCAGGTGGACGCCCTGGACGGCGGGGCCGTGGCCGCGCTGGCCGCGGAGCTCGGCGCCGACCTCGTGGTCGTAGGCCCCGAGGCCCCCCTCGTCGCCGGGGTGGCCGATGCGGTGCGGGAGGCGGGCATCCCGGTCTTCGGCCCCTCCAAGGAGGCCGCGCAGCTGGAGGGCTCCAAGGCCTTCGCCAAGGACGTGATGGCCGCGGCCGGCGTCCCGACCGCCCGTTCGTACGTCTGCACCACCCCCGAGGAGGTGGCCGAGGCCCTCGACGCCTTCGGCGCGCCGTACGTCGTCAAGGACGACGGACTGGCCGCCGGCAAGGGCGTCGTCGTGACCGGCGACCTCGAGGAGGCGAAGGCGCACGCCGCGGGGTGCGAGCGTGTCGTCATCGAGGAGTTCCTCGACGGCCCGGAGGTCTCCCTCTTCGCGATCACCGACGGCGAGACGGTCGTCCCGCTGCGGCCCGCACAGGACTTCAAGCGCGCCCTCGACGGCGACGAGGGCCCCAACACCGGAGGCATGGGCGCGTACTCCCCCCTGCCCTGGGCCGATCCCAAGCTGGTCGACGAGGTCACGCAGACCGTCCTCCAGCCGACCGTGGACGAGATGCACCGCCGCGGCACGCCCTTCTCGGGGCTGCTGTACGCAGGCCTGGCGGTCACCAGCCGGGGCGTACGCGTCATCGAGTTCAACGCCCGTTTCGGCGACCCCGAGACCCAGGTCGTCCTGGCCCGTCTGAAGACCCCGCTCGCGGGCGTCCTGATGGCGGCCGCCACCGGCAACCTCGCCGACCTGGCGCCACTGCGCTGGAGCGACGAGGCAGCCGTCACGGTGGTCGTCGCCTCGCACAACTACCCCGGCACCCCACGCACCGGCGACCCGATCACCGGCCTCGACGAGGTGGCCGCCGAGGACGCCCCGCACGCCTACGTCCTGCACGCCGGCACCAAGCGCGACGGCGACACCGTGGTCAGCGCGGGCGGCCGGGTCCTCTCGGTCACGGCGACCGGCAAGGACCTGGCGGAGGCCCGTGAGCGGGCGTACCGGTCCGTCGCGCGGATCCGTCTGGACGGCTCCCAGCACCGTACGGACATCGCGGCGAAGGCGGCGGCGGACGCGGCGACGCACGCCTAGCCCGCTTCTGACCAGGTACTTTCCAGCCCCACGGCCGGCCTCTTCCAGGCCCCGGATCCAGCAGGGAACCCCCCATGGAATCCGGGGCCTGTCCCTTGCCCACAGTCATCCACCTTTCCCCAAAGCCATTCCATCGAGTGAGCGCTGCCCCATCCGGCTGACGGGGGCCGAAGGGCCAACTAGGGTGCGGCGCAAGCATTCCGGCACTTGGCCCACCGGCATTGCGATGTCAGTGGCGGGTGCCACAGTGGGGGAGTGAGCAAGACCAGGAGAGCCAGGACTGCGGGGAGGGGGTGAGGTCCGGTCGTGACCGGTATGGGAATGGAAGCGGGCGCACAGGCCGCGAGGGCCCGGGCGCTGGCCGTGCTGCGCATCCGCGGCCGGGCGCTCGCCGTCGCGCTGCTGCCCGCGGCGGCCGCGGTGATCCTGCTGGCGGGCGACTCCACCGGTCACCTCGTGGGCCCCGGCTGGGACGCGGCCCGCTGGACCGTGTCCGTGTTCGCGATCCTCGTGCTGCTCGCCGCCGGCGTCGTCGCCCTGGTCGTCGCCCGCGCCCGTCCCGCGGTCAGCCCGACGGTGGCGATCTCCGAGAGCGCGGCCCCCGACCTGTACCGACTGGTGCGCGACCTCGCCGACCGGCTCGACGTCCCCGCGCCCTCCGCGATAGCGCTCACCCCGGACTGCGACAGCTGGCTGGAGGACCGCGCCCACCCGGCCCACGGCCCGCCGGTGCCCCGGCAGGACGAGATAGCGGGGCCGGGCCGGCACCTCCACCGCCGTACGCCGACCGCCCCCGTGCTCGTCATCGGATCCCCGTTCCTGTGGTGGATGAGGGTGGGCGAGCTGCGCGCCGTCCTCGCGCCGGTCGTCGCCGGCACGGGCCCCTCGGCGCACCCCGACATAGCCGCGGCCCGGCGTTTCGTACGCGGGCTGGACGCCGCGGTGGCCGTCTCCGCCGATCGCGGACGCTGTCCCGGCGTGCGCCTGGCCTGCAAGGGCATCGGCCGGGTCGCGCGGCTGCTGCTGCGCGGCTGCCAGGTCCATGCCGTGGAGATGGAGCGAGGGGTGGCCGCGGCGGCCGCCGAACGCGCCCAGGCGGTGGACTACGGCCTGCGGATCGTCGCCCAGGAACAGGTGGGGCTGGCGTACGCGGGCTGGGACCGTCTCCTCACCCGAGTGGCGCTGCCCGCCTGGCGGATGGGCCGCTGGCCGTCCCGGCTGGACGCGGGCGTCGTCGCCGCCCTGACCGAGCTGTCCCGGCGCGATCGCCTGGCCGAGGGCTTCGCCTCCCGCCTCGGCGAGCGCCCCGCCTGCGACCTGCTCGAAGAGCCCGGCCTGGTCGACGAGGCCACCTCCCTCCTCGCCGCCCGCCTGTTCCACGGCGGCCCCCCGGAGCCCGGCCCCGACTGGTCCCCGGTGGGCTGGCAGGAGTACCCGGAGGAGGTCGTGGACCGCAAGTGGCGCTCCGACGCGGCCCGCCTCCACCGCGTCCTGGACGCCCTGGGCGTCCGCCGCATCCCCGATCCCACGGCCCCCGCCGCCGACGGCCCCACGCTGGCCCGCGTGCTGAACCACCTGACGGGAGGAGGCGACGGCACCGCTCCCACGGCCCCCACCTGGGGCACCCCACCCCCGCCCCACGGCGCCGACGCCCCGCCGCCCTCCGCAGACACCTTCACCCCTGCCGACGGGGAGGAAGATCTCCCCGCGCCCAACCCCCGCAGCGCCGCCCTCGCAGCCCGCCTCGGAGCGGAGCTGGCCCGCGAGGAGTCCGAGGCCGCGATCCCGGCCCCCGCAGGCCCCCCGGCGCCCGGGCAGGCCCCCGACACGGCCGCGCTCTGGGACGGCGGGATCCTCCCGCTCTTCCCCCTCCAGCCCCCACGCACCGACCGCGAACTGCTCACCGACCACGTCACCGCGATGGTCTGCTGCGCGGCGATGGACACCGTGGGAGCCACACCCGGCCTGGACTGGCTCGACGGCCCGACCCTCCTGGTCGACGGCGAGCGCGTGAGCGACCTGACGCCCCACGTCCTCAGTCTGGTCGAGGACGGCGACGCGGCCCCGCTGCGCGGCTGGCTGGTGGAGCTGGGGATACGCCCGGAGAAGCCGGTACGCCTCGGCTGAGCGGAACCGCGGCGGCCCGACGCCCGCCTCGGAGCTCTCGATTCCACTTTCAGCCAATTCACAACGAAACGTGACCGTCTGAGCGCGTCATGTGATGTGCTGGGACCATTCGCGCCCATGGCATGGGCGAGCGACATAGGACAACCACACAAACCACCGGCACCACAAGCGCCACGGACAACAGGGACGCCCGCCACAGGCCACCAGCCACCACGGCGGACCACCGACCGACACCACCACTGGCACGACGACCACGGGGGCCAAGGGAGGGGAGCACACCATGGGACAGGACCACATCCGCCGGTGGGAGTCCGGAGCGCTGGCGCACGCCGTGACGGATCCCTTCGGGCAGGGCCCGCTCCCCTGGCTGCGCGGCAGCGAGACCTACTTCGACGACACCGGCCAGGTCGTCCCCTGGTACGTCGACCCGTCCCCGGCCCCCCCGGAAACGGCCCCGCGCATCCCGGCCCCGCGCAGCGCCGGAGGCCCCCGCTCCGCGGACGACGTGCACCGCCAGATCAAGGGCTACATCTCCACCGGCGCGGTCGCACCGGGCGACGCGGTCGACTTCCACATCACCGTCGACCCGCCCCAGGAGTTCAGCGTCGACATCTACCGCATCGGCCACTACGACGGCGACGGCGCAGCCAAGATCACCACCAGCCCACGTCTCTCCGGCATCGTCCAGCCCCCACCCCTGACCGCCGACCGTACGGTCTCCTGCCACCACTGGTGGCTCTCCTGGCGCCTGCAGGTCCCGTCGTACTGGAACGTCGGGGCGTACGTCGCCGTCCTCACCACTGCCGACGGCTACCGCTCCCACATCCCCTTCACGGTCCGCGACACCCGCCCGGCCGACCTGCTCCTGCTGCTCCCCGACATCACCTGGCAGGCCTACAACCTCTACCCGGAGGACGGCCGCACCGGCGCGAGTCTCTACCACGCGTGGGACGAGAACGGCCGCCTGCTGGGGGAGTCCCAGGCCGCCACGACGGTCTCCTTCGACCGCCCGTACGCCGGCTCGGGCCTCCCGCTCCACGTCGGCCACGCCTACGACGTCATCCGCTGGGCCGAGCGCTACGGCTACGACCTCGCCTACGCCGACGCCCGCGACCTGCACACCGGCCACGTCGACCCCACGCGCTACCGGGGCCTGATCTTCCCCGGCCACGACGAGTACTGGTCGCAGGCCATGCGCCGCACCGTGGAACGGGCCCGCGACAGCGGCACCTCCCTGGTCTTCCTCTCCGCCAACACCCTCTACTGGCAGGTGGAGCTGGGCCCGTCCCCGTCGGGCGTCCCCGGCCGCCTGCTGACCTGCCGCAAGCGCAGGGGCCCGGGCCGTCCCGCCCTCTGGCGCGAGATCGACCGAGCCGAGCAGCAGTTACTCGGCATCCAGTACGCGGGCCGGGTCCCCGAACCACGGCCCCTGATCGTCCGCAACGCCGACCACTGGCTGTGGGAGGCGACCGGCGCCCACGAGGGCGACGGGATCGAAGGCCTGGTCGCCGGCGAGGCCGACCGCTACTTCCCACGCACCCCGCTCCCGCCCCACGAGAAGCGCACCCTCCTGGCCCACTCCCCGTACACCGACAGCGAAGGCGTCCTGCGCCACCAGGAGACGTCCCTCTACCGCGCCCCCTCCGGCGCCCTCGTCTTCGCCTCCGGCACCTTCGCCTGGTCCCCGGCCCTCGACCGCCCCGGCCATGTGGACCCCCGCATCCAACGCGCCACGGCCAACCTCCTGGACCGCATCTGCAAACGCGATTGACGACCGACGGCTGGAGCTCAGCCCGCACCCGCTGACGCACCGGAACGGTGACGACACCAGCGCGCAGCCGGAACGCTCCCGCACTCTCCCGGCAGCCGGACCGGTCACGGCACCGGTGCGCGGGCCCGAACGCCCCCGCACCCGCCCGCGGCTCAGGGCGCTGGTGCGCAGCCAGGACGCTCCCGCACGCCGCCCGCGGCGTGGAGCGGGGGGGGGGGGGGGGGGGGGGGGGGGGGGGGGGGGGGGGGGGGGGGGGGGGGGGGGGGGGGGGGGGGGGGGGGGGGGGGGGGGGGGGGGGGGG
>NZ_JBIUBX010000038.1:0-84429 GCF_044548445.1 Streptomyces sp. NPDC052016
TCACCCGAGAGACTCTCTCAGGCTTTCCTCCGGGCGCTTCCCTTCGGTCTTGCGTTTCCGACTCTATCAGATCTTTTCTCGATCCGATTTCCTCGGTGCTTTCCAGGTTCCCGCTTTTGTTTCGCGGTTTCCTTTCCGGCGGTTCCGACTTTATCAGAAGTTCTGAGCCGGTTTTCCCGTCCCTCTCGGGACTGGTCCGGCACGCGCAGTCGCGACCGGGTTCCCGTTCAGGCGGAGCCGTAAACGTACTGGAGCGGGGCGCCCCGATGCAAATCGAGGCACCCCGCTCCGAGTTCACGCGTGCGAGGGGTCGTTCGCGGGTCAGACCTCCACGACGACCGGGAGGATCATCGGCCTGCGGCGATAGGTGTCGGAGACCCACTTGCCGAGCGTCCGGCGGATGAGTTGCTGCAGCTGGTGGGGTTCGACCACGCCGTCCTGGGCCGAGCGCTCCAGGACCTCGGTGATCTTCGGGAGGACGTCCGCGAAGGCCGAGTCCTCGATGCCCGAACCGCGGGCCTGGACGTGCGGACCGCCGGTGATCTTGCCGGTGGAGGAGTCCACGACCACGAAGACCGAGATGATGCCCTCGTCGCCCAGGATCTTCCGGTCCTTCAGCGCCGGCTCGCCCACGTCGCCGACCGAGAGGCCGTCGACGTACACGTAACCGGCCTGGACCTTGCCGGAGATCTTGGCCTTGCCCTCGACGAGGTCGACGGCGACGCCGTCCTCGGCGATGACGATGCGGTCGTGCGGGACGCCGGTCATGGCGCCCAGCTCGGCGTTGGCGCGGAGGTGGCGCCACTCGCCGTGGACCGGCATCAGGTTCTTCGGCCGGCAGATGTTGTAGAAGTACAGGAGCTCGCCCGCGGACGCGTGGCCGGAGACGTGCACCTTGGCGTTGCCCTTGTGGACGACGTTCGCGCCCCAGCGGGTCAGGCCGTTGATCACGCGGTAGACCGCGTTCTCGTTGCCGGGGATGAGCGACGACGCCAGGATCACCGTGTCACCGTCGACGATGCGGATCTGGTGGTCGCGGTTGGCCATGCGGGACAGGGCGGCCATCGGTTCGCCCTGGGAACCCGTGCAGACCAGGACCACCTCGTGGTCGGGCAGGTCGTCGAGGGTCCTGACGTCCACGACCAGGCCCGGCGGGACCTTGAGGTAGCCCAGGTCGCGGGCGATGCCCATATTGCGGACCATCGAGCGGCCGACGAAGGCGACCCGGCGGCCGTATTCGTGGGCCGCGTCCAGGATCTGCTGGATGCGGTGCACGTGGCTGGCGAAGCTGGCCACGATGATCCGCTTGCGGGCGTTCGCGAAAACCTGGCGCAGGACGTTGGAGATGTCCCGCTCGTGCGGCGTGAAGCCGGGAACCTCCGCGTTGGTGGAGTCGCTGAGCAGGAGGTCGATGCCCTCCTCGCTCAGGCGCGCGAACGCGTGCAGGTCCGTCAGACGGTTGTCCAGGGGAAGCTGGTCCATCTTGAAGTCGCCCGTGTGGACGGCCATGCCGGCCGGCGTGCGGATGGCGACCGCGAGGGCGTCCGGGATGGAGTGGTTGACCGCGACGAACTCGCAGTCGAACGGGCCGATGCGCTCGCGGTTCCCCTCCGCCACCTCGAGGGTGTACGGGCGGATGCGGTGCTCCTGGAGCTTGGCCTCGATGAGGGCGAGGGTCAGCTTGGAGCCGATCAGCGGGATGTCCGGCTTCTCCCGGAGGAGGTAGGGGACGCCACCGATGTGGTCCTCGTGGCCGTGGGTGAGGACGATGCCCTCGATGTCGTCGAGACGGTCCCGGACGGACGAGAAGTCCGGCAGGATCAGGTCGATTCCGGGCTGCTCCTCCTCGGGGAAGAGCACTCCGCAGTCGACGATCAGCAGGCGGCCGCCGTACTCGAAGACCGTCATGTTGCGGCCGATCTCGCCGAGGCCACCGAGCGGGGTGACCCGCAGGCCGCCTTCGGGGAGCGGCGGGGGCGGGCCCAGTTCAGGGTGCGGATGACTCAAAAGACTCTCCTCAACCACGCGCGCCACGTACCGGTCGGGCACGTGGCGCGCGTGACGTTCGTGCAGAAGCAGTTGTCGTGATGGAAGGTGCAGGCACCGGTGGCCTGCGATGTTCGGTCGTATTCAGTTGTGAAGTCTGGTGTTAGAGCTGTACCCCGCCCGCGGCAAGATCGATCTTGAGCTGGTCGATCTCTTCGGGGGAGCACTCGATCATGGGTGCGCGCAGCGGGCCGGCGGGCAGGCCCAGGAGGCTCAGCGCGGCCTTCGTGGTCATGACGCCCTGGGTGCGGAACATGCCCGTGTAGACCGGGAGCAGCTTCTGGTGGATCTCCGTGGCCTTCTGGACGTCGCCCGAGGTGTACGCCTCGACGAGGGCGCGCAGGTCGGGGGTGACGACGTGGCCGACGACCGAGACGAAGCCGACGGCGCCGATGGAGAGCAGCGGGAGGTTGAGCATGTCGTCGCCGGAGTACCAGGCCAGGCCGGACCGGGCGATGGCCCAGCCGGCGCGGCCGAGGTCGCCCTTGGCGTCCTTGTTGGCCACGATCCGGGGATGCTCGGCGAGGCGGACGAGCGTCTCGGTGTTGATCGGGACGCCGCTGCGGCCGGGGATGTCGTAGAGCATGACCGGCAGCTCGGTGGCGTCGGCGACGGCCGTGAAGTGGCGGTACAGGCCCTCCTGAGGGGGCTTGTTGTAGTACGGGGTGACGACCAGGAGGCCGTGTGCGCCCGTCTGCTGCGCCGCGCGCGCCAGCTCGATGCTGTGGTGGGTGTCGTTGGTGCCGACGCCGGCCACGATGTGGGCCCGGTCTCCGACGGCCTCCAGGACGGCTCGTACCAGGTCCGATTTCTCCGCGTCGGTGGTGGTGGGGGACTCGCCGGTGGTGCCGTTGATGATCAGGCCGTCGTTGCCTGCGTCCACCAGGTGGGTGGCGAGCCGCTGTGCGCCGTCGAGGTCGAGTGCGCCGTCCGCCGTGAAGGGCGTGACCATGGCGGTGAGGACCCGCCCGAAGGGGGTCTGCGGAGTGGAGGTCGGAGCCATGGGTAACACGCTACTCGTTGCTCAGTGCGGGGTCTGCCCTCGGGGCGGGCGACAAGTCGTGACAAATGCGGAGCCCGGCACTGCCTGCTCGGGGGTTCAAGCAGTGCCGGGTCCGTTTGATCAGGCTAGATGAACTTCGCTAAATGCCGCAATACGGACACTTCGCCAGGCTGATCCGTACACATGTCTCTCGCTACGGAGCGACCCGGCCGTTGGCGTTGAAGGCCGCGTAGGTGAGCGGCATGAGCCTGGCCCACTCGGCCTCCATCTTCTCGCCGACCATCTCGATCTCCCGCTGCGGGAAGGACGGAACCTTCGCCAGCTCGTGCTGGGTGCGCAGCCCGAGGAAGTGCATCAGGGAGCGGGCGTTGCAGGTGGCGTACATCGAGGAGAACAGGCCGACGGGGAGGACCGCGCGGGCGACCTCGCGCGCGACGCCGGCGGCGAGCATCTCCTGGTAGGCCTCGTAGGCCCGACGGTAGGAGTCCTCCATGGTCCGGGTGACCAGCTCCTGCTGGGCCTCGGTGCCCTCGACGAACACGTACTTGCCCGGGCGGCCCTCCTGGACGAGCTTGCGGGAGGCGTCGGGGACGTAGAAGACGGGCTGGAGCTCCCGGTAGCGGCCGCTCTCCTCGTTGTAGGACCAGCCCACGCGGTGCCGCATGAACTCACGGAAGACGAAGATCGGGGCGCTGATGAAGAAGGTCATCGAGTTGTGCTCGAAAGGGCTGCCGTGGCGGTCCCGCATCAGAAAGTTGATCAGGCCCTTCGAGCGCTCCGGGTCCTTGTTCAACTCGTCGAGTGACTGCTCGCCGACGGTCGAGACGCGGGCGGCGAACAGCACGTCGGCGTCGGACGCGGTGTGCTTGACCAGCTCGACGGTGACGTCGCTGCGGGTGAAGATCTTGGTTTCGTCGGCGGGCCTGTCGGTCACGGTGCGGGGGTCCTTCCCAGTGCGTCTTGAGAGCGGCGCCAACTCTACGGGGACCGCCGAGGGGCGGTCGTGCAGGGGCGTGCCCCGAGATTCCTCCGGGACTTCTCGTGAAATGGGGCACGTTTTCGGGCACTCGCTCGTCTGTGTCAGTGACGACGTCCACTCCACCACGCTAGGAGGACGAACCCACCATGTTCCGTCGGCGCGAGTCCGTACCCTTCGCCTTCCTCGCCGAAGCCGACACGTTCCGCAGCAATGTCGCGCCCCCTCCCCGCGAGCGGTCCTCCGCCGGCCAGATAGCCGGGAGCTGGCTTCTGGGGCTCACCATCGTGGCCGCGCTGGTCGGTGCCCTGGTCATCGGGATGCCGGCGCTGACCCTGGACCACTCCGCGCAGACGCAGCAGTCCCGGGCGTCCCAGGGGCGCTGACTCCATCCGGGCCCCGATGGTGGTGGGGGTGGGCACAGGCGGATAGCCTCACCGGGCACAGCCCGCGCATGGAACGAGTGAGGACCAGCCGTGCCCCTGCCCTTCCTTACGGCCGACCGTGGCTTCGAGGCAGCCGACGACATCGCGTTGCCCTTCGACGACCGTGACCGCTGGCGGCGCCCCTACCGTCCCGGACCCTGGCGAGTCGGTGCGGCCGCTGTGTGCCTGCTGCTCGCCTCGTACGTGCTGTTCGCGGCGGTCGTGATCGCGCTGACCGGCTCGGTGTCGGAGGCCGGGGTGATCTTCGGCGTCTCGATGCTGGTGATCGCCGGTTCGCTGCGGCTGCTGCGGATGGGCGTGTGGGTGAGCGCGCGCGGGCTGCGGAGCGTGGGCTTCTTCCGCACGCGGACGGTGCCCTGGGAGCGGGTCGCGGCCGTGCGGACCGTGCAGCAGCCGGTGCGCTGGCTGGGCCTGCCGCGGACCGTGCAGGGCCAGGCGCTGACGGTCGTACGGCGGGATCGGACCGCGGAGGGTTCCGTGCCGTTTCTGACCACGCACGGAGCCGACTTCCTCGGCCGCGTCGAGGCGTTCGACCGGGCGGCGGACTCCGTCGAGGCGTGGGCCGAGGAGTACCGCAGGCCCTGAGGAGGCCCTGAGACGGCTTTGGGCCCGGTCGGCGTGTGCCGGCCGGGCCCACTGGCGTGTGCCTCCGCTTCGCCTCAGTGTGCGGCCTGCTGCCGCGAGGTCCGGTGCAGCCTGATGGCGTGCTGCATCGTCTTGCGGGCGCGCGGGGTGTCCCGGGCGTCGTGATAGGCGACGGCGAGACGGAACCAGGTGCGCCAGTCGTCGGGGGCGGCCTCCGTCTCGGCCTTGCGCCGGGCGAAGACCTCGTCGGCCGAGTCGCGGTCGATCCGGCCGCTGGGGGTGCGCTTCAGCTCGTCGACGGGCAGGCCGCCCTCGGCGTCGAGTTCGGCGGCGAGCTGGTTGGCCCTGCGGACGAACTGGGTGTTCTTCCACAGGAACCAGACGCCGATGACCGGCAGGATCAGCACCGCCACGCCGAAGGTGACGGTCAGGAGCGTGCCCGACTGGATGAGCATGACGCCACGGCTGCCGACCAGGACGAAGTAGACGACCAGGACGGCGGCCGTGAGGGCGTAGGAGAGCTTCGCGCGCATGTCTGTGGGGCTCAGTTCAGGTCGAGGAAGTGTTCCAGGCCGAAGGTCAGCCCCGGAGTCGTCACCACGCGGCGGGCGCCCAGCAGGATGCCCGGCATGAAGCTGCTGTGGTGCAGGGAGTCGTGCCGGACGGTGAGGGTCTCGCCCTCGCCGCCCAGCAGGACCTCCTGGTGGGCGAGCAGGCCGCGCAGGCGCACGGCGTGGACGGGGACGCCGTCGACGTCCGCCCCGCGTGCCCCCTCCAGGGCCGTGACCGTGGCGTCCGGCGCCGGCGCGGAGCCGGCCCGGCGGCGCGCCTCGGCGATGAGCTGGGCGGTGCGCGTGGCGGTGCCGGAGGGGGCGTCGACCTTGTTCGGGTGGTGCAGCTCGACGACCTCGACCGACTCGAAGTACGGCGCGGCGATCTGCGCGAACTTCATGGTCAGCACGGCCCCGATGGAGAAGTTCGGCGCGATGAGGACGCCCGTCTCCGGGGACCGGGCGAGCCAGTCCTTCAGCTGCGCGAGGCGCTCGTCGGTCCAGCCGGTGGTGCCGACCACCGCGTGGATGCCGTGCCGTACGCAGTAGTCGAGGTTGTCCATGACCGAGGCCGGGGTGGTCAGCTCGACGGCGACCTGGGCACCGGTCTCCGCCAAGGTCTCCAGCTTGTCGCCCCGGCTCAGGGCGGCCACCAGCTCCATGTCCTCGGCGGCCTCGACCGCCCGTACCGCCTCGGACCCGATGCGGCCCTTCGCACCGAGGACCGCCACGCGCAGCTTGCTCATCTGTTGCTTCCTTACCGAAGGGGCTTATCCGAAGGGGCTTGTCCGAGAGGGCTCACCAGAGGCTTGCCGAAGAGGACGGACGTCAGGCGACGGCCTCGTGCAGACGAGTCGCCTGCTTGTCCTTGAGCGGACCGATGACCGACAGCGAGGGACGCTGTCCCAGGACCTCGCGGGCCACCGAACGCACCTCGTCCGGGGTCACGGCCCCGATCCGGCTCAGCATGTCGTCGACGGACATCTGCTCGCCCCAGCACAGCTCACTCTTGCCGATGCGGTTCATGAGCGCACCGGTGTCCTCCAGTCCGAGGACGGTGGAGCCCTTGAGCTGGCCGATGGCGCGGTCGATCTCGTCGTCGGACAGGCCGTGCTCGGCGACGTGGTCGAGTTCGTCGCGGCAGATCTTCAGCACGTCGTGGACCTGGCTCGGCCGGCACCCGGCGTACACGCCGAACAGGCCGCAGTCGGCGAAGCCGGAGGTGTACGAGTACACGCTGTAGGCCAGGCCGCGCTTCTCACGGACCTCCTGGAAGAGGCGGGAGGACATCCCGCCGCCGAGGGCCGTGTTGAGCACTCCGAGGGCCCAGCGGCGGTCGTCGGTGCGCGAGAGGCCGGGCATGCCGAGGACGACGTGCGCCTGCTCGGTCTTGCGGCCGATCAGCTCGACCCGGCCCGCGGCACGGATGCTGCGCCGGCCGGAGCGCGGGGCGACGGGGGTCGCCTCGAGGTCCTTGAGGGCGCCCGCCTTCTCGAAGGCGGCGCGCACCTGGCGTACGACCTTGTTGTGGTCGATGTTGCCGGCGGCGGCGACCACGAGGTGGGTGGGGTCGTAGTGCTTGCGGTAGAAGCGGCGGATGCGGTCGGCGGTGAGCGCGTTGACCGTGTCGACCGTGCCGAGGACCGGTCGGCCGAGGGCGTTGTCGCCGAACATGGTGTGCGCGAACAGGTCGTGCACGCAGTCGCCCGGGTCGTCCTCGGTCATCGCGATCTCTTCGAGGATGGCGCCGCGCTCGACGTTGACGTCCTCCTCGAGAATGAGGGAGCCCGTCAGCATGTCGCAGACGACGTCTATCGCCAGCGGCAGGTCGGCGTCGAGCACGCGCGCGTAGTAGCACGTGTACTCCTTCGCCGTGAACGCGTTCATCTCGCCGCCGACCGCGTCGACGGCGGCGGAGATGTCCAGGGCGGACCTGCGCGTGGTGCCCTTGAAGAGCAGGTGCTCCAGGTAGTGCGTGGCGCCGTTCAGGGCCGGGGTCTCGTCGCGGGAGCCGACGTGCGCCCAGATGCCGAAGGTCGCGGAGCGGACCGAGGGCAGGGTCTCGGTGACGATGCGCAGACCGCCCGGAAGGGTGGTCTTGCGGACCGTGCCGATGCCGCTCTCGCCCTTGATGAGGGTTTGGGTACGGGCGACGGCCCGCGCCTCCGAGGAGGTGCGGGCCGTCGCCTTGGAGCCACGGGACGTCACTGCTCGGCGTCGTCCTTCTTGTCGTCGGAGGCCTCTTCCTCACCCTCGATCACGGGGACGAGGGAGAGCTTGCCGCGCGAGTCGATCTCGGCGATCTCGACCTGGACCTTCTGGCCCACGCCGAGGACGTCCTCGACGTTCTCCACGCGCTTGCCGCCGGCCAGCTTGCGGATCTGCGAGATGTGCAGCAGACCGTCCTTGCCGGGGAGCAGGGAGACGAACGCGCCGAAGGTCGTGGTCTTGACGACCGTGCCCAGGTAGCGCTCGCCGACCTCCGGCATCGTCGGGTTGGCGATGCCGTTGATCGTCGTGCGCGCGGCCTCGGCGGACGGGCCGTCGGCGGCGCCGATGTAGATGGTGCCGTCGTCCTCGATCGTGATCTCGGCGCCCGTGTCCTCCTGGATCTGGTTGATCATCTTGCCCTTGGGGCCGATGACCTCGCCGATCTTGTCGACCGGGATCTTCACGGTGATGATCCGCGGCGCGTTCGGGGACATCTCGTCCGGCGTGTCGATCGCTTCCATCATCACGTCGAGGATGTGGAGGCGGGCGTCACGGGCCTGCTTCAGGGCCGCGGCCAGGACGGAGGCGGGGATGCCGTCCAGCTTGGTGTCGAGCTGGAGGGCGGTCACGAACTCCTTGGTGCCGGCGACCTTGAAGTCCATGTCGCCGAAGGCGTCCTCCGCACCGAGGATGTCGGTGAGGGTGACGTAGTGCGTCTCGCCGTCGATCTCCTGGGAGATCAGGCCCATGGCGATACCCGCGACCGGGGCCTTCAGCGGCACACCGGCGTTCAGCAGCGACATGGTGGAGGCGCAGACCGAGCCCATGGACGTCGAGCCGTTGGAGCCGAGGGCCTCGGACACCTGGCGGATCGCGTAGGGGAACTCCTCGCGGGCCGGCAGGACCGGGATCAGGGCGCGCTCGGCGAGGGCGCCGTGGCCGATCTCGCGGCGCTTCGGGGAGCCGACGCGGCCGGTCTCACCGGTGGAGTACGGCGGGAAGTTGTAGTTGTGCATGTAGCGCTTGCGGGTCACCGGGGAGAGGGTGTCCAGCTGCTGCTCCATGCGGAGCATGTTCAGGGTGGTGACGCCCAGGATCTGGGTCTCGCCACGCTCGAACAGCGCGGAGCCGTGGACCCGCGGGATGGCCTCGACCTCGGCGGCGAGGGTGCGGATGTCGGTGACACCGCGGCCGTCGATGCGCTTCTTCTCCTTGATGACGCGCTCACGGACCAGGGTCTTGGTCAGCGAGCGGTACGCGGCGGAGATCTCCTTCTCGCGGCCCTCGAACTCCGGCAGGAGCTTCTCGGCGGCGAGGGACTTGACGCGGTCCAGCTCCGTCTCGCGCTCCTGCTTGCCGGCGATGGTGAGCGCCTGGGCGAGCTCGGGCTTGACGGCGGCGGTCAGCGCCTCCAGGACGTCGTCCTGGTAGTCGAGGAAGATCGGGAACTCGGCGGTCGGCTTGGCGGCCTTCGCGGCGAGGTCGGCCTGCGCCTTGCAGAGCACCTTGATGAAGGGCTTCGCGGCGTCCAGACCGGCGGCGACGACCTCCTCGGTCGGCGCGTCGGCGCCGCCCTCGACGAGCTTGATGGTCTTCTCGGTGGCCTCGGCCTCGACCATCATGATCGCGACGTCGCCGTCCTCCAGGACGCGGCCCGCGACGACCATGTCGAAGACGGCGTCCTCGAGCTCGGTGTGCGTCGGGAAGGCCACCCACTGGCCGCGGATCAGCGCGACGCGGACGCCGCCGATCGGGCCGGAGAAGGGCAGACCGGCCAGCTGCGTGGACGCGGACGCGGCGTTGATCGCGACGACGTCGTACAGGTGGTCGGGGTTGAGCGCCATGATCGTGGCGACGACCTGGATCTCGTTGCGCAGGCCCTTCTTGAAGGACGGGCGCAGCGGGCGGTCGATGAGGCGGCAGGTGAGGATGGCGTCCTCGGAGGGGCGGCCCTCACGACGGAAGAAGCTGCCGGGGATCTTGCCGGCGGCGTACATCCGCTCCTCGACGTCCACCGTCAGGGGGAAGAAGTCGAGCTGGTCCTTGGGGTTCTTGGAGGCGGTGGTGGCCGACAGCACCATGGTGTCGTCGTCCAGGTACGCCACGGCGGAACCGGCGGCCTGCTTGGCCAGGCGGCCCGTCTCGAAGCGGATGGTGCGGGTGCCGAAGGAGCCGTTGTCGATGACGGCCTCGGCGTAGTGGGTCTCGTTCTCCACTAGCGTTTTCTCCGTTACTTGTCGTCTTTCGTCCCGCGGCTGCCCGTGTGACAGGGGGACGGTGGCGGAGAAGCGCTCCGTGCGGTGCGGGCCGGTCTTCGATCGAAGCACCCGGGGCTCGCTTCCCCCGGGGGCCACTACCGAGGACCGGCGGCGGCTGGGTGCGCTTCTCCTCGTTGTTCCGTTGTTGTGCGTCGTGCCTATTGCGTTGTGCTACCACACTACAAAGCGTGTGTGACACTCCGCATGTTTCCGTACGTACGGCAAAGGGAGCGGTCCCCGATCGTCACGGGAACCGCTCCCTTCACGGCGTCTTACTTGGCGCCCGCCGCACCACGGCGGATGCCGAGGCGGTCGACCAGCGTACGGAAGCGCTGGATGTCCTTCTTCGCCAGGTACTGCAGCAGCCGGCGGCGCTGACCGACCAGGATCAGCAGGCCACGGCGGGAGTGGTGGTCGTGCTTGTGGGTCTTGAGGTGCTCCGTCAGGTCGGAGATCCGACGGGACAGCAGAGCGACCTGGACCTCGGGGGAGCCGGTGTCACCCTCCTTGGTACCGAACTCGGAGATGATCTGCTTCTTCACTGCGGCGTCGAGCGACACTCGTACTCCTCGAAATCTGTGGATGGCCACCGAGTGCCCCCGGTCTGCGTCTCGGGGGAGCTTCCGTTACTCGGGAGGCGGGGATCCGCTGGGCGCGGCCTCCAGAGCGGGCGCTCCGGGGGTGCGTACACAAACGGCCGTCAGCCAGAGTACCAGCAGGCCGGGGCCGCTCCCGCACCGGTTGTCGAATCGGGCGGACGGCCGGGGCGCTGCCACTAGGGTGAACGGTTGGATCATCCGTGCGTCGGGAAGGGGTCGCCGCGCCATGGCGGACGAAGCGAACGAGGACGTCAAGGCCCGCAAGGAGCGGGAGCGGGACGAGCTGTACGCGCTCGACATCTCCGGGGTCGAGTGGGAGTGCGCGCCGGGCACGGAGGAGCACGAGGAGCGCGTCGAGATCGCCCATCTCCCCAACGGGGCCGTGGCGATGCGGTCGTCGCTCGACCCGGACACCGTGCTGCGGTACACGGAGGCGGAGTGGCGGGCCTTCGTCCTGGGCGCGCGGGACGGCGAGTTCGACCTGGAGCCGGCGCCGCACAACGGCGGACTGGACGCCGTGTAGGGCGGCTGCCGTACGTCGTACGCGGTGGCGTCGCACGACGGCTCTTCGCGCGACGACACGGTTCGTCGCACGATGCGGTGCGTCAGTCCCACCCCGGCGCCGCGGAGCCCGAAGACACGGCTCGTCGCACGACGGCACGGGCTTCCGCCTGCGTCGCGGCAGGCTTTCGCAGTGCCATGCGTCGGTGTCGTCGTGACGCCGCGCGCGGCGCCGGCGGCACGGGCTACTTCCTCCTCGCCGCTTCGCTCTCGATGCCGAGGGCCAGGTAGACCCACTTCGGCTGGTCGGCGCCGGGGCCGGTGACGGACTTGGCGCCGAAGAAGAGGCGGCCGTCCTGGACGAGGACGTCGTTGAAGTCGATCGAGGTGAAGGTCTCGGCCTCGGCCGGCAGGTCGAAGTAGAAGTACGGGGTCTCCTTGCCGGTCCCCGGGTCGAGGCTGACGAGCGCGGTGGGCGTGATGCGGTCCCGGCTCTCGCGCAGGGCGAGGAGCCGGTCGCCGCTCGTCCGCACCGGGATCAGGAGCGCGTTGGGGCCCGACTCGAATTTCTTGGTGGTGTTCCCGGTCGCCAGGTCGAAGCCGATGATCCAGTTGGTGGTGCGCCCTCCGATGTCCTCCTTGCTGCGCAGGAAGACCTGACCGGCGCCGACCGCGATGGTCGGGCAGTCGTCCACGAGGTACGTCTCGGCCGAGCACTCCCCCACGTACGTGCCGTTCTGCAGGCGGATCGTGGCGCGGTTCCCGCCGTCCTCGTCGAGGGAGAGCAGCTCCGTGACGCCGGTGTCCCCCGCGGAGACGGCGAGGACGGCCGGGTGGGTGGACGGGACGTCGAGGTCGCGGACGCCTTTCGCGGCGGAGTACGTCCACAGGGCGCGGCCCGTGGTCGGGTCGACCTTGCGCGCCTTGTACGTGATGCGTTCCCAGGAGTCGACGGGAAGGCTCTTGTCACCGCTCCAGCACTGCTCGATCACGACCAGCGCGCCCCCGCCGGCGGCGCCGTTGTCCTGGCAGGCGCCGGTGGCCTTCGTGCTCCAGCGGGTCTTCCCGAGGTCCATGTCGTAGGCGATCGTGCCGCCGCCCCAGGTGACGGCGACCGTGTCGTGGGTGAGGGACACGCTCGGGCTGTCCTGGACGGCGCCGTTCCTCGGGACGCCCGGGTTCGTGCCGGACGGGGAGGCGGGGAAGTCGTGGGACCAGACGGCACGGCCGTCGTCGAGGTCGAGGAAGGCGACGTGGTCGCAGAGGGCGCCCTCCTTCGCGCTCGCGCGGTAGAGGACGGCGGTCCGGTTCTCTCCGGCCACATGGCGGGTGTAGCCGCAGATCGGGCCGGCCAGCGGGAGCTTCCACTGCTCGTCGCCCGGCGAGGCGTCGGTGCCTATGCGCAGGCCGACGACGGTCTGGTTGACGCCCTTGGCGAGGATCTTGTCCGTGGCCCACATGCCGGGCATCTCGTACCGCTCCCCGGGGGTCATGTCGTCCACCGAGAAACGGACGGCCATCACGCCGTTGGTGCTCGCCGGCCGCTTCTCGACGGTCCGGCGGACGTCGAGGCGGCCGGGTGCGTCGGAGGTCTTCGTCCCGTCCGAGGTGTTCGTGCCGCCGGCGTCACCGCTCAGCAGGAACCGGCCCCCGGCGCCCAGACCCGCGACGAGGGCGACGAGGAGCAGACCCAGCAGCAGCTTGCGAGGGCGCTGCCTCGCCTGGGCGCCCGCCGACAGGGCGGACTGGGTGTAGGCGGAGGGCGGTGGGCCGAAGCTCACGTGCGGGTTTCCTTTGGCTCTCTGGGGAGGGCACGGTCGGTGGACCGAGTGGGCGCCGAGTGCGCGGAGGGGGCAGCCGGGCGTCCACGGGACAGCTCGGCCGACGAACCGCGCGGGTCGTCCGGTCACCGACCGGAGAGCCCACCGATGGACCGCGCAGGTCAGCCGGACACCGATCCGACAGTCCGGCTTGCGGACGAGCAGTCAGCGGTCGTCGACCGGATGGCATGGCCCGCGGACGAGCAGGTCACCTGGTCACCGGCCCGACGATCAGCCCACTGGACCGACAGGCCACCCGGTCATCGACCCGACAACAACCCGGCCCACGGGACCGATCACCGACCCGACAGCCCGGCCCGGCGGGCGGGCAGGTCAGCCGGACACCGGCCAGACAACCCACCGGCGGACCCCGCAGGTCACCCGGTCACCGGCCCGACGATCAGCCCACTGGACCGACAGGCCACCCGGTCATCGACCCGACAACAACCCGGCCCACGGGACCGATCACCGACCCGACAGCCCGGCCCGGCGGGCGGGCAGGTCAGCCGATCACCGGCCCGAGAGCCCCGCCCGGCGGGCGGGCAGGTCAGCCGGACACCGGCCCGAGAGCCCCGCCCGGCGGGCGGGCAGGTCAGCCGGACACCGGCCCGGCAACCCGCCGCCAGATCCCGTAGGTCAGCCCGTCATCGACCGGACGGCCCCGTACACGTCGAACACGGCCAGGGCCAACGGCACCAGGGTCAGCAGGACGAAGCCCTCGGCGATCTCCATGAAGCGCCCCCAGAACGGCGTGAGGCCGCCTCGCGAGGCGATCAGGCCGATGGCGGTGACGATCGCGGAGGCCGCGGCGATCGCCGCCACGAGCCAGATCGTGCGGAGGTCCAGGTCGGTGCGGTCGCCGGTGAGGGCGTCGCGGAACACCGACAGGGGCGGGTTGAGCGCCAGACCGAGACCGAGCAGCACGAGCGAGCCGAGGCCCGCGGCCAGGACGGGCGCGACCTGG
Organism: Streptomyces sp. NPDC052016; assembly: GCF_044548445.1. Taxonomy (NCBI): domain Bacteria; kingdom Bacillati; phylum Actinomycetota; class Actinomycetes; order Kitasatosporales; family Streptomycetaceae; genus Streptomyces; species Streptomyces sp. NPDC052016. The sequence continues at coordinate 13,961 of NZ_JBIUBX010000038.1, forward strand.
GCGGTGTACCGGAAGAGGCCGGCCCGCATCAGCAGGGCGATGCCCACGGCCAGCGCGAGCAGTTGGGCCCAGACGTCGTCGGAGAAGCCGAGGACCGCGCAGGCGCCGACCGCGGTCACGGCGCAGCCGCCGACCAGGCCGACGAGGAGTTCGTGGCCGCGGCGGGCCTGTGCGGTGATCCGCTCGACGTCGACCGGCTCCTGCGGGGCCGGGTCGGCGCCGTAGGCGCTGCGGGGCGCGGTGTCCGGGGCGTCGAACCCGATGGGCAGCCGGGCGAAGCGCATGGACAGGCCGGGCAGGAAGGCGAGGGCGCCCACCGCGACGGGGGCGCACAGGGCAGCCGTCTCGGACGGCGACCAGTGCGCGAGGATCGCCGCGAACACCGCCGCCAGAGCGACACCGGAGGCGACGACTGCGGCGACGAAGGGCCCGTCGCCGCCCGGGGAGCAGAGGGTGAGGAGCACCGCGGCGAGCAGCACCGCCGCACAGGCCAGCAGGAACTGGAGCTTGCCGATGCCCTGGCCGTCGGCGAGCGGGAGGAGGCCCGAGCCGGCCACTGCGACGTTCGGCAGCGCGCCGAGTCCGAGGGCGATGGCCGAGGCGCGGTCGTCGTAGACGCGGGCCCGTACGCAGGCGAGGGCGACCAGGAGGACGCCGGTGACCGCGGCGAGGACGCCGGGCAGCGAGTGCATGTCGTGGCGCGGGTCGCCCATCCAGGCCACGAAGGCGAGCAGGGCCGGCAGGACGCCACCGCCGACGAGGCCCGCGGCCCGGGTCAGGTCGCCGCTCCACAGGGTGTGTTCACGTGTCACGGCGGACGCGACCGCCTCGGACACGTCGTCGTAGACGGCGGGGGGCAGCGACTCGGAGAAGGGGCGCAGCGTGAGGAGTTCGCCGTCGAGGATGTGCTGGGCGGCGAACGAGCGCGAGTCGTCGAGGACCCTGCCGTCGCGGCGCACCAGGTGGTAGCCGACGGGGGCGCCCTCTGCGGGGCTCTGCCGGGAGAGCCTGAGAATCTCCGGGTAGATGTCGACGACGGGGATGTCGTCGGGCAGGGCCACGTCGATCCTGCTGTCGGGCGCGACGATCGTGACACGGCAGAAGCCAAGGCCGGTCCCGGAGGCGGCGCCACCTGTTCCTTGCCCTCCTCCGGTGGCTGCCGCGGAGGCCGTGATGCTCACCTGCTGCTCCCCCTCAGTTCAGTGATGATCCCGCGTCGGCGGTGTGAAAGTCCTGCGCCGGTTCGCGCCCTTCGGGACCGGTGGGTCCGAACGGGCGGCGGAACAGGCGCCGTCGGGCGGCCGCCGGGCACCGAAGCATCCCGAATCCCGCCGGAATGTCCGAGCCCGCACGGCCCAAGTCGCATGTGCTCACGCGAACATCCGGCACCCTACCTCCCCCTCGTCGCACAAGAAGTCAGTAGGATCACGCGGCGGCCTGCGTCCGCCTGACACGGGGTGGCGGACGGTACTTTCCCGGGGCCGGCAAGGGAATTGGTGAGCAGTGAGCCACATCGTCGTGAAGCGCCCTCCCCGGTCGCTGCCGTCCGCGGTGCCCACGGGCGAGATCGCCGTGCAGCCTCCGCCCGAGTTGCCGCGGGGCAATCAGGAGAGCGTGCTGATGCAACTCCTGCCGACCCTCGGCATGGGCGGCTCGGTGGTCTTCTTCTTCACGAGCGGGCAGCCGTTCATGAGGATCATGGGCATGATCATGATCGCCTCGACCATCGCGATGTCCATCGCGATGGTGGTCCGCTTCCGCCGCGGCTCACAGGGGCAGTTGGCGGACATGCGCCGCGACTACCTGGGCTATCTGGCGCAGACCCGCCGCACCGCGATGGACGCCGCGCGGGCGCAGCGGGACGCGCAGTACTACCTGCATCCCTCCCCGGAGCAGCTGTGGGCACTGGTCGCCGAGGGCAGCCGGGTGTGGGAACGGCGGCCGGGGGACGAGGACTTCGCCCAGGTCCGCATCGGTCTCGGCGCCCAGGGGCTCGCCACTCCGCTGATCGCGCCCGAGACCGGGCCCGTCCAGCAGCTGGAGCCGCTGACGGCGGGTGCCCTGCAGCGCTTCCTCGCCGTCCACGGCACCGTGGACGACCTGCCGATGGCCGTCTCCCTGCGGGCGTTCTACCACGTGACGATCAGCGGCGAGCCGCAGTCGGTGCGGTCCTCCGCCCGGGCCCTGGCCGGTTCGCTGGCCGCGCTGCACTCCCCCGAGGACCTGGTCATCGTCGTCGCGGCGGGCCGCGAGGAGCTGGCGCACTGGGAGTGGGCCAAGTGGCTGCCGCACGTGCAGTCGCCGGAGGCTCTGGACGGCGCGGGCAGCCGCCGGCTGATCGGCAGTGACCCGCGCGAGCTGGAGAACCTGATCGCGTCCCGGCTCACCGGCCGCCCCCGGTTCCACCCCAACGCCGCACCGCTGCCGGAGGAACCGCACATCGTCGTCGTTCTCGACAGCCTCTCGCTGCCCCCGGACTCGCACCTGGCCAACCCCGAGGGGCTCCAGGGAGTGACGATCCTCGAGGTCGTCCCCGGCGAGCTGACCGGGGCCGGCGGCGAGCTCAACATCGTCGTGCAGCCCGGAGCCCTGCACCTGGAGTCAGGGCACGGAGCGGTCTACGAGGGGACGCCCGACGTCCTGTCGTACGAGTCCGCGGAGGTGCTCGCGCGGCAACTGGCGCCGCTGCGGATGGCGTCCGGCGGGGACGACGACGAACCGCTGCTCGCCAACCTGGAGTTCACCGACCTGCTGAACCTCGGTGACGCGGCCTCCGTCGACCCCCGGCGCACCTGGCGGCCGCGTTCGCTGGCCGAGCGGCTGCGCGTGCCGATCGGCGTCGGCGAGGACGGCCGCCCCGTCATGCTCGACCTCAAGGAGGCGGCGCAGGAGGGCATGGGCCCGCACGGCCTGTGCGTGGGCGCGACCGGTTCCGGCAAGTCGGAGCTGCTGCGCACGCTGGTGCTGGGCCTGGCGGTCACCCACTCCTCGGAGACCCTGAACTTCGTCCTCGCCGACTTCAAGGGCGGCGCGACCTTCGCCGGCATGGCGCAGATGCCGCACGTCGCGGCGGTGATCACCAACCTGGCGGACGACCTGACCCTGGTCGACCGCATGGGCGACTCCATCCGCGGCGAGCTCAACCGCCGTCAGGAGATGCTGCGGGACGCGGGCAACTACGCCAACATCCACGACTACGAGAAGGCGCGGGCGGCGGGTGCGCCGCTGCAGCCGATCCCCTCCCTGGTCCTGGTGATCGACGAGTTCAGCGAACTGCTGACGGCGAAGCCGGACTTCATCGAGATGTTCGTGCAGATCGGCCGTATCGGCCGTTCGCTCGGCGTGCACCTGCTGCTGGCCTCACAGCGCCTGGAGGAGGGCCGGCTGCGCGGCCTGGAGACGTATCTGTCGTACCGCATCGGCCTGCGGACCTTCTCCGCGGCGGAGTCCCGCGCCGCGCTGGGCGTGCCGGACGCCTACGAGCTGCCGAACGTACCGGGTTCGGGCTTCCTGAAGTTCGGCACGGACGAGATGGTGCGGTTCAAGGCGGCGTACGTCTCCGGTGTCTACCGTTCGGGCCCGCAGCGGACGACGCTGGGCGACGGTCCCCTGCCGGTGGACCGGCGGCCGGTGCTGTTCACGGCGGCCGAGGTGCCGGTGCGCTACGTGCAGGTGCCGCAGCAGCGCACCTCCTCCGACGAGCCCGAGGTCGACGAGGCCCTCGCGGACACCGTCCTCGACGTGATCGTGCGCCGGCTGGAGGCGCAGGGCCCGGCGGCCCACCAGGTGTGGCTGCCGCCGCTGGACAGCCCGCCGTCACTGGACGCGCTCCTGCCCGGGCTCGCCGCGGTGCAGGGCCGCGGTCTGACCCAGCCGGGCTACGAGGGCGCGGGCCGCCTGGTCGTGCCGGTCGGCCTGGTGGACAAGCCGTACGAGCAGCGCCGTGACCCCCTCTGGGTGGACTTCTCCGGCGCGGCCGGCCACATGCAGATCCTCGGCGGCCCGCAGTCCGGCAAGTCGACCCTGCTGCGTACCCTGATCTGCTCCTTCGCCCTGACCCACACGCCGTACGAGGTCCAGTTCTACGGCCTCGACTTCGGCGGTGGCGGCATGGCTGCGGTGGCCGGTCTGCCCCACGTGGGCGGGGTGGCCTCGCGTCTGGACCCGGAGCGGGTGCGGCGCACGGTGGCCGAGGTCTACGGCGTGATGACCCGCCGCGAGGAGTACTTCCGTTCGGCGGGCATCCCCTCGATCGGCGACTTCCGGGCACGGCGGGCGCGGGGCGAGATCTCGGTCACGGACCAGCCCTGGGGCGATGTCTTCCTGGTCATCGACGGCTGGGGCAACTTCCGCGCGGACTACGACGCCCTGGAGCCGGTCGTCCTCGAGATGGCGGCCCGCGGTCTGGGCTACGGCATCCACGTCGTCGTGACGGCCTCGCGCTCCATGGAGGTCCGGGCAAACATGAAGGACCACCTGATGAACCGCCTGGAGCTGCGGCTCGGCGACACGATGGACTCCGAACTGGACCGCAAGGTCGCCGCGAACGTCCCGACGGGTGTTCCGGGCCGGGGCCAGTCCCCGCAGAAGCTGCACTTCATGGCGGCGGTGCCGCGCATCGACGGGCTCGCCTCGGACACGGACCTCTCGGACGCCACGCAGGCGCTGGCGACGGAGGTGACCCGCCACTGGCAGGCACCGCCCGCTCCCGAGGTACGCCTGCTGCCCCGCAGCTTCCCGGCCGCCCAGCTGCCGCCGGGCAACCGTTTCCCGCGGCAGGGCGTCGCCTTCGCCCTCGACGAGAACAACCTCGAGCCGGTCTTCGTCGACTTCGAGCAGGACCCGTTCTTCCTCGTCTTCGGCGAGAGCGAGTCGGGCAAGTCGAACCTGCTGCGCCTGCTGATCAAGCAGCTGACGGAGCGTTACTCGGGCGACGAGTGCAAGCTGTTCGTGGTCGACAACCGGCGCTCCCTGCTGGACGTCACCCCGGCCTCCCACCTGGCCGAGTACATCCCGATGTCCAACTCCATGGACCACCACATGTCCGCCCTCGCCAACCTGATGCAGCGCCGCACCCCGACCGCGGACGTGACGGCGCAGCAACTGCGGGACCGGAGCTGGTGGCAGGGTCCGACGGTGTTCGTCGTCATCGACGACTACGACCTCGTGGCGACGTCCAGCGGAAACCCGCTGGCCGGACTCACGGAGCTGCTGCCGTTCGCCCGTGACGTGGGCGTGCGCTTCATCATCGCGCGCTCCACGGCCGGCGCGAGCCGCGCCTCCTACGAGGCCTTCATGCAGCGCATCAAGGAACTCGGCGCGCAGGGCGTGGTGCTGGCGGGCGACCCCGGAGAGGGAGACCTCCTCGGCGGGGTCCGGGCCCGGCCGATGCCGGCGGGCCGCGGGATCTTCGTCTCTCGGCGCCGGGGGAAGCCGTTGGTCCAGGTGGGCCTGATGGGCGACGAGCTGTCCTGAGGCGTGCCGCCGGGGTCCCCCGGCGGGTGGCCGGCAACGCGAACGGCGGGCCCCGGGTTGTTCCCGGGGCCCGCCGTTCGCGTTGCCGGTGCACGACGCACGGCACGCGGCGCACGGCGCCAGCGCATGAGGCACGCGGCGCACGAGGCACGCGGCACGAGGCGCATGAGGCACTAGGCAAGAGGCGCATGAGGCACTAGGCACGACAAAGGGTGGGTACCTCCCGCGCGTACCCACCCTGTCGAACCGTGCCGCTGTGCGTCACATGAAGTAGCTGGCGCCCTTCAGGTCGCCGCCACGGTAGTCACCACCGGCGGTGTGTACCAGCTTGGAGATCGTGACCAGCGCCGAGTGAATGCCCCGGGCGTGGGTGTCCCACTCGCCGGCCTTCTTCTTGAACTCGCCGTACGCCTCGCCGCCCCAGCCCTCGGAGACCTTGAGCACGGCCTGCTTCAGTGCCTCGAGGTCCTCCTCGAGCTTCTTGGCCTGGTCGCCGAGTTCGGTCGCGAGCGCGTCCATGGTGCCGTAGGTGACGGCAAGCTCGTCGTAGTGGACTCCGGACATGTTTCCCTCGTTTCTCTGAAGATGTCAGCCGGACTGCTCAGCCCGGGCGGTGATGCGGCTCAGTGGCGCCGAAGGCCCATCAGTAGCTGTTGAGAGCCGAGTGCTTGCCACCGAGATCCTCCACCTGGATCTGCTTGAGGTCGGCCTCGATCTGGTCCTCGAGGTTGCGCTTGTCGGTCTTGTTCATGTGGATGCCCTCGAGGAAGTCGTCGAGCATCTTGCCGATCGCGACCATGTGGCCGTTGATCTCCGTCTGCTTCGTGTTGAAGGCGTTGGCGCCCTGGCCCGTCCAGGCCTTCTCGATCATGTCGATCGTGCCCTGCAGCTTCGCGAGCGACTGCCGGATGTTGTCGTACCGATCGATGACTTCGGTCTGAAGCTTCTGTACGTCGCCTTCATTGAGCTTGCGGTCGACCATGGGTCACTCCCTTTCTTGAGAGCTGTGGTGCGTGGGAACGGGTGTGGGTGGATGCCTGGTCAGTCCCGGGCGACCGGTCGGTGGTGGATGACCGGCCGGCCTGCTCGGGTCGTCATGCGCCTCGCCGTGAACGGATCACCGCGAAGGCGCCGCCGCCGACCACCAGGACGGCCGCGGCAGCGCCGAGGACCACCCACATGGTGGAGTTGTCGGACGATTCCGAGCTTGATGCTGCCGCCGAGGTCTGGCCGCCTGAAGTGCTCTTCGAGGGCTGTGACGAGGTTGATGCGGAAGGAGACGGCGAGGTGTCGCCCGTGACGCCCACCGCGTTCTCCTTGGCGAGCGGGTCGGTGCCGGCCGCGCCGGGGTCGAAGCTGCTGTTTTCCAGCACCTTGCGGGGACGGATCAGGCCGTAGCCGAGGTACGTGCTCGGGTCGTCCTTCGCCCAGTCCCGCCCGGCGGTGTCGATCAGGCTGGCGAGGACCTGGTTGGCCGTCCAGTCGGGGTGGGCGGACCAGACGAGGGCGGCGGAGGCGGAGGCTATGGCGGTGGCTTGGCTGGTGCCCCTGCCCGTGCAATACGAGCGGAACGTCTCGTCGCACCAACTGGGTACGTTGAGGCCGGGTGAAGCCAGGTCAACGTAGTTGCCGTGCTCGGAGAACTCTCCTGCCTTTCCGTTCTCGTCCGATGCAGCGATTCCGACGACAAACGGGTACGCGGCTGGGTAACCGATGAGGCTCTTGCGCTCCGCGTCGTTGCCAACACCGGCAAACATCAACTTTCCTTTGGACTGCGCGTACTTGACCGCTGCCTCTTCCTCAGGGTTGCCGCCGGGGCTATCGAAGGACATGTTGATGATCTTGGCGTCAGTGTCAGCGGCGGCCCGGATCGCTTGTGCCGAGGTAGCGGTCTTTTTTCTTTCCGTCTTGTCCTTCAGATCGTCGGCTGCGATCCGGTAAGGCACGATCTTGGCTCCGGGGGCAAGGCCTTTCAGGCCGTCGCCGGCACCCGTACCGGCGATCAGTTCCGCCATGGTGGTCCCGTGCCCCGTGTAGTCCTTTGTCGCGCCGTACGCCACAGCCTGCGGGACCTCGTCGGCGAGCACCTGGCCCTTCAAAGAAGGGGTGTCCGGGTTGACGCCCGAGTCGATGACCGCGACCTTGACCCCCTTGCCGGTGCTCACTTTCCACATCTCGTCGGCCTTCATCGCCGACAGGTACCACTGCTGGGACTGGACGTCCGCGGCTGCCGCGCTCGGGGCCAGACCTGCCGACAGGACAGCCAAGGCGCCAAGCGCTGAACAGACGGCAGAAACCCGTCTTCCGTTCCGTCCCGCGAAAGGCGCGCTCCACCCGCCGCGTCGGCTGATCCCTGCCACCATGCTTGTGTCTGTCCTCGCTTTTGTCCGGTCAGTCGGTCGACGACGCCCCGTCGCGCCGCTCTTTACGGCGCGCACGCGTCTCGCCTGAATTCTGATTGCCGGTGGCGCCACGCGTCACGCTGGTGCCGCCGGGCCCGCGCCCGCCGTTATTGGATTCGGCGGCTCTACCCGTCGGCGTTCCGACCACGCCGTCAGGGCGGCCGATGGAGGGGCGAGGCGGCTGTCCCTTGCCGGTCGTCGAACCAGGCGCCCCGATCACTCCACGCTGGCCCGGCCTCTCACCCGTGCCGCGCGGGGTGGGTGCGTTCTGACCGCCGATCACTGTGCCACGCGGCACTCTGGAGCCGTTAGTGCCAGGGGTGGTGGCTCCGGTACCAGCGACAGGCCTACCGCCGACGACACCATCAGCAGTGCGCCCGGCGCCTGCTCGGCCGGTGACCGTTCGTCCGGGGTTCGTGGGTCCCATGCCGGTGACAGGCCCCCGCGGAACGCCGCCTGCCTGCTGGGCCGGGGCCGCGGCTCTGGGCACTCCGCCGATCACGCCTCGCCCCATGGGGCCGGTCGTGCGACCGCCTGCCTGCCCTGGTGTGGCAGCACGTCCCATCGGTCCCATGGGCCCGGTTCCGGCGCGTCCTGCCTGGGCTGCGGGCGGCATACCACCGACTCGTCCCTGTGCCGTAGCAGAAGTCCTGGGCGCGGGCGCTCCGCCGATGCCTGAGGTGCGCCCGACCGGCCCGCGCGACACAGGCGGTGCCACAACAGGGGCCATGGGCACGGGCGTTACTGGGGTGGCGTTCGGACCGGCCGTCATAGGCGATGTGACGGGTGTCGGCTTCACGGTCTCCTGCGGCGGCAAGGTACCGACGCTGTCGATCTGCGTACCGATGTGCCGGTCCGGGCTCGTGACGGCATCGTCCCCGCTCTTGGCGGTCGGCAGAGCGGAGTCCACCTGACGACGCTCGGTCGAGGCACTCACGGCGTGTTGACGCGTGGCTTCCGAGAAGCTTGTGTTCGAAAGGGAGCGGGTCTCCCCGGTAGTAGGAGGGTCCGCACCAATGAAGTTCTGCGGCTCCGGCACACCCACATTCGGCATCTTCGGAAATACCGGCTCCTCGGCCGTCTGCATCATTCCGCCCGACACCGTGTAGAACGACGCCAGCCGGTACATCTGGTTGATGGCTTCCTGCCGGTGGCTCTCCGCCTTCACGGCCGCCGCGTACTCGTCGTTGCTCTCGACGCGCTTGGCCTCGGGGATGTCGTCGACCGTCTTGGGGTCGGTGCGGGTGTCACGCGGCGGCATGGACTTGCGTACGGAGGCGAGTCCGGAGCTCGCCGCCAGGACCTGGGTGCCCACGACGTCGGCGTAGGTGGCGAGCGCGACGGCAGTGGAGACCAGGTCGTTGCCCCATGTGTAGAACGCGGTGTGGGCCTCGCCCTCCCAGTCGACGTCTCCCAGGTTGATGCGGAGTTCCTCGGCGGCGTCGTTGATGGCGTCCCGGGCGGCCACCAGGGCGGTGCCCGCGGACTCCACAAGCTCCGGGTTCGCGGACTCGACGATGTCGATCATCTCGTTGAGGTCGTAGCCCTCGAAGCTGGTCTTGCCGAAGTGGAAACCCCGGTTCGGCCCCCATGGGTTGATGATCTTGGTCATATCCATGACCGCGTCGAGGGTGCCGTTCTGCTGGGCGGCTTCCTGGCGTTCCGCCTTGTACGGGTCCGGCTGCTTCTTGTCCTTGTCCCCGTTCATCAGTACCCCGCGTCAGTCTGGTCGGCCTTGTTGTCGCGCTTGGCCTGCTCGTTGAGCATCTCTTCGCGTTCCTGGTTGACCTCGGCCCTGATTTCGTGGAACCGGTAGCGGAGGTCTTCTTCGAGGTTGTCGAAGGTGACGTCCACGCCGTGGACGGCGATCTGCATCGCCTCCAGTTGCAGGCCGAGCGACTTGGAGAGCGACGTGATGCGTTCGTGGACGCGCTCGTACTCCAGGTGGAGCGCCTTCGCTTCCGGGAAGTTCCCCATGCCGAACGCGGCCTGCGACAGGCCGTGAGACGCGACCTTGGACGAGCCGCCCGCCGAGTCCTCGAAGGCCTTGAGCAGGTCGTCCACGCGCTTTTTGAAGGTCGAAAGCGCCATCAGGCCACGTCGTACGTCGGCGGCTCCCCCGCCCATGTCTGCAGGAAGCACGAAGCTTTCCCTCCCCGTTTTCCGCTGCTGTCCTGAGCAGCCCACGCGTCTCGCGTGTTCATGACCGCAACACGACCACTCTACTGACTGCCTACGACAGCCCCAACTGCCATACGCAACAGCCTTGCTACCGCTGATCGAAGCTTCACGTGGCCTTCACAGCGCGCCCGGCACGGCGGACCCTGCGGTCACCCGCACCACGGCGCGCCGAACATCGGCGCGGCACCGTGGCTCCGGAAGCGACCGGCTGTGTCGAGTTCCACACGCCAGTCGTCGCCGACCGGTGCCAGTACTCCTCTGCAACTCGCCCGACAAATTCCTCGTGCGACGGCCATGCCGCCTCGATCGTCAGTCGCTGCCGGGTGGAACGTGCCAGCCAGCCATGGACGACCTGCTCGTTGCGGGTGACCACGTGCTGGGTCGCCGACTGCGCGGTAGCGCGGTCGGGGTAGGTGGCGGTTCGGGCACGCAAGGGGCATCTCCATAGTGGGCGGTACGGAGGATCGGGCAGCACGGCGGATCGCATCACATCAGCGGAATGACCAGACCATCCCGACCTCAGACCTCAGACCTCAGACCTCAGACCTCCGTCTCCGTCTCCGTCTCCGTCTCCGTCTCCGTCTCCGACACGAGTACCGGACCGAAGTCGAAGGTGCGCGCGGAAAAGGGGTGCCGGCCAGAAACCCGCTGGTAGTAGTCACGGGTATCGCGGGTCACCCGACGCTCGTACGCATGGACGTCAGGACCACGAACGGCGGGTCCAGCTTCGGTTCGTATTCGAGGGCCGTCAGAACACCATGAGCGTCCTGCGGTGGCGTCGGTCGATCGAGCCGACGACAAAGGCACGCTTCAACTCGCGCCGCAGCGCGGGGAGATGGCCGCTGCCCGCCTACTCCGCCCCCGTCACCCTCCGCGCCCGCCGCCGTGCGTCCCTGATCGCGACCGCCGTGCCGCCGAGGCCCGCCACGAGGACCGCCGCGGCCACGGCGACGTACGTGGCGAGGCGGGCGTTGCGTTCGTCGGGGGTCTCGCCGAACTGGAACTCGGCGGCCGTGGGGGCCTCCGCCTTGCCGAGGCCGCCCTGGGGGGACGGGGACTCGAGGGGGTGGTCGTCCTCGGTGAGGGCGCGGACGGGGTCGACGACGCCCCAGCCGACGAGGCGGTCGTGGCCGGCGATCGTGCGCTCGGCTGTCTGTTCGATCTGGGCGACGATCTGACGGGCCGTCCAGTCCGGGTGCTTCGCCTTGATCAGGGCCGCGACGCCCGCGACGTACGGCGCGGAGAAGCTCGTGCCGTTGTCGGAGCAGTGGCCGCCCTGGGGCACCGTGGAGATCATGTCGACGCCGGGGGCCGCCACGCCGACGAAGTCGCCGGACTGGGAGAAGGAGGCGCGCTCGTTGTTGCGGTCGGAGGCGGCGACGGCGAGGACGCCGTCGTAGGAGGCGGGGTAGGTCTCCTTGACGTTGCCGTCGAGGCCGTCGTTGCCGGCCGACGCCACGACGACGATCTTCTGGGCGAGGGCCTCGTCGATCGCCTTCTCCAGGTCGGAGGACGGCTTCATCGCGTTCGAGGTGTCCTGGGAGATGTTGATGACCCCGGCCTTCGCCTGGATGGCGTAGCGGATCGCCGCGGCCAGGGTCTCGGTGGTCCCGTGGCCCTCCGCGTCGTTCTGCTGGATCGGGATGATCGTCGCCTCGGGGGCCAGGCCCACGAAGCCGGTGCCGTCGGCGGGGCGGGCCGCGATGATGCCGGCGACCTTGGTGCCGTGGCCGACGGTGTCCGTCGTGCCGTTCTCCTTGCCCCGCTCGATCGGGTCGCCGTCCTCGTCCTTGAGGTTCTTCGGCAGGAGGTTGCGCCCGCTCTTCACATCGACCGCGTCGGTGAGCTGCGGGTTCTGCACGTCCACGCCCGTGTCGATGACGGCCACCCGCACCCCCTTGCCCTTGGACTGGCTCCACAGCTCCTCCAGGAGGACGCGCTGCAGCGACCAGGGGCGGCCCGGATACAGGCCGTTGGGGAACTGGCACTGGTCCGAGTAGGGCAGCTTGTCGGCGGCCGCGGCGGGAGGTGCGACGACCGTGGCCGTCGTCAGCAGGGTCGCGGCCGCCACCAGCGTCGTACGCAGCACTGTCGCCCTCCTCCTCACGAGCCCTGCGGCTGGCGTGCCGCGGCCGTCGACAGACGCGGGCCCGTGGGCAGGAACTCCGACCAGGCGGCGGGGATGGGCGCCGGGTCCACGTCCTTGTAGCCGAGGCGGGTCTGGGCCTGCTGGGCCTCCTGCTGGAGCTGCCGGCGCTCCTTGGCCGTCGTGCCGATGCCGGCGTCGTCGGTGGCGCTGTCCGCGTTGGACTGGAGGACGTACCGCAGGCCCGTGTCGGTGACCAGGAAGACGGGGCCGGTCTTGGTCGCCTCGCCCTGGAACTGGCGGTAGAGCTGGCCGGAGCCCGGCGTGACATAGGCGCTGGAGGAACCGGCGGGCAGCTTCTCGGGGAAGTCCGTGCCCGCCCAGGTGCTCAGGGTCGTGGCGCCGGAGTCGGCGTCGACGCCGCGCAGGACGTTGCAGATCGTGCTGCGGCTCCCGGAGGTCGCCGACGCGTCGTTGACGGGCGTGGGGTCCCCGATCGGCCAGCGGTGCTCGGTGCCGAACGCCTTGCCCGGCACGATCGCGCCCGGGCTGACCTCACGGGCCTGCCCGGCCTGGCCGACGGGGGCGAGCTCCTCGCTGAACAGCAGGAGCTGGGCGACGAAGGCGGAGACGGGCGCCACCCTGCCGGGCAGGACGACGTAGTACTGCTCGGTGTTGTTGTCGAACGCCTTGAGCACCATGCCGACCTTGTTCGTCGACTCGTCCAGCTGGCCCGGCGCGCCGGCCGCGGCGCCCGGCTGCCCGGTGATCTCCGGGAAGGTGATCGCGTCGCCCTGGTGCAGGGTCGCCAGCCACTCCGCGGACACCCGCTGGGGCTGCCGGTTGGAGCCGACCACGGCACGCAGCAGCAGTTCGTCGCTCTTGTCGATCGGGTACGCCCGGCCGTCCGCGTCGACGACGTAGCGCTTGCCGTCCGGGTCGGCCACGTACAGCAGTTGACCGCCGCCGAGGCGTCCCTTGTCGTCCGTCGCCTCCATGTCGCGGGCGGAGAGCACCAGCGCGGCCTTCTGGACGGAGTCGCCGCCTCCGGCGCTCGGGCGCTCGCAGACCACCCAGCGCTTCGCGGTGCCCGCCTCGGAGGCCGGGGGCAGGCGGTCGGGCGCGTAGGGGATGCCGATGGTGACGCCGTGCGGGATCTTGCCGTTGTCGAGGACGGACTCGGCGACGGTGACGACGTCGCCGCCTCCGTCGTTGAGGAGCAGTTTCGCGGAGGCCATGTTGAGGACGGGGTGCAGCTGGACCTGGCCGTCGGTCTTCAGGACGACGTACCGCGTGGTCGACTTGCTGGCGACGATCACCTTGGCGTTGGGTTCGTCCCAGCCCTTCGGCGCGGTGGGCTTGAACATGCCCCACGCCCCGAAGACCGCCATGACGAGCACCCCCACGATGATGCCGGGGAGGATCGCCCGCAGCGGTCGCGGCGCTCCCTCCTCCGAGCCGTCGGGCGACGACTGCAGGAAGGCCGCGAGCATACGGCGCTTCGCGAAGGTGTAGGCATTGAGCTGATCGCGCCGGGATGCCATCTGTCTGTGTCTCTCCCCGTTTTCCGTCCTGGCCGCACTCGCGGGGTCGCGGTCCCCCGCCCCCGATGTCAGAGCGGCCCCCTACTATGCCTGGTGTCCGTCGGGACTTGGGGAGCGGGTAGGGTTCCTGGGCCGTCAAGTGCCCTGTGCGGTGCTGGAATACGGGCGAGACGTGAGCAGAACGGGGGGATCGAGTGATGGCTTCGGGAACACGCGTACGCTCCGGCCGATCGCGGACGCGGGGCTCCTCGGCGCCCCGGCCACCGGCGCCGCAGCGTTCGTCGGCGTCGGGCGCGCTCCAGGTCAAGGCGCGTTCGGGGCAGGGCGGGGCATTCCGGCTGCAACGCCTCGTTCTGTGGGAGATCGCGGCCGCCGTCCTGCTCGTCGGCTGGGCGATCGGTCCGATCGGGCTCGCGGTGGCGGGCGTCGTCGCCGTGGTGCTGGTGGTGCTCTCCGTGGCCCGCCGTCGCGGCCGCTCCCTTCCGGAGTGGCTGGCCACCGCGCGGGCGCTGAAGGCCCGGCGGCGGCTCGCGGAGAAGCTCGAGATACCCCCGGGGACCGAACCGGGCTTCGGACCGGCCCTGGAGTGCGATCCGAGCCTGCGGACGTACACGTACGGCGGCCGCGACCGGCGGCCCGTCGGGATCGTCGGCGACGGCACGTTCGTCACGGCCGTTCTTCTGGTGGAGGCGGACGCGACCGCGCTGCGGGCCGAGCGCGACCGGCATCCGCTGCCGCTCGCCCTGGTGCACGACGCGCTCGACGTGGACGGGATCCGCCTGGAGTCCGCGCAGATCGTGCTGCACACCCAGCCCGCGCCCGCGTTGCATCTGCCCCCGCAGTCCGTGGCCGTGTCCAACTACGCGCCGCTGCAGGAGCAGACCGGCGCTCCGGCCGTACGCATCACATGGATCGCGCTGAAGCTGGATCCGGAGCTGTGCCCGGAGGCCGTTGCCGCACGCGGAGGCGGTCTCGTCGGGGCCCAGAAGTGCGTGGTGCGGGCCGCCGACCACCTCGCGAGCCGGCTCACCGGCGCCGGGTTCCGTGCGACCGTCCTCGACGAGGAGCAACTGACCACCGCCATCGCCACGTCGGCGTGCGCCAACCCGCTGGTGACGGCGGAGGCCGGACGGACCGGAGCGGTGGAGCGGCGGACCGAGGAGTCCAGCCGGAGCTGGCGGTGCGACAACCGCCGGCACACGACGTACTGGCTGCGCCGGTGGCCGTCGTTGGGCGGTGGCGGCGGTCCCTCGCTCCCGCAGTTCATCGCCCTGGTCACCGCGGTTCCCGCGCTCGCCACGACGTTCAGTGTCACCCTCACGCGCGGTGACCGGCAGGAGGTGTCCCTGAGCGGGCACATCCGGGTGACGGGACGCAGTGACGACGAACTCGTGGCGGCCCGGCGCGCGGTGCAGGGCGCGGCCCGGCACACCGGGGCGGGACTCGCCCGCCTCGACCGGGAACAGGTCCCCGGCATCCTGGCCACTCTGCCTCTCGGAGGTGTTCGGTGACGGTGACGACGACACGGGCGGCCACCGCCCCCGGCGAGCCGGAGCCCGCCGCGGGCCGGCCGCGCACCCGGTCGCTGCGCAGCGGCTTCGGACTCATCGGTCCGCGGCACGGCCGCCACTCGGTGACCGTGGAACAACTCGCCTCGCTCGCCCTGCCCATCGGTGACGACGGTGTCGTGATCGGTGTCGACACCGAGGGCCGGCCCGCCGTGCTGGGCCTCAACCGGCCCACGCCCTACGACGTCGTCCTCATCGGCGGTCTGTGGACCGCGCAGGTCCTCGCGCTGAGAGCGGCCGCGACCGGGGCCCGGGTGGCCGTGGAGACGGGGCGGCCGCAGGCCTGGGTGCAGATGGTGCACGCCATGGGCGGTGGGCAGAACGGCCTGGCGGTGTACGAGGTCGGCCGGGTGCCCCCGCAGGGCGCCTCGGCGGGAACGCCGGTGCTGGTGGTGCGGGACTGCGGTATGCGTCCGCCGCGCGGACGGGTCGCGTCCGGCCCCTGGCAGGCCGTGCTGACCCTGCTGCCGTATCTCAGCCCGGTCGCGCCGCGGCTCATACGGCAGGCCCGGCTCGTCGGTGTGCAGCGGATCTCTCCGGACGAATCCGTCGAGGTGGGCCGCGCGTTGGCACTCCCCCGGGAGAACGTCGAGTCCTTGCCCACCCTGGTCGACGGTTTCACCCTGTGGTGCAGCGACCGCGACCGGCAGTACGTCATGACGCAGCCGACGGACGCGGAGATCGGGCTGCTGGGCACGCCTCGACGGATGGACTGAGGCCGCTCGCCGTCGTCGTTTCCCCGTCACCGATCTGCAGGTGGCTTGCGCCGGACAGTGGTTGACGTGATGGACTGGTGCTGAGGGGCGGGCGGGCCTGCCGAGGCGGTGCACCTGATGATTAGGCTGGTGCGGGGCGCGATACCGGAAACCGTGGGGCGGGTGTCGACGGCTCGGGGGAGGGCCGGTGCGTCGGACGACCTCGGACGGCCTCGAACCACTTCGGACGGCAAGCAACATGGTCGCCCCGGCACGGCAGAGGGTGCTCGACCACACCAGGAGGAACTGTGAGCAGCGATCGGGACGGGATCCGCGGGGGCTGGGCCACACCCGGCGATGACCAGCCCGACGCGGAGTCCTCCATCGAGGCGACGGGCGAGTTCACCATCGACTACGCGCCGCCGGCTTGGTACACGCAGAACGCCACCGGAGGCTCGGGTTCGGGTTCCGCGGCGAATTCGGGCTCCGGAGCGGCCTCGGGTGACGGTACGGGGGCGGATCCTCGCACCACGGGGCCCACGGCGACGTCCGGCAACGCGGGTGCGGCGGGGATGCCGGGCGTGCCCGGAGTGCCCGGAGTGCCGGGCCCGGCTGGGGTGCCGGGCACGCCCGGAGTGCCCGGCGGTGACTACCCGGGCAACGGACCGGGTCCGGGGCTCGCTCCGCCTGCCCAGGCGGACCTCGCGCCCGGGGCGCCGTTCCCGCCGCCCGCGTCACCTGCTGTCGGAACTCCATTCACTCCGCCCGCGGCACCTGCTGCCGAGGCGCCTTTCACTCCGCCCGCCCCTCCGGCCCCGCCCGCGCCTCCCGCGCCTCCCGTCGGGGCGCCGGTCGCCGTGCCCCGGCTCCCCGCCGACGGCGGGTTCGAGCCGCAGCAGGCACCGGCCGCCGACGTGCCCCCTTCCGCCGTGCCGAACGGTCCGGACATCCCGGCTGCGGGCCTTCCGGACCAGCAGTCGGCTGCGGGCCTTCCGGACCAGCAGCCGACCGCGGCTCCCTCGACCACCGAGGACGAGGACGGCTCCGGGGACGGGGACCTGGAGAGCGGTGCCACCATGCGTTTCTCCTCGGTAGCCCTCAAGCGGCAGATCGCGGAGCAGGCGGCCGCCGCGCAGCCGGACACGGCAACGGGATCGGAAACGGGAACGGGAACGGAACCGGCCGACTCCGGCGCCGAGGCCGGCGAAGGGACCCCGCAGATTGCCGACGAGGCCCCGTCCGAGGCCGGCGAGGCGCGGGACGACAACGAGGCGACCGCGGCCGTCGACACGGATGCGGACACGGACGCGAACGCGGACGCCCAGGGTGACGCGGACGGCGATCCCGCCGGACCGGACGCCGACGCCGACGCCGACAGTGCGAATGACGCCGCCGTGGACCCGGCGTTCGGGGCCGCGTCCGAGCCCGCGTCCGACAGCGAGAGCGAAGGCGCCGACGGCGCGGACGCCCAGGTCTCCGAGCCCGCGCAGCAGGACGCCACTCCGTTGGAGCCCGCCCCCGAGGCAGGCGACGCAGAGGCCGCGGCGACGGCAGAGCCGCAGAGTGCCGTGCCGCCCGCCCAGCCCGCCTGGACTCCCCCGCCGGCCCCGCAGAACGGGCTGCCGCCGCTGCCTCCGTCGTACCAGCCCGCCGCGCCCGCCCCGGCGGCCCAGTGGCCGGCCCAGCCTGCGCCACAGCCATACCCGCATGCGCAGCCGCAGCCGCAGCAAGCCGACCCTGCGGCGGCCGCGGCGGCCCAACAGCCGCCCGCGCCTCAGCCACCCGCGCCGCAGGCCTGGAACCCCTCGGCCCCCGCGCCCGCCCCGCAGCCCGGCTACGGCTTCCCGCAGCCCTCTGCCTCGGCTCCGGCCGCCCCGCAGCAGCCCGCGGCCCAGCAGCCGGCACCGCCCGCCCCCCACCAGCAGCCCGGCTACGGCTTCCCCCAGCCACCCGCCCCCAACGCGCAGCAGGGGTACGGCTTCCCGCAACCGCCCGCCACCGACGCCCAGGCCGGCTACGGCTACCCGCAGCCCCCCACCGGCCCGGGCGGCTACGGCTTCCCGCAGCCACCGGCACCGCAGGCGCCGCAGGCACCCCAGCCGCACCCCGGCATCCCGCACCAGGCCGACGGGCAGTCGGCCCCTGCCGCCGCGCCCCACGGAGCCCCCCAGGGAGCACCCCAGGGCTTCGCCGGCCAGCCCCCGCAGGCACCCCATGCGCCGCAGGCACCGCAAGCGCCCGAGTCCGCCCAGGCCCCGCTGCCCCCGCAGGCGCCCCAGCCCCCCGCGGACCCCCGCGCCGGTGCCGCCTGGCCGCAGCCGATCCAGCACGACCAGCGGCAGCCGGTCAACCCGGGCGCCGCCCCGCTGGGTTACACCGCGGCCGTGGAGCTGTCGTCCGACCGACTGCTCAACAACAAGAAGCAGAAGGCGAAGAGCAGCCGTCCGGCAGCCGGCGGCGGCCGGTTCAAGCTGGGCGGGAAGAAGGAAGAGGCCGAGCGGCAGCGGAAGCTGGAGCTCATCCGCACGCCCGTGCTGTCCTGCTACCGCATCGCCGTCATCAGCCTCAAGGGCGGTGTCGGCAAGACGACGACCACCACCGCGCTGGGTTCCACGCTCGCCACCGAGCGGCAGGACAAGATCCTCGCGATCGACGCCAACCCGGACGCCGGCACGCTCGGCCGCCGGGTTCGGCGCGAGACCGGGGCCACCATCCGTGACCTGGTCCAGGCGATCCCGTACCTCAACTCGTACATGGACATCCGGCGGTTCACCTCGCAGGCCCCTTCCGGCCTGGAGATCATCGCCAACGACGTGGACCCGGCCGTCTCGACGACCTTCAACGACGAGGACTACCGGCGCGCGATCGACGTGCTCGGCAAGCAGTACCCGGTCATCCTGACCGATTCGGGCACGGGCCTGCTCTACAGCGCCATGCGCGGTGTGCTGGACCTCGCCGACCAGCTCATCATCATCTCGACACCGTCGGTCGACGGTGCGAGCAGCGCCAGTACGACGCTGGACTGGCTCTCCGCGCACGGCTACGCCGAGCTCGTCTCACGGTCCATCACCGTCATCTCGGGTGTCCGCGAGACCGGCAAGATGATCAAGGTCGAGGACATCGTCGCGCACTTCGAGACCCGGTGCAGGGGCGTGATCGTCGTTCCCTTCGACGAGCATCTCGCCGCCGGTGCCGAGGTCGACCTCGACATGATGCGGCCGAAGGTGCGGGAGGCGTACTTCCACCTCGCGGCGATGGTCGCGGAGGACTTCGTCCGCCACCAGCAGATGCACGGCCTGTGGACGAGCGACGGCAACCCGCCGCCGGTCGCCGCCCCGCCGCTGCCGGGCCAGCCGCTCCCCGGCCAGCCCTACCCGCCGCAGGGCGGACAGCCGTATCCCGCACAGCCGGGGCAGCCGTATCCGCCGCAGCCGGGCCAGCCGTATCCGCAGGTGCCCCAGCAGCCCGGCCCGCCGCAGGGACAGCCGGGCCAGCCGCATCCCCCGCAGGGACAGCCGCACCCGCAGGCGCCCCAGCCGGGCCAGCCCTACCCGCAGCACCCCCAGCAGCAGCCGCAGCCCGGCTTCCCGCCCGCCGGCCCCCCGCAGCCGTAGCCCCCACCGACGGACCGCGACAAGAAGCGGTCGCCGTCACGCACCTCATGAGGCCCGTGCCGAACCCGGCACGGGCCTCACTTCGTCACGGAAACACGGAGGTTGGCGGCACGGGCGGCGCACTTCCTGAAGCC
Source organism: Streptomyces sp. NPDC052016 (assembly GCF_044548445.1). Classification (NCBI taxonomy): domain Bacteria; kingdom Bacillati; phylum Actinomycetota; class Actinomycetes; order Kitasatosporales; family Streptomycetaceae; genus Streptomyces; species Streptomyces sp. NPDC052016. Next base: position 33,660 of record NZ_JBIUBX010000038.1, read on the forward strand.
GGGGACCTGGCGGAGTGCGTTCGCCTCCTCCACGAACCAGGCGAAGGCCTCGATCGTGCCCGACGAAGCCTCATGGGCGCGGACCTCTCCTGCGCGACCGCGTGGAAGGGTCCTCACGCCGGGGCGCGGGCATGCGCCCTCAGTCACCCTGGAATCTCACGATCCGGTCAGCGTGGCCGCTTCCCGCCCCCGGCAGGCAGCAGACGGTGCGGCACAGGCCGTGCGATCCCCCCGTCTGGCCAACCAGAGAGCAGCTCGACCTGACGCCCCCACCCGGTCCGAGGGCTGCACGGCGCTCGCCGACGCGCTCGAACCCGGATCGCCGGCGGCCGGCCAGGTCAGGCGCGCTGTCGAACGCCTCGCCGCGCCACCATCGCCACCGCAGCCCCCGGCCGACCCGACCGCCCTCGCGTGAGCCCCCGTCAGGCCGGGCGGCTCTCCGCCACCAGCTCGCGGCAGCGCTTCACGTCCTGCGCCATCTGTTCCAGCAGGCCTTCCAGCGACTCGAACTTCGCCTGGCCGCGGACGAACGCCAGGAAGTCGACGGCGACATGGAGGCCGTACAGGTCGAGGCCGACGCGGTCGATGGCGTACGCCTCCACCGTGCGCTCGGTGCCGTCGAACTGCGGGTTGGTGCCGACGGAGATCGCGGCCGGCATCGCCTCGCCGCCCGTGTGCAGCCAGCCGGCGTAGACGCCGTCGGCGGGGATCGCGGTGTGGGGCAGCGTCTCGACGTTCGCCGTGGGGAAGCCGAGTTCGCGGCCGCGCTGGGCGCCGCGCACGACCACGCCCTCGACGCGGTGCGGGCGGCCCAGGATCTCGGCGGCGCCCTCGACGTCGCCCTCGGCGACCAGGCGCCGCGTCAGGGTCGAGGAGAACGGCTCGCCGCCGCCCGCCTCGCCCGTCAGGTACAGGTCGACGACCTCGACCTCGAAGTCGTAGATCTTGCCCTGCTCGGCCAGGAACTCCACGCTCCCGGCGGCCTTGTGGCCGAAGCGGAAGTTGGGGCCCTCGACGACCGCCTTGGCGTGCAGCTTGTCGACCAGGACCTTGACGACGAAGTCGGCGGGCGAGAGCTTCGAGAACTCCGTGGTGAAGGGGAGGATCAGGACCGCGTCCACGCCCAGCTCGCCCATCAGCTCCGCGCGGCGGTGGTGCGGCGCGAGCAGCGGCGGGTGGCTGCCGGGGCGGACGACCTCGCTGGGGTGCGGGTCGAAGGTGACGACGACGGCGGGCACGCCCAGCTCGCGGGCGCGGTCCACGGCATGCCGGATGATCAGCTGGTGGCCGCGGTGGACCCCGTCGTAAGAGCCGATGGTGACGACGCTGCGCCCCCAGTCCTGGGGGATGTCCTCCAAGCCACGCCAGCGCTGCACTGTGACCGCTCCTCGAACCCGTGTCCGTGTTTACCGTTGACCCATTGCGCAGCTCTAAGGGTGCCATGCCGGGTGTCCTCGGCCCGCATCGGCATGGAGGCTGTGACCGGGCCCACGCATCTGCCCTGCCCGGGGGCTCGGTTCACGCGGGCACCCGGGCGCCCGCCAGGTTCTCGATCATGCGGCGGGCGCTCGGGCCGACCACCGCCGCCCACTCCCCGGGGGCCTCGGTGAGCCAGCCCGCGACCTGTGCGGCGAAGCCGGGAACGTGGCGGCCCAGGTCGACCAGGCCGCGGTCGAAGCGGGCCGCGCCGTCCGGGGTGCGGACGAGCAGGAGGCCGGTGCGGTGGACGAGGTCGCGCAGCTCGTCCCCGCTGCACTGGGCCGCGGCGTGCAGAACGGCGTCCAGGACAGCGGGGTCGTGCTCGCGGGCCAGCAGGAACTCCAGCAGCTCACGACGGAGGGGACGGCCGGCCGGGGAGGCGCCGGGGGCGGCCAGGACCGTGGCCAGTGCGGCCCGCACCGGCTCGGGACCGCCGTCCAGCAGACAGGTGACCAGCGGGAACAGGACGGCACGGCCCGTCGGATCCTGGTCGGGACGGCGGTCCAGGCGCCGGTCGACGTACGCGGCGAGGTCACCGGCGGCCTCCGGGCGCCGCTCCAGTGCCTCCCGGACGAGGGGCACGACCCGGTGTGCCAGGGCGGGCGTGGTGGCGTCGGCGAGCGCGCGCAGCAGCCTGCCGGGGTCCGCGTCCGGCCCGCACAGCCGGGTCCGCAGCGCGTCCAGGACAGGCTCGGCGTGGGTGGTCAGGGCGGCGAGCAGCGCGCTCGCCGGCAGTCGCGGATCACCCGCCGCGAACCGCTCCAGCGCCTGCGGGAGGTGCCGGGCGCGGGTCTGCGGGTCGCGTACGAGGAGGGCGAGCGCGCCGCTGTGCAGGGTGCGGTCGGCGGGGCGGGCGAGCAGCGCGAGGGCCGCGTACCGCAGCAGCTCCCGGTCGGCGGCGGTACGGACGTGGGGCGCGGCCCGCAGTCCGTACGCCACCGCCGCGACCCGCCGGGCCGGCCGTTCGTCGTGCGCCCAGCGGTCCACGGCCCGGCACAGCGCGGAGGGTTCCTCCTCGGCGAGGACGGTGAGCAGTTCGTCGGCCCGCGGGTGCGCGCGGTCCACGAGGACCTCGGTGAGGTCGTCCAGGGCCCGGTGGCGATGCGTGTGCAGCAGCGCCTGTGCCGCCGTCGCCACGGTGGCGTGCGGGGTCGCGGGCAGCGGCCGCTCGTCGTCGAACCAGAGGGCGAGCCGCGGCTGTACGGCGATGGGATCGGCGGCGAGGAGGGCGGCGACGGCGTCGAGGCAGCGGGGTTCGTCCGCGCCGCTCGGGGCCGTGTCGGCGAGGATCAGCCGGCGCAGGAGGTCCAGGCGGGCCGGCGTCGGCAGGGGCAGGGCGGTCCAGAAGTCGGGGGTGAACCCGGTGGGCCCGCCCGGCCGGCTGCGCCACTCCACGGTCCGGTCGGCCAGCAGCCGCAGGACGTCGACGTACGGCGTGGCGTCCGGGACGCGCGTGAGCGTCCCGGTGAGCAGCCGGGCGGCCCACCATGAGTCCGGGTCGGCTTGCAGGGCGTCCGCCAGCTCCTTCAGGCGGGCTGCGAGCCGGTGGGTGCCGTGCTGGCGGCCGACGTACAGCAGGGCGTGGACGACGGGGCCGAGCCGGTGGTGCGGGACGGGCGGCGCAGGGGCGCCGTCCGGGGACCGGCGGTGGTGGACCAGGACGCGCAGGGCCTCGTCGAGGTCGAGGTGGGCGCCCTGGATCCAGTCGGCGAGTTCCTCGTGGGCGAAGCGGTAGCCGGTGCCCGCCGGCACGAGGAGGCCCTCGGCGAGGACGGCCGACGCCCAGCCGGTGCCGCCGCCGAGCCGGGCCGGGGCGGGCCCCCACGGGAACACCGCCTCGAAGGACGCCCGGTCCAGCTCCCCCTGCCGCGGGCCGAGGCTGCGCCGGGCGGCCTCGTGCACCTGCCCGGACACCTTGGCCGCGAGCCGTCGTACCGCGCTCCCGCGCAGGCCGTTCTCCGCGGCCAGCCGGACCGCGACGCGCAGGCACATCAGGTCCAGGTGGGCCGCGAGGACGTCGTGGCGGTCGAGGGGTGTGTCGGGGGCGTCGGGGAGGGCGGCGCGGACCTCCGCGCACAGGCGGAGGGTGAGCGGGTGGCGGGCGTCGGAGGCGCCGAGCACGGTGTCGGGGATGCCGTGCCGGGCGCGGGCCTCGCGGGCCTCGGCGGGGGTGAGATCGCCGAGGGGGACACAGGGCGGGAGCGCCCCGGCGGTACGGCCGTGGAGCATCTCCGCGGGGAACTCGGCGCCCGCGTGCTCCCAGTACTCGGCCCGGCAGGCCACCACCAGCCGTGTCCCCGTCTCCCGCAGCCAGTGCGCGGTCCGCTCGGTCCACGCGGGGAGGCGGTGGGCCAGGACGGGGGGCATCTCCTCGGGGCCGTCGAGGAGGATCAGCAGCGGGCGCCCGGCGGCGTGGGCGAGGCGGGCGAGCCGCTCCGGGCACGGGTCGCCGGGAGCCGGGCCGGGGCGGGACGCGGCCACGATCCGTGCCGCGCGCGTCAGTGCCCTGCGGGCGGCGTCGGCGACCGAGTCGTCCTCGTCCCTCAGGTCGGCGCCGCGCAGCCACAGCGTGGGCGCCGGTTCGGCGCCCCGGCCGCGGCGCTCGGCGAGCGCCGCGAGTTCCGTCGTACGGCCGCTGCCCGGGGCGCCGACGAGGCCGAGGACGCCTGCCGGGCTCGCGGTGAACGCGGCGAACTCCCGTGCGGCTGCGTCGCGTTCGACCGGCGCGCAGGAGGGGTCGCCGGGCGGCCCGTCGGTGCCCACCGAGGTGGCGGTGAGTTCCAGGACGCCCGCCAGGTTGAGGTCGGCGCCGTGGGCGGGGACCGTCGCCGCGTTGCGGGCCAGGAGTGCGGCGAGGGGGCCGTCGGGCGGGGCGGGGCGCAGGGGGACGGCGAAGCCGGCGTCGTGGTGTCCGGAGTGCAGGGCGGTGCCCAGGACGGCGACGACGGCTCCGGTCGCGGCGTCGATCACCGGTCCGCCGGCAACGCCCCCGCCGTGCCGCAGCGCGTCCCGGCCCGCGGTGCCGATCGCGAGCTCCAGGGCGCCGTCGAGGAGGTGGCGGCGGTCCGCGGCCGCGTACGTCACCGGGGTCCCGCTCAGCACCCGTGCCTCGCGCCAGCAGCCGGCGGCCAGCCGGACGTACGTGCCGGTCCCCACCCGGTCCCGGACGGTCAGCGGCAGCGGTGCGACGGCGAGGCCCTCCGTGCGGACGAGGGCCAGGTTCCGTTCCGGCAGCGGGGTGACCGCGTCGGCGGTGACGACGCAGCCGCGCTCGCCGGCGTCGTACAGGACGAGGCCCGCGAGCCCGTCGACGGCCTCGTGGCTGGTGACGACGGTGCCGTGGTGGTCGGCGAAGAATCCGGTGCCGCGCGGGCGGCCGGCGAGGTCGCGGATGCTGACGAGGCAGCTGTCGGGGTCGTCCGTTCCCGCCATCGTCGTACCTCCCCGCCGCACGCGCGTGCCCTTTTGTTCGACGGTAGGCGTGGGGTGATCGGCGGGACAGATCACGGAACGAACGCGCCCCCTCGCACCCCCCGGGTTCACTCCGAGCGCCTGCCCGGACGGGTGAATGAACGGGGGCGGATGGATACACCCTAGGGTGGGGGAACCGAGGGGGGACCGTGGAGCGGCGGCGGAGCAGGACCCCGTGTTCGCCGCTCCACGGCAAAACCGGCGGGGGCTCAGCCGAGGACGGCCAGGCTCTTCGCCTTGCCCTTCTGTTCCTCGACCAGCGCCAGGAAGCGGCCTTCGGGGTCGAAGACGGCCACCGGTCCGGAGCCCGCGTACTCGTCGGGCATCTCCAGCCGGACGCCGTTGGTGAGCAGCCGGGCCCGCCTGTCGTCCACGTCCCAGCGGGGGAAGGCGGCAGCGGCGGCCTCGGCGATCGGCATCACCGTCAGCTCCTGCTGGAGCTGGTCCAGGGTGCGGGCGGAGTCCAGTTTGTAGGGGCCGACGCGGGTGCGGCGCAGGGCGGTGAGGTGGCCGCCGACGCCCAGGTCGGCGCCCAGGTCGCGGGCGAGGGCCCGGATGTAGGTGCCCGAGGAGCAGACCACCGAGACGATCAGGTCCAGGACGGGGGTGCCGTCGTCGGCGACGGCGTCGCGGACGTCGTACACCGTGAAGGAGGAGATGGTGACCGGCCGGGCGGGGATCTCGAACTCCTCGCCCTCGCGGGCCCGCTTGTAGGAGCGCACGCCGTTGATCTTGATGGCGCTGACCTTGGACGGGACCTGCATGATGTCGCCGGTCAGCTTGGCGATGCCGGCGTCGATGGCGTCGCGGGTGACCTGGGAGGCGTCGGTGGAGGAGGTGATCTCCCCCTCGGCGTCGTCGGTCAGGGTGTTCTGGCCGAGACGGACGGTCCCCAGGTACTCCTTCTCGGTGAGGGCGAGGTGCCCGAGGAGCTTGGTGGCCTTCTCCACGCCGAGGACGAGGACGCCCGTCGCCATCGGGTCGAGGGTGCCGGCGTGGCCGACGCGGCGGGTCTTGGCGATCCCCCGCATCTTGGCCACGACGTCGTGCGAAGTGAAACCCGACGGCTTGTCGACGATGACGAGGCCGTCGGGCGCGGTGTGCTTCCGGTTCATTCGGCGGTGTCGTCCGTCTCGTCGTCACCGGGCTTGCGGTACGGGTCGGCCCCGCCGGCGTACGCGGCGCCCGCGGACGCCTCACGCACCTTCTCGTCGGACTGGCGCGCCCTGTCGAGGAGGTCCTCGATGGTGCGGGCGGTGTCCGGGAGGGCGTCGGCGACGAAGGACAGCGTCGGCGTGAACTTCACGCCGGCCGCGCGGCCGACCTCGGAGCGCAGAATGCCCTTGGCGCTCTCCAGGCCGGCGGCGGCCGCCTTGCGGTCCTCTTCGTCCCCGTACACGGTGTAGAAGACGGTCGCCTCCCTGAGGTCGCCCGTGACGCGGGTGTCCGTGATGGTGACGTGGGAACCGAGCCGCGGGTCCTTGATCCCGCGCTGCAGCTTCTGGGCCACCACCTCTCGGATGAGGTCCGCCAGCCTCTTGGCGCGCGCGTTGTCGGCCACTGGTCCGTCTCCCGTTCTTTCTTCTCTTGCGTTCTCTGGTCCGGTCAGTCGTCTTCGCCGTGGAAACGGCGTCTGACCGACAGCAGCTCCACTTCGGGGCGGCCGGCGACCAGCCGTTCGCACCGGTCCAGTACGTCGGTCAGGTGCTCCGCGTCACCCGAGACCACGGCCAGGCCGATGGTGGCCCGGCGGTGGAGGTCCTGGTGGTCCACCTCGGCCGCGCTCACCGCGTACTTGCGCTGGAGCTCGGCGACGATGGGGCGGACGACGGAGCGCTTCTCCTTCAGCGACCGTACGTCGCCGAGGAGCAGGTCGAAGGACAGAGTCCCCACGTACATGTGTGTAGCCGGTTCACCCGCCGGTACGGGATCGATGGCCCCGTCAGCCGTGTGGGACAGGGCATCAGGAACGGTACAACGATACCCGCGGTGGCTCGACGGGGTTTTCGCCCGCCGACCCGCCCGGCTCGCTGCGTCGAGAGCCCGGCCACGATGGCCCGCACCCGGACCCTGCCCACCCCTCTCGGGCGGACGCGTGGTGGCCCTGTATAGGGCTCCGCCCGCTCTCGGCGGGGACCACGTCCCGGGCGCCCCTCCCGGGGAACCGCGCCCGGGAACGGCGGCGCGCCGGCCGACGGAACAGCTTCCGTCGGCCGGCGCGAACCGGGGATCACACCCGCGGCTTCTCCCGCATCTCGTACGTCGCGATGACGTCGTCGACCTTGATGTCGTTGAAGTTGCCGAGGTTGATACCGCCCTCGAACCCTTCGCGGATCTCGGTGACGTCGTCCTTGAAGCGACGCAGGCCCTCGATGGTGAGGTTCTCCGCGATGACCTTGCCGTCGCGGACCAGGCGGGCCTTGGTGTTGCGCTTGACCTCGCCCGACCGGATGAGGACACCGGCGATGTTGCCCAGCTTGGACGACTTGAAGACCTCGCGGATCTCCGCCGTACCGAGCTCGACCTCCTCGTACTCCGGCTTCAGCATGCCCTTCAGGGCCGCCTCGATCTCCTCGATCGCCTGGTAGATGACCGAGTAGTAGCGGACGTCCACACCCTCGCGCTCCGCCATCTGCTGCGCACGGCCGGCGGCACGCACGTTGAAGCCGATGACGATCGCGTCCGAGCCCATCGCCAGGTCGATGTCGGACTCCGTGACCGCACCGACGCCGCGGTGCAGGACGCGGATGTCGACCTCTTCGCCGACGTCCAGCTGGAGCAGGGACGACTCGAGTGCCTCGACGGAACCGGAAGCGTCACCCTTGATGATCAGGTTCAGCTGCTGGACCTCGCCGGCCTTCAGAGCCGCGTCCAGGTTCTCCAGGGAGAACCTGCGCGTGCGCTTCGCGAAGGCCGCGTTGCGCTCGCGGGCCGCACGCTTCTCGGCGATCTGGCGGGCCGTACGGTCCTCGTCGACGACGAGGAAGTTGTCGCCGGCGCCCGGGACGTTGGTCAGGCCCAGGACCTGGACCGGCGTCGACGGGCCGGCCTCGGCCACGTTGTTGCCGTTGTCGTCGAGCATGGCGCGCACGCGACCGTAGGCGTCGCCCACGACCATCGTGTCGCCGACCCGCAGCGTGCCTCGCTGGACGAGGACCGTCGCCACGGCACCGCGGCCGCGGTCGAGACGGGACTCGATCGAGATGCCCTGCGCGTCCTGGTTCGGGTTGGCCCGCAGGTCGAGCGAGGCGTCGGCCGTGAGGATCACGGCCTCCAGCAGCGAGTCGATGTGCAGACCCTGCTTGGCGGAGATGTCGACGAACATCGTGTCGCCGCCGTACTCCTCGGCCACCAGGCCGTACTCGGTCAGCTGACCGCGCACCTTGGTCGGGTCGGCACCCTCGACGTCGATCTTGTTGACCGCGACGACGATCGGGACGTCGGCCGCCTTGGCGTGGTTGAGCGCCTCGACCGTCTGCGGCATGACGCCGTCGTTGGCCGCGACGACCAGGATCGCGATGTCGGTCGACTTCGCACCACGGGCACGCATGGCGGTGAACGCCTCGTGACCCGGGGTGTCGATGAAGGTGATCTTGCGCTCTTCGTCGTTGACCTCGGTCGCGACCTGGTAGGCACCGATGTGCTGGGTGATGCCACCGGCCTCGCCCGCGATGACGTTCGTCTTGCGGATGGCGTCGAGCAGGCGGGTCTTACCGTGGTCGACGTGACCCATGACGGTGACGACCGGCGGACGGACCACCAGGTCGTCCTCGTCGCCCTCGTCCTCGCCGAACTCGATGTCGAAGGACTCGAGCAGCTCGCGGTCCTCCTCCTCCGGGCTGACGATCTGAACCGTGTAGTTCATCTCGCCGGCGAGGAGTTCCAGCGTCTCGTCGGAGACGGACTGGGTCGCGGTGACCATCTCGCCGAGGTTCATCATGACCGCGACGAGGGACGCCGGGTTGGCGTTGATCTTCTCCGCGAAGTCGGTGAGCGACGCACCGCGCGACAGGCGAATGGTCTCGCCGTTGCCGCGAGGCAGCATCACGCCGCCGACCGACGGGGCCTGCATGGCCTCGTACTCCTGGCGCCTCTGCCGCTTCGACTTGCGGCCACGACGCGCGGGACCACCGGGACGGCCGAAGGCGCCCTGCGTGCCACCACGGCCACCGGGACCGCCCGGACGACCGCCGAAGCCGGGACGGCCACCGCCGCCACCGCCGGGACCACCGGGACGACCGGCGAAACCGCCACCGCCGCCACCGCCGGGACCACCGGGACGACCGGCGAAGCCGCCGCCACCGCCACCGGGACGACCGGCGAAGCCGCCGCCGCCCGGACGACCGCCGCCGCCGGGACGACCGCCGCCGCCGGGACCGCGACCACCGGGGCCGCCACCGGGACGGGGGCCGGCCGCCGGACGCTGCGGCATCATGCCCGGGTTCGGACGGGGACCGCCGGGGCCGCCACCGGGACGCGGACCGCCCTGCGGGCGGGGCATGCCGGCCGGCGAGGGACGGGGGCCGCCCGGAGCCTGCGGACGGGGACCGCCGCCCTGGCCACCGGGGGCCTGCGGACGGGGACCGGCGCCGGGGGCACCGGGGCCGCCGGGACGCGGGGCGCCCTGCGGACGGGGGGCCTGCGGGCGGGCCATACCGGCGTTGCCGCCGGAGGTGAAGGGGTTGTTGCCCGGACGCGGACCGGCCGGACGGGCGCCCGGACGCGGCGCACCCGCACCACCGGCACGCGGACCCTGCGCGGCGGCCGGACGCGGTGCCTGACCGCCCTGACCCTGACCGGGCGCGCCGGGACGGGCGCCGGGCTTGGGCGCGCCGGGGCGCGGACCCTGGGCAGCGGCGGGCTTCGGGGCGGCCGGGGCCGACGGCGGAGCGGTGAACTCCGGAGCGGCCGGGGCCGGACGCGGCGCGGGCTTGGGGCCCGGAACCGGACGCGGGCCCGGGGCCGGCGCGGAGGGCGCCGCCGGGGCCGCGGGGGTCTGTGCCGCGGCGGGCTTGGGGGCGGCCGGCCGCGGGGCAGCCGGACGAGCCGCCTGCGCCGGGGAGGGCGCGGCGGGCTTGGGGGCGGCCTTGCGCGGGGCGGGCTTGGCGGACCTGCCGCTGCCACCGCCCTGGAAGGCGTCAGTCAGTTTGCGGACTACAGGCGCTTCGATGGTCGAAGACGCCGAACGGACGAATTCACCGAGTTCCTGGAGCTTGGCCATGACGACCTTGCTCTCCACACCGAACTCCTTGGCGAGTTCGTATACCCGGACCTTAGCCACTTCGCTCCTTTTAGGTCCGGGTTGCGTCCGGACCGTCGCTACTTCATGGGCGTACTCATCGCGTACTCATCGAGTGCTCATCGCAATCTCGACCTGCTTTCGACTCGCGAGGTACCAGGGCCGCGCAGGGTTCCGCGCGACGCTTCTTACGGTGTTGCCTGCTCGGCAACTGTCGTCTGCTCGACGTACTGGCGCAACGCCTTTGTGTCGAGCGCTCTCGCGGCGCGCAACGCCCGCGTGAACGCCCGGCGGCGCACCGCCTGGTCGAGACAGACCAGGGCGGGGTGCACGTACGCACCCCGGCCGGGCAGCGTACCGCGAGGATCGGGGACGCATGCGTCCTCGATCGCCACGATGCGCAGCAGCTCCGTCTTGGCCGCTCGCTCCCGGCACCCCACACAGGTGCGTTCAGGGCATACTCCGGCGTGCGTCCGGCCAGACACGGTTAAGTCTACCTCCCCGTACCGACCTCACCCCTTTGGGCCAGGAATCGAACGGTTGTTGTCGTGATCTCAGCCAACGCAGGCCGAGATCTATTCCCCGGCAGGTCCGCCGGGGCCGTCCCCGGCGCTAGGCGCCGGTCTGCTCGGTGTCCGGACGGATGTCGATCCGCCAGCCGGTCAGACGGGCGGCGAGCCGGGCGTTCTGCCCTTCCTTGCCGATCGCCAGGGACAGCTGGTAGTCCGGCACCGTCACGCGCGCGGAGCGGGCCGCGAGGTCGACGACGTCCACCTTGGACACCCGGGCGGGTGACAGCGCGTTCGCCACCATCTCGGCCGGGTCGTCCGACCAGTCGACGATGTCGATCTTCTCGCCGTTCAGTTCGCCCATCACGTTGCGGACGCGCCCGCCCATGGGGCCGATGCAGGCGCCCTTGGCGTTCAGGCCCGAACGGGTGGACCGGACGGCGATCTTCGTGCGGTGACCGGCCTCACGGGCGATGGCGGCGATCTCGACGGACCCGTCGGCGATCTCCGGCACCTCCAGCGCGAACAGCTTCTTCACCAGGTTGGGGTGGGTCCGGGAAAGGGTCACGGAGGGGCCGCGGACACCCTTCGCCACCCGGACGACGTAACTGCGCAGCCGCATGCCGTGGACGTACGACTCCCCGGGGACCTGCTCCTGCACCGGCAGGATGGCCTCCAGCTTGCCGATGTCGACGAGCACGTTCTTCGGGTCACGGCCCTGCTGGACCACACCGGTGACGATGTCGCCCTCGCGGCCGGCGTACTCGCCGAGCGTGGCGTCGTCCTCGGCGTCGCGCAGGCGCTGCAGGATCACCTGCTTGGCGGTGGTGGCGGCGATGCGGCCGAAACCCGACGGGGTGTCGTCGAACTCGCGGGGCTCCTGGCCCTCCTCGAGGTCCTCGGGGTCCTCCTTCGCCCACACGGTCACGTGACCGGTCTCCCGGTTGAGCTCCACGCGCGCGTGGCGGCGGCTTCCCTCGGTGCGGTGGTAGGCGATGAGGAGGGCCGACTCGATCGCCTCGACCAGCAGGTCGAAGGAGATCTCCTTCTCCCGAACCAAGCCCCGCAGGGCGCTCATGTCGATGTCCACGGCTACGCCTCCTCCTCTTCCTTCATGTCCTTCTTGTCCTTGCGGTTGAACTCGACCTGGACGCGGGCCTTGTCGATGTCGTCGAAGGCGAGTCTGCGGGTGGTGGCCTTGCGGCCCTTCACTCCGGGCACCTCGACGTCGAGGCCGGCGTCGTCCACGGTGAGGATGCGGGCGACGAGTTCGCCGCCCTCGTGGAGCTGGAACTTGACCAAGCGGTCCGTGGCCCGTACGTAGTGACGGTGCTCGGTGAGGGCGCGCTCCGCGCCCGGGGTGCCGACCTCGAGGGTGTACTCGCCCTCGCCCATCGCGTCCGTCTCGTCGAGCTTCGCCGAGAGCGCACGGCTCACATCGGCGATCTGGTCCAGGTCCGCACCGGTGTCGGAGTCGACGACGACGCGCAGCACGCGCTTGCGTCCGACGGAGTCCACGGCGATCTCTTCGAGATCGAGGCCCTGGGAGGCGACGAGCGGTTCCAGCAGTTCCCGCAGCCTCTCGCTCTGGGTGGTGCTCATCCGGGTGACTCCTCGGCCGCGTGTGCTGTTGTGGGATGGGTCGCGTGTCTGGTCAAAGGGTATCCGGTCGCGGGGTGTGTTGCCGTCCACGGGGCGTCCGCCCGGCGGCGGCCCCGACGCCCCGCGCACGGCCGCCGGGGCGCGCACGGTGCCGATGAGTGGGTCCCGGGCCGGTGCGCGGGTACGGTGATCACGGACGTGCCGCCGGTGATCGGTATGTCTGCCCTACGACTGTCGTACGAGTTCCCCGAGGACGTCTCCCGTGCCGTTCCCTCCACCGCCGCGCACCCCCTCGGGGCCGCGCCGAAGAACCCTGCTCGCCTCGGCCGCCGGGGCCGCCCTGCTCGTCGGTTGCTCCTCGGGGCCCGGGGATTCCGGTGGGCAGACCTCGGGCGGCAGCCCGTCGCTGACGGAGCGGGCACGCGCGCGTGCGGCGCGGGACAGCGCGGGGCTGGTGGCGCGGTACGACGCCGTCCTCTCCGTCCATCCGGCGCTGCTGGGGCAGGTGGCGGCCCTGCGGGCGGAGGTCGTGCAGCACGTGACGGCGTTCGGGGGCGTCGACGAGGCGTCGGCCTCCCCCTCGGCATCGCCCTCCCCCTCGGCATCGCCCTCGGCGCCGGTCGCCGGCTCGGCTCCGGCCGATCCGCCGGAGTCGCCCGTGGCCGTCCCGGCCGTCGAGAAGGACGCCCTCGCCTACCTCGCGGCCGCCGAACGGACGCTGGCCGACCGGCGGATCGCGGCCCTGGTGGACGTGCCGGGCGAGCTGGCCCGGCTGCTGGCCTCGGTGGCGGCCGCCGGCGCGGCGCACGCGTACCTGCTGACGGAGGGGGCCCGATGAGCGGGAAGAACAGCGAGCGGACGGGCGGGGAACTGGCCGCCCTCCAGGCGGCGCTGGCCGCGGAGCACGCGGCGGTGTACGGGTACGGGGTCGTCGGCGGGCGCGTCCGCGAGGAGCGGCGCACGGAGGCGCGGGCCGCGTACGACGCGCACCGGGCGCGCCGGGACGCGCTGTCGCGCGAGGTGCGCGACCTGGGCGCCGAGCCGGTCGCCGCGAGCGCCGCGTACGCGCTGCCGTTCCCGGTGCCGGACTCCGCGGCTGCGGTCCGGTTCGCGGCGGACCTGGAGGAACGCGTGGCCGGGGTGTACTCGGACCTGGTGCGGGCCACGGCGGGCGCGCGGCGCCGGGAGGCGGCCGGGGCGCTGCGGGAGGCGGCGGTGCGGGCGGTGCGCTGGCGCGGCGGCAGCGTAGCCTTCCCTGGGCTCGCCGAGCGGTCGGACACTGGCCGGGAGCAGGCCGCCACGGGCGCCGGGCCGTCGGCCACGGCGGCGGGCCCGGTGACGCCGACGGCGTGATCGGACGGACACCGGCGCCGGAGGAACCGAGGCAGAACACCGACGGACAGGCGCACAACCAGGGCAGGACCGGGAGCAGGAAGGGACGACTCGCGCATGGCTTTCGAACCGCCGCAGCGTCTGGTCAGGGCGCTCGGTGAGACGGCACCGCACGGTGACGACTGGTTGGAGAAGCTGCCGGAGACGGTCCAGCGGGCCGTCGCGCTACGCGAGTTGACCGTCGAACGGGTGCAGGTCCCGGGCGGGCGCAGCAGCCTGGTGGTGCTGGTGCGGTACGCCGACCGGACCCCGGCCGTGCTGAAGCTGGCCCCGCCCCGCTTCCGGCCCGAGGCCGAGCGGGCCGCGCTCGCGCACTGGGACGGCCTGGGCGCCGTACAGCTGCTGGAAGGGCCCGTCACCGAGGGGGTGTTGGTGCTGGAGCGGCTGCGTCCCGACGTGTCGGTGCGGTCGTTGCCGGAGGCCAAGGCGTTGCTGGAGGCGGCGGGGACGCTGCGGCGGCTGTGGGTGGAGCCGCCGGCCGGGCCGGTCTTCGAGACCGTCGCCGAGCGGACCGGACGGCAGGCGGAGGCGATGCGGGGGACCGCCGTCGGCTCCGAGGTGGGTGTGCTGGTGGACGCGGCCCTCTCGGCCCGGGAGGGGTTGCTGGCGGCGGAGCCGGAGCGGCGGTTGCTGCACGGGACGTTCCGGCAGAGCAAGGTGCTGGCGGGTGAGCGGCTGCCGTGGCTGGCGGTGGGTCCGGATCCGGTGGTGGGTGAGTGCGCGTTCGATCTGGCGCGGCTGGTACGTGATCGGGTGGAGGACCTGATCGCCTCGCCGTCGGGGGCGGCGATCACGCGGCGGCGGGTGCGGAAGCTGGCGGAGTCGTTGGAGCTGGATCAGGAGCGGGTGCGGGGGTGGACGCTGTTCCGGGCCGTGGAGTCGGGGGTGCGGGCGCTGCGCGTCGGTCGGCCCCGGGATGCCGAGTTGTTGCTGGAATTCGCCGGGTGGCTCTAAAGGTGGTGGCTCGGCCGCGGGTGCGTCGCGGTCGCTCGCGCGGTTCCCCGCGCACCTGGGGTGCCCCCCTTGCCGCCGGTTCCAGGGCCAGGCTGGCCGTCCACCGCTGCATGCGGGCACGCTCGACCGTTCTCGACGGCACCGGAGTCCGTCCGCGAGCGGGCAGCCCGACTCGTCGTCCAGGTGAGGACTTGTCGCTGTGACCGTTCCCCGGCCGCAGTGCGTGACAGAGTGTCACTACGGAGGGGAACGGTCCGACAGGAGGCTGTGAGGCGCCCTTACGCCTCGGCACGACGCGCTGGGAGGCGGCTCCGACGCGCGCCGGTCGTCACGCGGTGAGGCGCGCGACCGCCTCCTCCACCGTCAGCTCCTCGCGCTCACCGGTCCGGCGGTCCTTCAGCTCCAGGACACCCTCGGCGGAGCGGCGGCCGGCGACGAGGATCTTCGGTACGCCGATCAGCTCGGAGTCGGTGAACTTCACGCCCGGGGAGACCCCGGCCCGGTCGTCGACCAGGACGCGGAGCCCGGCCGCCCGCAGCTTCTCAGAGACGTCGAGGGCCAGTTCCGTCTGCAGGGCCTTGCCGGCGGCGACGACGTGCACGTCGGCCGGGGCGACCTCGGCGGGCCAGCACAGGCCCTTGTCGTCGGCGGTCTGCTCGGCGAGGGCCGCGACCGCGCGGGAGACGCCGATGCCGTAGGAACCCATGGTGACGCGGACCGGCTTGCCGTTCTGGCCGAGGACGTCGAGCTTGAGGGCGTCGGCGTACTTGCGGCCCAGCTGGAAGATGTGGCCGATCTCGATGGCGCGGTCCAGCTTCAGGCCGGTGCCGCACTTCGGGCAGGGGTCGCCCTCCTGGACGATCACCACGTCGACGTACGCGTCGACCTCGAAGTCACGGCCCGCGACGACGTTCTTCGCGTGCGTGCCCTCCTTGTTGGCGCCGGTGATCCAGGAGGTGCCGGGGGCCACGCGCGGGTCGGCGATGTACGTGACCTTCTCGCCCAGTCCCTGCGGGCCGACGTAGCCGCGGACCAGATCCGGGCGGCCCACGAAGTCCTCGGCGGTGACCAGCTCGACGGTCGCCGGGGCGAAGTGCGCCTCGACCTTGTCCATGTCGACCTCGCGGTCGCCCGGGACGCCCACGGCCACGATCTCGCCGTCGACCTTCACCAGCAGGTTCTTCAGGGTGGCGGAGGCGGGGACGCCGAGGTGGGCGGCGAGGGTCTCGATGGTCGGGGTGTCCGGGGTCGGGATCTCCTCGAGCGCGGCCACGCCCTCGGCGTCGACCGGCTTCAGCTCGTACGTGATCGCCTCGGTGTTGGCGGCGAAGTCGCAGTTCGGGCAGTCCGCGAAGGTGTCCTCGCCGGCCTCGGCCGGGGCGAGGAACTCCTCGGACTTGGAGCCGCCCATCGCGCCCGCGGTCGCCGCGCAGATGCGGTAGTCGAGGCCGAGGCGCTCGAAGACCCGCTGGTAGGCCTGGCGGTGCAGGGCGTAGGACCGGGCGAGGCCCTCGTCGTCCAGGTCGAAGGAGTAGGAGTCCTTCATCAGGAACTCACGGCCGCGCAGGATGCCGGCCCGCGGACGGGCCTCGTCGCGGTACTTGTGCTGGATCTGGTAGAGGATCACCGGCAGGTCCTTGTAGGAGGACGCCTGGTCCTTCACCAGCAGGGTGAAGATCTCCTCGTGGGTCGGGCCGAGGAGGTAGTCGCCGCCCTTGCGGTCGTTGAGGCGGAACAGCTCGGCGCCGTACTCGTCCCAGCGGCCCGTCGCCTCGTACGGCTCCTTCGGCAGCAGGGCGGGGAGCAGAACCTCCTGGGCGCCGATCGCGTCCATCTCCTCACGGACGACGCGCTCGACGTTGGCCAGCACCTTCTTGCCGAGCGGCAGCCAGCTCCAGATGCCGGCGGCGGTCCGGCGGACGTAGCCGGCGCGGACGAGGAGCTTGTGGCTGAGGACCTCGGCGTCGGCGGGGTCGTCGCGCAGGGTCTTCGCCATCAACTGGGACATGCGCTGGACCGGTGCGTTCGCCATGGTTCTCGTACTCCTGCCGGATGGGGGTCCCCCCGCTCGGGCGGAGCCGCGCGCGGGGGAAGGTGTTGGCTAGGAGGTTAGCCGGGAGCGCGGGGTGGCCGGAAATCCGTTACTTGCGGAGCAGCGGGAGGTGGGCGCCCATCACCGCGTACGGGCGGGGGGCGCTGGGGAAGAGGACGCGGCGGGCCAGGTCGTGGTAGCCGAGGGAGCGGTAGAGGGCCCGGGCGGGGCTCTCGGTGTCGATCGCGGAGAGGATCGAGCGGGGTTCCGTCGCGGCGTCGGTGATGGTCGTGATCAGCGCCCGGCCCGCGCCGCGGTTCTGGTGGGCGGGGTGGACGTGGAGTTCGGTGATGACGAAGGCGTCGTCGAGCCAGGCGTCGGTTCCCTCGGCGCGCAGGTAGGGCTCCACGACGGTGGACCACCAGTGCGTGCGGTCGTTGGGCATGCCGTAGACGAAACCGACGAGTCGGCCTCCGACGGTGGCGCCGAGAGCCCTCGCCCCCGGGTTGGTCATGTGCCGCAGGACGATCTGTCTGCGGACGGCCACCTCGTCCGGGCCCAGTCCGAAAGCGACGGCTTGGACTGCCAGTGCCTCGTCCACGTGGGCTGAGAGGTCCAAGGGGCCGATGACGAGGTCCATGGCGGGAGCCTACAGGGGGCATTCGCTTGTGTGCGGGGCGCGGGTTGCCGGAGGCCGCCGCGCACACGGGGCGGAGCCGCATGCCGGTGGGGCACGCGCCCCGAGGTGGGCCCGCGCCCCTCCGCCGGGAGGGGAACGGCTCAGAACAGGACGCTCATGAACGCGCCGGTCTCCTGGAAGCCGACCCTGGTGTACGTCCTTCTCGCCGCCGTGTTGAAGTCGTTGACGTAGAGGCTGACGACCGGGGCCACGTCCGCGAGGGCGTAGCGCAGGACCGCCGCCATGCCGGGGGCCGCCAGGCCCCTGCCCCGGTACTCGGGGGCCACCCACACCCCCTGGATCTGGCAGGCCTGCGCGGTCGCCGCGCCGATCTCCGCCTTGAAGACGACCCTGCCCCGGTCGTCGAGGCGGGCGAAGGAGCGGCCGGCGCCCACGAGTTCGGCGACGCGGGCCTGGTAGAGCAGGCCTCCGTCGCCGGCCATCGGGGAGACGCCGACCTCCTCGGTGAACATCGCCACGCAGGCCGGCATGATCGTCTCCATCTCGTCCTTGCGGATGCGGCGGACGTACGGATCCGGGGCGATGTCGGTGGGCATGCGGTCGGTGACCATCAGGGGCTGGTGCGCGCGGACCTCGCGGGCCGGGCCCCAGTGGGGTTCGAGCAGGCGCCAGAGCTGGGCGGTGGGTTCGGCGGGGCCGACGATGGAGGAGCAGCGGCGGCCGGCCCGGCGGGCGCGGTCGGCGAAGGCGCGGACGGCGCGGGGGGTGGCGCAGATGGGGACCAGGTTGGCGCCGGCGTAGCACAGGGACGTCAGCAGGCCGTCCTCGTACCAGCCCCACATCTCGCCGCCCAGGCGCCACGGGTCCAGGCCCGCGACCTGCACGCGGGAGGTCACGAAGGCGTTCGACACCGGCTCGCGGTCGAGGACGGCGAGCGCGGCGTCCAGGTCGCTCGGTTCGAGGACCCGGGAGGTGGTCTGCGTCAACACGTGCGGGGCCTCACACTGGGGTCTGCCTGATCTCCGCACTGTACCTGCGGTGGCTGAGCAGCGTCGCCCTGCCGGGCTCGCCTCCCGCTGGGAACTGGCCGTCGGCTGCCGTCCCGCCTGTGGGGGCTGCCGCACGCGGGCCCCCGCTTCGGCCCTGGACGGGCCTCGTCCTCGATCGCCGGACGGGCTGTGTCGCCCGGACCGGCGCCGAGAGGCCCGCCCCCTCCGGTGTGCCGGGAAACCCGATCCCTTGCGGCCCCCGCCCTTTCAGGCCGGCTCAGCCCGCCACCGACACCGACGGCTCGCCGGAGGTCACGCCCTCCGCCTCCATCTGCTCGGCCAGCTTCATGGCCTCCTCGATGAGGGTCTCCACGATCTTGGACTCGGGGACGGTCTTGATGACCTCGCCCTTGACGAAGATCTGGCCCTTGCCGTTGCCGGAGGCGACGCCGAGGTCGGCCTCGCGGGCCTCGCCCGGGCCGTTCACCACGCAGCCCATGACGGCCACGCGCAGCGGGACCTCCATCCCGGTCAGGCCCGCGGTGACCTCCTCGGCCAGCTTGTAGACGTCGACCTGGGCGCGGCCGCAGGACGGGCAGGAGACGATCTCCAGGCCGCGCTGCTTGAGGTTGAGCGACTCCAGGATCTGGTTGCCGACCTTGACCTCCTCGACCGGCGGGGCCGACAGGGAGACACGGATCGTGTCGCCGATGCCCTGCGAGAGCAGGGCGCCGAAGGCGACCGCCGACTTGATCGTGCCCTGGAACGCGGGGCCGGCCTCGGTCACACCGAGGTGGAGGGGGTAGTCGCACTGGGCGGCGAGCTGCCGGTAGGCCTCGATCATCACGACCGGGTCGTTGTGCTTGACGGAGATCTTGATGTCGCGGAAGTCGTGCTCCTCGAAGAGGGAGGCCTCCCACAGCGCGCTCTCGACGAGGGCCTCGGGGGTGGCCTTGCCGTACTTCTGGAGCAGGCGGCGGTCCAGGGAACCGGCGTTGACCCCGATGCGGATCGGGGTGCCGTGCTCCTTCGCCGCCTTGGCGATCTCCTTGACCTTGTCGTCGAACTGCTTGATGTTGCCCGGGTTGACGCGAACCGCCGCGCAGCCGGCCTCGATCGCGGCGAAGACGTACTTCGGCTGGAAGTGGATGTCGGCGATGACCGGGATCTGCGACTTCCTGGCGATGGTGGAGAGGGCGTCGGCGTCGTCCTGGGTGGGGCAGGCGACGCGGACGATCTGGCAGCCGGAGGCGGTCAGTTCGGCGATCTGCTGGAGCGTGGCACCGATGTCGGACGTACGGGTCGTGGTCATCGACTGCACGGACACGGGGGCGTCCCCGCCGACCGCCACGGAGCCGACCTGGATCTGCCGGCTCTTCCGGCGCTCGGCGAGCTTGGTCGGAACGGACGGCATGCCGAGAGAAATCGCAGTCATCTGCTGTGCAACCCCAAGTCGTGGATCAAGGTCCGGTCCCGTGAGCAGCGGGCTCCGGCCTCCGAGATTACGGCACGGGGACTGGCCCGGGCACATCCCGCTCGTAAACCCACTCGATGGACGACGGCCCGGGTCGTGGACGGCGAACGGCCGGGCACCCAGGGTGCCCGGCCGTCGCGAACCGCGGGTGGCTAGGAGATTCTCACCGGGTTGACCACGTCCGCGATCAGGACGAGGATCGTGAAGCAGATGAAGATCCCGGCCACCACGTAGGCCACCGGCATCAGCTTCGCCACGTCGAACGGGCCCGGGTCCGGGCGGCGCAGCACCTTGGCGATGGTGCGGCGCAGCGACTCCCACAGGGCGCCCGCGATGTGGCCGCCGTCGAGCGGCAGCAGCGGGAGCATGTTGAACAGGAACAGGGACAGGTTGAAGCCCGCGACCAGCATCAGCGCCATCGCCAACTGCTGGGTCGGCGGGATGTCCAGGGTGAAGATCTCGCCGCCGACGCGGGCCGCGCCGACCACGCCCATGGGCGAGTCGGGCTCTCGGGGAGCTCCGTCGAAGGCCGCGTTCCACAGGGCCGGGATCTTGCCGGGCAGGGCGGCGAGGGAGTCGACGGCCTCGCCGATGCGGTCGCCCATCCAGGTCACGGACTCGCCGAAGTCCTGTTTGACGATGCCGGTGGCGGCGCTGAAGCCGAGGAAGCCGGCGGTGACGTACTCGCCCTGGACGATCTGGCCGCCGGCGTCCTTCTTGGCGACCTGGTTGGTGGCGATGGTCGCCGTCAGGGTGACGTCCTTGCCGTCGCGTTCGACGACGACCGGGACGGTCTTGTCGGGGTTGGCGCGGATCAGGTCGGACAGCTCGTTCCAGTCGTCCGTGCGCACACCGGCGAAGGAGACGATCCTGTCGCCCGCCTTCAGGCCCGCGGCCGCGGCCGGGGAGGCCGGGTCCTCGGCGGTGCAGTCGTCGCGGTTCTCGCTCTGCTTGATGACGCACTGGGAGACCGAGCTGACCGTGGTGGTCTGCTGGGAGATGCCGAAGCCCATCAGGACGGTGAGGAACAGTGCCACCGCCAGCACCAGGTTCATGAACGGGCCCGCGAACATCACGATGACCCGCTTCCACGGCTTGCGCGTGTAGAAGAGACGGGTCTCGTCGCCCGGCTTGAGTTCCTCGAACGCGGCGGAACGGGCGTCCTCGATCATGCCGCGCCAGGGCGAGGTGGAGCGGGCGGCGATACGGCCGTCGTCGCCCGGCGGGAACATGCCGATCATGCGGATGTAGCCGCCGAGCGGAATGGCCTTGATGCCGTACTCGGTCTCGCCCTTGTTGCGCGACCACAGGGTCGGGCCGAAGCCGACCATGTACTGCGGCACGCGGATCCCGAAGAGCTTGGCCGTGGACAGATGCCCCAGCTCGTGCCACGCGATCGAGAACAGCAGGCCGACCACGAAGACGACTATGCCGAGGATCATCATCAGGGACGTCATCAACGCGCCTCCGCGGTCGCCGTCTGTGCTGTCAGTTCGCGGGCCCGGGCCCGGGCCCAGGTCTCCGCCTCGAGGACGTCCGACACGGTCAGTGAGGTTCCCGTGCCCGGCGTGCCGTGCTCCTCGACCACCCGCGTCACCGTCTCCATGATCCCGTTGAACGGCAGTGCGCCCCGGCGGAACGCCTCCACGCACTCCTCGTTTGCGGCATTGAACACCGCCGGGGCCGTGCCCGCGAGCTCCCCCACGTGCCGGGCGAGGCGCACCGAGGGGAAGGCCTCGTCGTCGAGGGGGAAGAACTCCCACGTCGACGCCTGGCGCCAGTCGAAGGCGGGCGACGCGTCGGGCACCCGCTCGGGCCAGCCGAGGCCGATGGCGATGGGCCCCCGCATGTCGGGAGGCGTCGCCTGCGCCAGTGTCGATCCGTCCGTGAACTCAACCATCGAGTGGACATACGACTGGGGATGCACGACGACCTCAATGCGGTCGAAGGGAATGTCGTAGAGCAGGTGTGCCTCGATGACCTCGAGGCCCTTGTTGACGAGGGTCGCGGAGTTGATCGTGATCACCGGGCCCATCGCCCAGGTGGGGTGGGCGAGGGCGTCCTCGACGGTGACGTGCGCCAGTTGTTCCTTCGTGCGGCCGCGGAAGGGGCCGCCGGACGCGGTGACGACCAGCTTGCGGACGTCGGCGCGGGTGCCGGCGGCGAGGGCCTGGAAGAGGGCCGCGTGCTCGGAGTCCACCGGGATGATCTGGCCGGGCTTGGCGAGCGCCTTGACCAGCGGGCCGCCGACGATGAGCGACTCCTTGTTGGCGAGCGCGAGGGTGCGGCCCGCCTCCAGCGCGGCGAGGGTGGGCGCGAGGCCGATGGAGCCCGTGATGCCGTTCAGGACGGTGTGGCAGCCGGAGGCGGCGAGCTGTGTGGCCGCGTCCGCCCCGGCGAGGATCTCGGGGAGCGGCTCCCCGGCGCCGTACTCGGCGGTGAGCGCCTCGCGCAGGGCCGGGACGACGTCCTCGCGGGCCACCGCGACGGTCCGCACCCGCAGCCGGCGGGCCTGCTCGGCGAGGAGGGCGACCCGGCCGCCGTTGGCGGACAGGCCGGTCACCCGGAAGCGGTCCGGGTTGCGCAGCACGAGGTCGATGGCCT
This sequence comes from Streptomyces sp. NPDC052016, assembly GCF_044548445.1. NCBI lineage: Bacteria > Bacillati > Actinomycetota > Actinomycetes > Kitasatosporales > Streptomycetaceae > Streptomyces > Streptomyces sp. NPDC052016. The sequence goes on from NZ_JBIUBX010000038.1 coordinate 56,045, forward strand.
GGGTGCCGATCGACCCGGTGGAGCCGAGGATCACCACGTCCTTCGGGCCGTCGCCCGCGACGGGGTCGTAGACGAGGTGAGGGTCGGCGAGGGGGGCTGGACTGTCGCTCATCCCCCCATTGTCGCCGCACGGGGTGCGGGCGTGGGCAGGGTGTCCCCTCACGGTCCCTCTCGTGGGGGGACACCCCTGGCGTGGGTGCGCGCCGGCTCACCTGATCGGGCGGTGCACGTTCTCCCGCTCGCTCGGGCCCGCGGTGGCGTCGGCGATCCACGGGCCGTCGCCCGACGGGTCGACGACACCCTGCTCCAGCCACTCGTAGGTGCCGGCCAGGACGCCCTTGACGACCTTGCGGTCGAGGTCGTCGGTGTTGGCCCACAGGCGGGTGAAGAGGGCGTCCACGCGGTGGCGGGCCTGCCGGCAGAAGACGTCGGCGAGCTGGTAGGCCTCGCGGCCGTGGTCGCCGCGGGAGCGCAGCAGTTCGGCACGCACGCAGGCCGCGCTCATCGCGAACAGCTCCGCGCCGATGTCGACGATCCGGCCGAGGAAGCCCTGCTTGGTCTCCATCCGGCCCTGCCAGCGGGACATGGCGTAGAACGTGGAGCGGGCGAGCTTGCGGGCGTGCCGCTCGACGTAGCGCAGATGCGGGGAGAGATCGACCTCGTGCTTGAACTCGGCGTACGCCGACGGGAGCTGGCCGGGTCCCGCGACCAGCTTCGGGAGCCACTTGGCGTAGAAGACGCCCGCGTTCGCGCCGGCCCTCGCCTTGTCCTGGAGGGACTTGTCGGGGTCGATCAGGTCGCCGGCGACGGAGAGGTGGGCGTCGACGGCCTCGCGGGCGATCAGCAGGTGCATGATCTCCGTGGAGCCCTCGAAAATGCGGTTGATGCGCAGGTCGCGCAGGAGCTGTTCGGCGGGGACCGCGCGTTCGCCGCGGGCGGCGAGGGACTCGGCGGTCTCGAAGCCGCGGCCGCCGCGGATCTGGACCAGTTCGTCGGCCATCAGGCAGGCCATCTCGGAGCCGTAGAGCTTGGCGAGGGCGGCCTCGATGCGGATGTCGTTGCGGTCCTCGTCGGCCATCTGGGAGGAGAGGTCGACGACGGCCTCCAGCGCGAAGGTGGTCGCCGCGATGAAGCTGATCTTGGAGCCGACGGCCTCGTGCAGGGCGACCGGCTTCCCCCACTGCTCGCGGGCGGCCGACCACTCGCGGGCGATCTTCAGGCACCACTTGCCGGCGCCGACGCACATGGCGGGCAGGGAGAGCCGGCCGGTGTTCAGGGTGGTCAGGGCGATCTTGAGGCCGGCGCCCTCGGGGCCGATGCGGTTGGCGGCGGGGACGCGCACCCGGTGGAAACGGGTGACGCCGTTCTCCAGGCCGCGCAGGCCCATGAAGGCGTTGCGGTTCTCGACGGTGATGCCCTCGGAGGCGGCCTCGACGACGAAGGCGGTGATGCCGCCCTTGTGGCCCTCCGACTTCGGCACCCGGGCCATGACGACCAGGAGGTCGGCGACGACGCCGTTGGTCGTCCACAGCTTGACCCCGTCGAGGACGTAGTCGTCGCCGTCCGGGACGGCGGTCGTGGCGAGGCGGGCGGGGTCGGAGCCGACGTCCGGCTCGGTCAGCAGGAAGGCCGAGATGTCGGTGCGGGCCAGGCGCGGCAGGAAGGTGTCCTTCTGCTCCTGGGTGCCGAACAGCTTCAGCGGCTGCGGTACGCCGATCGACTGGTGGGCGGAGAGAAGCGCGCCGATCGCCGGGCTCGCGGAGCCGACCAGGGCGAGGGCCTTGTTGTAGTAGACCTGCGTGAGACCCAGGCCGCCGTACTTGGTGTCGATCTTCATGCCGAGGGCGCCGAGTTCCTTGAGGCCGTTGACGGTCTCGTCGGGGATGCGCGCCTCGCGCTCGATGCGGGCCGAGTCGATCTGCGTCTCGCAGAAGTCGCGCAGCTTGGCGAGGAAGGCCTCGCCGCGCCGCGTGTCCTCGTCGGCCGGCACGGGGTGGGGGTGGATGAGGTCGAGCCGGAAGCGGCCCAGGAACAGTTCCTTGGCGAAGCTGGGCTTGCGCCAGTGCTGTTCCCGGGCCGCCTCGGCCACCTGGCGGGCCTCACGCTCGGTGACGGTGGGTCGAGGGGATGAGGAGGGTGGTGCGGACATGAGGCTCACCTCGCCGCGAATCGGGATCAGGGACCTTGGTTACCGACGGGTCCTACTCGATCGTTGGTACCCGATCCGGGGCGACCCCACCACCCCTCGCGCGCCCGTTCAGCCGACGCCGACCGAGCGGGAGACGGTGTCCGGACGGCCGCAGCCCTTGAAGACCTCGGTTCCGGCCCCGATCCCGGAGACGTACTCGTCGTCGCCGAGCGGATTGCGCCGAACGAGTGCCTGGGCCCGGGCACGGTGACGCCGGCGGCGGCCGCGAGGGCGACCACGGTGGCGGTGAGGGCCTTCGCCCCCCTTGGAGAAGCGGGGGCGACGGTGTTGCATCGGGGGTCCTTCCGGGGGACGGTTCGTGTGCCGACCCCCAGTGGCCGCCCGCGGCCGGACGCGTTGCCGACGGCCCACGAGCCCGGCCGACCACCCCACCGGATCACTGTCCCTCGAGATTGTTGTCGAAGCGCTTCGACAACCTATGGACACCCACCCCCGCTAAAGCTACTGTCGAACCACCCACACCCGCCCCTGTTCGCAACGCGCACTGTCGAAGCGCTTCACAAAGCTTGGAGAGCTGGATGGTCACCCTCGCCGAGGTCGCCCAGCACGCCGGAGTCTCGGCGAGCACGGTGAGCTATGTCCTCAGCGGCAAGCGGTCCATCTCCGCGACCACCCGGGAGCGGGTCGAACAGAGCATCCGCGAACTGGGCTATCACCCCAACGCGGGGGCCCGGGCCCTGGCCAGCAGCAGGTCCAACATCATCGCGCTGATGATCCCGCTGCGCACCGACATGTACGTCCCGGTGATGATGGAGATCGCCATCGCGGTCGCCACCACCGCCCGCACACACGGGTACGACGTCCTGCTGCTGACCGGCGAGGAGGGTCCCGACGCCGTCCGCCGGATCACCGGCAGCGGGCTCGCCGACGCGATGATCCTGATGGACGTCCAACTCGACGACGAACGGCTGCCGTTGCTGCGCGGCACCGACCAGCCGTCCGTCCTCATCGGACTGCCCGCCGACACCACCGGGCTGACCTGCGTCGACCTCGACTTCACGGCGACCGGGGCGCTGTGCGTGGAGCACCTGGCGATGCTCGGCCACCGCGACATCGCTGTCATCGGCGAGGCGCCCGCGGTCTACGAACGGCACACCGGGTTCGCCGAGCGCACCCTGGACGGACTGCGGTCCCGTTCGCGGGAGCTGGGCGTCCGGTTGCTGCACCGGCCGTGCGAGGGCGGGTACGACGCCATGGCCGCGACCCTCGCCCGGATCCTCGACGAGCGGCCGGGCACCACGGGCTTCGTCGTCCAGAACGAGTCGGCGGTCGAGCCGCTGCTGGCACTGCTGCGCCAGCAGGGGCGGGCCGTGCCCGAGGACGTGTCGGTGGTGGCGATCTGCCCCGAGCAGGTCGCCGTCCAGGCCTCCGTGCGGCTGACCTCGGTCGCCATCCCCGCCCAGGAGATGGGCCGGCACGCCGTGGAACACCTCGTCGCCAAGCTCGACGGCCGCGGCAAGGACGACGTGGTGCTGCTCGCGCCCGAGTTGACGGTCCGGGCGAGTACGGGTCCGGCGCCCGCGGCCTCCTGACCCACCCCGTTCTCCGCTGTCGTGCCCTGCCGGGGCACCCCCATGTCTGCACTCCTCATGTCTGCACTCCTCCAGGAGCACAGGAGCAACTCACGTGAATCAGCCTGCCGAAAACCAGCCTCAGGTAAGCCTCGCGCAGTCGTCGCCCACCGTCGGCACGTTCCGTGAGCGGGACGGTGCGCTGGAGTGGAGCGGCCGTCAGGAGACCCTGCGCATCGAGCCGTGGGGGCCGGACGCGGTCCGGGTCCGTGCCCGGCTCGGCGGTCCCGTCCTCGACGGTCTGCCCGGCGCGCTCCTCCAGGAGGCCCCGGCCGCGCCGTACACCGTCAAGGTCGAGGACGGCCTGGGCCGGCTGACCGTCGGCGCCCTCACCGTCGAGGTGAACGCCGAGGGTCTGATCCGCTTCCTGCGCACGGACGATTTCTCCGAGATCCTGGCGGAGGAGCGCGCCCACTTCTGGTGGCCGGGACCGCGCCTCTACACGGCCGTCGGCAACGGCTACCACCGCCTGGAGCAGCGGTTCGCCGCCTACGACGACGAGAAGCTGTACGGCCTCGGTCAGCACCAGCACGGCCGGCTGGACCAGAAGGGCCTGGTCCTCGACCTGGTCCAGCGCAACGCCGAGGTCGGCATCCCGGTGCTCACCTCCAGCCGCGGCTACACCCTGCTGTGGAACAACCCGGCGATCGGCCGGGTGGAACTGGCCGGCAACGGCACGCGCTGGGTGGCGGACTCGGCCCGCCAGATCGACTACTGGATCACCGCGGGAGCCCCGGCCGACGCCCAGCGCCGCTACAGCGCGGTGACCGGCCGCACGCCGATGCTGCCGGAGTGGGCGGCGGGCTTCTGGCAGTGCAAGCTGCGTTACCGCACCCAGGACGAACTCCTCGCCGTGGCCCGGGAGTACAAGCGTCGTGGCCTGCCCCTCGACGTGATCGTCTGCGACTTCTTCCACTGGACGCACCTGGGCGAGTGGAAGTTCGACCCGAAGGAGTGGCCGGACCCCGCCGCGATGGTCCGCGAACTGGACGAGCTGGGCGTCAAGCTGGTGGTGAGCGTCTGGCCGTCGGTGTCGCCGCTGAGCGAGAACCACCCGGTGATGGAGCAGCGCGGCTACTTCATCGGCACCCAGTACGGCCCGATGGCGCACGCCGACTGGCCGGACAAGGAGGTCGCCTCGACGGTCCAGGTGGCCTTCTACGACGCCACCAACCCGGACGCCCGCGACTTCGTGTGGTCGAGGGTGCGCGACAACTACCTGACGCCCTACGGCATCAAGGCCTTCTGGCTGGACGCCTGCGAGCCCGAGCTGAAGCCGGGCTTCCAGGAGAACCTGCGCTACTGGGCGGGCCCCGGCCTGGAGGTCGGCAACATCTACCCGGCCGAGAACGCCCGCACCTTCTACGAGGGCCTGCGCGCGTCCGGCGAGGACGAGATCGTCACCCTCAACCGCTCGGCCTGGGCCGGCAGCCAGCGCTACGGCGCCGCGCTGTGGTCCGGCGACATCGGCACCGACTTCGCCACCCTGCGCCGCCAGATCGCGGCCGGCCTGAACACCGCGCTCGCCGGCATCCCGTGGTGGAACACCGACATCGGCGGCTTCCACGGCGGCGACCCGGACGACCCGGACTACCGCGAGGTCATGGTCCGCTGGTTCCAGTTCGGCGCGCTCTCCCCGCTGATGCGCCTGCACGGCTTCCGCGACCCGGGCATGCCCCTGGGCCCCGACATGACGGGCGGCCCCAACGAGGTGTGGTCGTACGGCGAGGAGGCCGGCGCGGTCCTGGAGCGGTACCTGCGGCTGCGCGAGCGGCTGAAGCCGTACGTGCTGGACGTCATGCGGGAGGCGCACGAGGAGGGGCTTCCGGTGATGCGGCCGCTGTTCCTGGAGTTCCCGGACGACGCGGCGGCCTGGGGCGTCGACGACGCCTACCTGTTCGGGCGGGACCTGCTGGTCGCGCCGGTGCTGACGGCGGGCGCCACGGCCCGTACGACGTACCTCCCGGCGGGCGCCGCCTGGACGGACGCGTGGACCGGCGAGACCTACGAGGGCGGTCGCCGCGTCACGGTGGACGCGCCGCTGGACCGCATCCCGCTGTTCCTTCGGGACGGGGTGGAGCTGCCGATCGTCGAGTGAGCTGCGGGACCCCTGTGGTGCAGGTGGTCGGTCCGCGCGGCGTGGACCGGCCATCCCGCGGGTGCCCGCGGCGGGGACAGCCGACCGAAAGGGGGCTCCCGGAGGCGGCTGCGCCCCCGACAGCATGGCTGGACATGACCATCAAGAGCAGGCTCGCGGTCGTCGGAACGGCGACCGCGGCCGTAGCAGCCACCGCACTGGCCCTCGCACCCACGGCCTCCGCCGACAGCTACAACGGCTGTGCCTATCCCCGGGTGTGCTTCTATCCGACAGTGAGCAACTGGAACAGCGCCTCGCCCGCCGCCGCCTACCAGGACGTCACCACGTCCTACCAGAACCTCGGCTCGCGCAGCCGGGGCGCGGACTACGTGCACAACACGCGCAACGACGACCGCGTGTACCTGCGCTACACCCGCAACAGCACCGGCGCGACCGAGTACCTCTGCGTCCTGCCGAACCAGACCGCCGTCTTCTCGTCGGCGTACACGGTGACCGGCATCAGGATCGACACGGCGTCCACCTGTCCCTGACCGACGACGGACCCCGCCGCCCTCCGAGGGTGGCGGGGTCCGCTGGGTGCGGCCGGTCAGCTGCTGGTGACGGACATGCTGTTGGTCCGGAAGTCCAGGCCGCCGGAGGACGAGGTGATCTCGAAGCCGAACTGCACGTCGCCGATGGTCTCGTTGCCCATCCAGCCCTTGGTGTCCTTGATCCACTTCAGGATCGGGAGGATCTGGACGGTTCCGGAGGTGGAGTCCGAGGTGCGCAGGAACGAGAAGACGTCCCAGTAGGTGCCGTCGGACCGGTAGGCCCGGCCCTTGTAGACGTTCCAGCTGTGCCCGCCGAGCGTCACGCTCTGCTGGAAGGTGCCGAGCGCGCCGACGGCGCCGTTGTGGTTGACCCAGAGCATGGTCTCGTAGTCGTAGTCCGTGTCCCAGATGTCGTACGACGAGTTGTACGAGCCCGAGGACGGGACGGTGACGTTGTAGCTGCTGTTGAGCGAGCCGAGGGAGGTGATCGTCTTGTTGATCACCTTCTTGGCGTTGGGGTAGGACTTGATGCCGCCGGTGTCGGGGTGGTCGGCCCAGACGCCCCAGTTCGTGCCGGAGTTGGCCCAGATGCACTGGCTGCCGGCGCCCCCGCCCCAGATGTTGTTGTAGAGGGTGTAGCCGTTCAGGCTGGTGTTGCCCCACTGTTCGCAGGAGTTCCAGACGGCGGCCGAGGCGGGGGCGGAGGCGAGGCCGACGGTGGCGCCGAGCGCCAGGGCGGGGGCGAGCAGGGCCTTGGTGAACCTGCCGAGGATGCGTGATGCCATGGGGTCCCTTCCATGGGTGGGGGGAAGTGCGGGATGTGTGGGGCGCTACCACGTCCCCAGGGTGAGGACGCGGTCCTCTCCGGCGACCAGGTCGAGCGGCTGGGCGCCGGAGGAAGTCCGGAGTTCGACGCGGTGGGTGAGCAGCGTGCCGTGGCCGACGCCGAGGGCGGCCGGCGCGCCCGGAAGCCGGTGGTCCAGGGAGAGATCGAGGGTGAGGTCGCGGCCGGTGACGTGCTGGACGATCACGTCGTCCGCGCGGGAGACGAAGACGCGGCTGGTCCAGTCGGCGCGGCCGGCCGTGGTCTCGCCGGTGGTGAAGTCGACGCCGCGGCGGTAGCGGGCCGGGTCCGGGTCCGCGGGCGGGCGGCGCAGGCGGGTCTGGAAGGCGGGGTGGAAGGGCTGCACCCACCGCGTCGGCCGTCCGTCCGTGAACCTCTCTGCGGCCGTGAGGTCTCCGGCCAGCAACCGGTCCTGGAGTGCGGGGAGTTCGGCGGCGAGTTCGGGGGGCCTGGCGTGCTCGGAGCCGTTCGGGCGGACGAGGGTGTGGTGGGTGACGACGACCCGGTCGTCGTCCGGATCGCCGAACACGAGGGCGCCGTGGTGGCCGTTGCCGCTGAGGAAGGCGTCCTCCCAGCGGGCGGCGGGTCGGGGCTCCCAGGTGCCGTGGACCGGTCCGGGGGCCGTGGGCGGTGTGGGCGCCGCTGTCGTCGGGGAGGTCATGGCCGCAGCACCGCCACTCCGTAGCGGCCGAGCGCGACGGTGTCCGTGACCGTGGCGCCGGTGAGCAGGTCGGTGTGGGTGCCCGGGACCTGGACGGTGACGGGCTCGCGGCCGTGGTTGAGGACGAAGAGCAGGTCACCGCGGCGGACCGCCTCCACCCCGTCGGGCAGGCCGTCGAGGACGGGACGGACGCCGGCGTCGGCCGCGACGCGGGCGAGGAGGCCGCGCAGCGCGGCGGGCTCGGGAAGTGTGGAGACGTACCAGGCGCGGCCCCTGCGCAGGACGGCGGGCAGTCCGTCGAGTTCGCCGCCCCTGTACGCGGCCTCGACCGAGGCGTCCGCGGACTCCTCGATCTCCTCCGACCACAGGGTTCCCCGGAAGCCGTCGGTCTCGACGGTCTCCTCCCGTTCCAGCGGCCACCACTCGTGCAGGGTGCGGATGCCGAACAGCTCGCGCAGCCGGGCGTCCATGCCGCCGGGCCGCACCCGGTCGTCCGCGTCGGCGACGCCGGTGAGGAAACCGCAGACGAGGGTGCCGCCGCCGTGGACGTACGCGCGGAGGTTGTCGATCGCCGCGTCGGTGAGGGCGTACAGCTGGGGCACGACGACCAGCCTGTACGCGGTGAGGTCGTGCTCGGGGTGGGCGAAGTCGGTGGGGAGGTGAGCCTCCCAGAGGGCGCGGTGCCAGGCGCGCAGGACGTCCGGGTGGTCGACCTCGCCGGAGGGCCGGCCGTCCTGGGCGCCGGCCCACCAGGCGTGCCAGTCGTGCAGGATCGCGATGTCGCCCGCCGTGTGCCGGCCGGTCACCTCGGCGCCGATCCGGGCGAGGTCGGCACCGAGCTGCTTGACCTCCCGGTAGGTCCGGCCCTCCTCCCCCGCGTGGCTGACCATCCCGGAGTGGAACTTCTCCGCTCCCTGCCGGGACTGGCGCCACTGGAAGTAGCAGACGGCGTCCGCGCCGCGCGCCACGGCCTGCAGGGACCACAGGCGGTTCAGGCCGTGCGGCTTGGGGTGGTTGACGCCCCGCCAGTTGACCGGGCCCGCCGCCTGCTCCATGAGCATCCACGGGCCGCGCGCCTGGGAGCGGGTCATGTCCTGCACGAGGGCGCCGCTCTGGGCGCCGAGCGGGTCGCGTGGGTCGGGGTAGAGGTCGACGGAGACGACGTCCTCCTCCTCGGCCCAGCGCCAGGCGTCCAGGCCGGACCACAGCGGCATGAAGTTGGTGGTGACGGGGAGGTGCGGGGTGGCCCGGCGGACGATGTCGCGTTCGGCGGCGTAGCACTCCAGGAGCATGTCGGAGGTGAAGCGCCGGAAGTCCAGTACCTGGGTGGGGTTCTTCAGGTAGTGGGCGTGGCGGGGCGTGTGGATCTCGGCCCAGTCGCCGTAGCCCTGGCTCCAGAAGGCGGTGCCCCAGGCCTCGTTGAGGGCGTCGAGGGTCCCGTACCTGTTCCGCAGCCAGTAGCGGAAGCGGGCCGCCGCCTCGTCGCTCCAGTCGTAGGTGCAGTACTCGTTGTTGATGTGCCACATGGTGAGGGCCGGGTGGCCGCCGTAGCGGGCGGCGAGGTCCTCGGTGATGGCGGCGGCGTAGCGGCGGTAGGTGGCGCTGGAGTGCGAGAAGTGCTGGCGGCCGCCCCACCACTCGGTGCGGCCGTCCTGGTCGACGGGCAGGGTGTCGGGGTGCAGGTGGCCCATCCAGGGCGGGGGCGATGCGGTGGGGGTGGCGAGGACGACACCGACGCCGTTGTCGTGCATCAGGTCCATGAGCCGATCGAGCCAGCCGAATTCCCGGGCGCCCGGCCGGGGTTCGAGCTTCGACCAGGAGAAGACGCCGAGGGTGACGGAGTTGACGCCGGCGTCCCGCATGAGGCGGACGTCCTCGTGCCAGGTCTCCTCCGGCCACTGCTCGGGGTTGTAGTCGCCGCCGAAGAGGAGGCGCCCCCGGGTGGCGTCGTCCAGCGTGGGCCTTTTTCCGGTGGGCATCAGACGGGCTCCCCGTACTGGATGCCCCGCCCGTTGGTGGCGAGGTAGACCCGGCCGTACACCCGCGGGTCGCCGACGACGGTCTCCCCGGTCCAGCCCCACTGGTGGGCGTCGTCGTTGATCCGGACCCAGGTCCTCGCCTCGTCGTCGGAGCGGTACACGGCGGTGACGGCCTCGGTGGCTCCGACCATGTAGATCGCCGGGTAGGCGGCGCCGTCGGCGGCCTTGCCGAAGCCGAGGGTGTACGAGGCCCAGGGGCCGGCGGCCTTCGAGAAGCTCGCGCCGCCGTCCGTGGACCGGTAGAGCCCGTTCCACTTGGTGCTCAGCCACAGGTCGCCGGACCGGCCGGGCGCCGCGACCAGCTCCAACTGGCTGTCGCCGGAGGGCAGCCCGGTCGCCCGCGCGGTGAAGGTGCGGCCGCCGTCGGTGCTGGCGAACAGCGTCCCGGTGTCGGTGTCGTACGCGTAGAAGCGCATCGGGTCGGCCGGGTCGGCGACCGGTGTGGCGCCCTTCGGGAAGGAGGGGACCTCGGACCAGGTGGCGCCGTTGTCGGTGGAGCGGTGGGCCGGGTACTTGGTGCCGTCCCAGTGCACGAAGACCCACAGCAGCACGCTGCCGTCGGCGTTGGTGGCGATCGGCCCCGGTGCGTCCTTGCCGAGGGCGGGCTGGGCCGCGAAGGGCGCCCAGGTCCGCCCGCCGTCCTCGGAGTACGCGCCGTTGCCGTGGTCGCCCCAGCCGGTGCGCACGACGTACGACGGCCTGGCCGCGGCCAGGGCGAGTCCCGTCGCCGTGCCGAACACGGGGTTCGTGGCCATGCCTCGGGACGGGGACGCGGTGAGCCGCTCGTGGTAGAGCACGCCGATGTCCCCGCATCCGCTGATCAGGTGCGCCTGCCCGGTCGGCGGCGAGATCAGCTGGCGCACGGACGTCTCCTCCAGGCCGCGGATCTGCGGCGCCCAGTGCCTCAGGTCGCGGGTGCCGTAGAGGGTGGCGCCGGTGCCGTAGACGACGTGCCGCGAGTCGTACGGGTCGACGGCCACGGCCTGGATCCACCAGCCGAACTTCGGCCGGTCCTCGCCCCATCTGAGGTAGGGGGTCTCCGACACGTCGAAGACGGCGGTGTCCTTGAGGGAGGTCCACCTGCGGCCGCCGTCGGTGGTGCGGTACAGGGTGTCGACGGCCGCCCAGCGGTTGTTGGTGGAGACGACGACCGTGCCGGGGCGCCGGGCGTCCACGGCGATCCCGCCGTAGCCGAAGCTGTCGGTGGACCCGTCGCTCGTGGTCCCGCCGGGCTTCACCGGCGTGACCTCGGTCCACTGGCCGGTGACCGTGGCCAGCTTGTGCACACTGCCGTCGGACTGGCCGTTGGGGCCGGGCGCGTCGGCGTACGTCACGTACAGCTCGCGGGTGTGCCGGTCGTACGCGGCGCGGATCGGGACCTTGGCGGCGGTGCCGGCGGGCTGCCCGGGGACGGGCTCCCAGGTGGCGCCGTCGGCGGTCCTGAACAGGTTCGCGGAGGTGCCGTCGGCGTCGCCCCAGCCGGCGTAGACGGTGCGGCCGGCGGCGACGAGGAGGGTGACGCCCTGGCCGGTGGCGCCGGGGGTGGCCGGGAAGGTACGGGCGGCCGCCCACGTGGCCCCCCGGTCGGTCGACTTCAGGAGGCCGTCGTGCCGGGTGCCCAGCCACAGGGTGTCGCTGTCACGGGGGTCGACGAGCAGGCGTTCGCCCGCGCCGCGGCCGTCATCGTTGGCGCCGAGCTTCACGGTGAGGTCGGTGCGGGTCCAGGTGGCGCCGCGGTCCTCGGAGCGCAGGATCGCGCCGTTGCCGGCCCAGGACTGGGCGTAGGTTCCGAGGGCGAGGTAGAGGCGGTCGGGGTGTGCCGGGTCGACGGCGAGGGCCTCGACGCCGAGGAGGTTCCAGTCGTCCCAGCCGAGGTGGTCGGTGAGCGGGGTCCAGCGGGCGGTGCGGTCGTCCCATCGGTACGCGCCGCCGATGTCGGTACGGGCGTAGGCGAGGCCTTTGACGGCGGGGTGGAAGAGGACGCCGGTGATGAAGCCCGTGCCGCCGATGACGGCGTTGCGCCACCGGTAGGCGGGGGCGCCGGCGGCGGGCTCGGCCTGCTCCGCGGCGTGCGCGGTGCGCTGGAGCGCGGGGACGGCGGTGAGGGCGGCGGCGGCCGCCGTCCCGGCGAGGACGGAGCGCCGGCTGAGGGGTGAGGCGTGCATGGGGTTTCCTCGCAGGGGTCGGGATCGTGGACCTGGGTTGGCTGGTGCCGTGCGCCGCGGCGGGGAGTGGCACGCGCGGCCGGGTGCCGCCTGCGCCCACCCGTGCCGCCCCGGGCGGCACGCGTGCCCGCATCCGGGCGGGAGGGCGGAGCGCCGTGTGCGGGCGGCGGGGCGGGCCCCCGGGCGGCCGTCCGGTCAGCGGTGACCGCGCCGGCCTCCGGGGCGCGGGGCCGTGTGGAGGTGCGGCTCCCGGCGTGGCGCGGCCGGCCACCCGCGGGCCGCCGGGCGCGCCGCGGCCCCCCGCACGGGCACGACCGCTACCCCTTGACCGCGCCGGTCAGCATGCCCTTCTTGAAGTGCTTCTGGACGAACGGCGACAGCACCGCCACCGGCAGCAGCGCCATCACCATCACCGCCATCTGCACGGCGAGACCGGACAGTTCACCGGTCTTGATGGCCTGGCCGAGGCCCACGGGGGCCTCCTGCTTCTGGACGAGCTGGATCATGACGTTCTGCAGCGGCATCATGTTCTGGTCGTTGAGGTACAGGGACGCGTTGAACCAGGCGCTCCAGTAGCCGACGGCGTAGAACAGCGTGATGACCGCCAGTACCGCGCGGGACAGCGGCATCACGATCTGCCACAGGATCCGGAAGTCGCCCGCGCCGTCGATCCGCGCACTGTCGATCAGCTCCTGCGAGATCCCCATGAAGAATCCGCGCAGCACCAGGATGTTGAAGACGCTGACCGCGCTCGGCAGGATCAGCGCGAGATAGGTGTCCGTCAGTCCGAGCGACTGCACCAGCAGGTAGGTCGGGATCAGGCCGGCGCTGAAGAACATCGTCGCCAGCAGGACCATCAGCAGCCAGCGGTGGCCGAGGGACCCTGTGCGGGACAGCCCGTAGGCGCACAGCACCGACACCGTCATCGAGAACGCCGTGCCGACCAGGGTGATCAGGATGCTGATGACGGCGGCGCGCGTGACCTGCCCCCCGCTCAGCAGCTCCTGGTAGGCGACGAAGGTGATCCCCTTCGGGATCATCACGAGACCGCCGGCCTCGTCGATGGTCTTCCGTGAGGAGAGGCTGGTGACGACCACGATCCACAGCGGGAAGAGGATGGCCAGGCAGACGAACGAGAGGGCGATGCCCTTGCCCGCGAGGCCGGCCCTGGACGGCGGCTCCTCCCACACCGGCCGCGGCGGGGCCTCCCACCAGCGGGGTTCCTTCACCGGTTCGTCGATCACGGCGCTCACTTCTTGTACACCCCCTGCTCGCCCATGAGATGGGCCACCTTGTTCGCGGCGAGGACCAGACCGATGCTGACCACGCCCTTGACGAGGCCGGCGGCTGCCGCGTAGCCGAAGTCCTGGTTGCGCACGCCGTTCCACCACACGAAGGTGTCGAGGACCTCCGCGGCGCCCGGCCCGACGGCCTCCCGCTGGAGGAGGATCTGTTCGAAACCGACGGTGAGGGCGTCGCCGACGCGCAGCACCAGCAGCAGTGCGATCACCGGGCGCAGCGCGGGCAGGGTGATGTGCCACATGCGGCGCCAGCGGTTCGCGCCGTCCATCGCGGCGGCCTCGTACAGGTCCTGGGGGACCGAGGCCAGCGCGGCGAGGAAGACGATGATCCCCCAGCCCGCGTCCTTCCACACGCCCTGTGAGGTGATCAGGAACGGGAAGGTGTTCGGGTCGGTCATGATGTCGAGGCCGTCGTACCCGTGCTGCCGCAGCAGCTGCGAAAGCATTCCCGCACCGCCGAACATCTGCTGGAAGACGGCGATGACCAGCACCCACGAGAAGAAGTGCGGCAGGTAGAGGACGGCCTGCGCGACCGCTCGCACCCGGGGCCTGACCACGCTGTTGATGAGCAGCGCGAGCAGGATCGTGACCGGGAAGAAGACGATCAGCTGCAGGAAGAACAGCACCAGCGTGTTCTGCACGGCCTGCCAGAAGGCCGAGTCCTCGAAGATGCGCCGGAAGTTCTCCACGCCCACCCAGGGGCTGTGCAGGATGGAGACGACCCCGTTGTCGCTGATGTAGGGGTCGTACTCCTGGAAGGCGACGACGTTGCCGAGGATCGGCACGTAGTTGAAGAGCAGGACCAGGAGGACGGCCGGCAGGGTCATCAGGAGCAGGACACGGTCGCGTCTGAACCTGAGCCGCAGGCTGAGCCTCCCCTGCCTTCGCGGGGGCCGGGAGCCGGTGGCGCCGCCGGACGCCACCGGGGTATCACCGGACTTCGCCGGCGTACTGGCCTCGGTCCCGCTCCGAGGCACCGTGCTGTTCGACACGGCCGTTCTCCTTGCCTCGGTGCCGGGTCAGCTCGCGGCCGAGCCGTTGTCGTCGAGCAGCTTCTTGTACCAGTCGCGCAGTTGGTCGCCGCCCTTCTTCTTCCAGTCGGAGACGGCCTGCTGCATGTCGCTGATCTTCTTGCGGCCGCGTGTGATGTCGTCCTCGAGCTGCTCGAAGTCGTTGGAGAGGTTGGTGTAGCGGGCGGGCTCGGTGATCTGCATGCCGTAGAAGGCGGACTTCTTGGTGAAGGCACCCATCCGCTGCTGCCACTCGACCTGCGCCTTGGCGACGTCGGGGAAGTCGGGGTGCGCGATCGTGGCGGCGGGGCTCGCGACCATGACGTACGCGTTCATCACGTCGATGTTGCCCTGGTCGGTCTTGACGGGGACGCCGTCCTTGACGGTGTAGTGGGTGCCCTCCACACCGTAGTTGGTCATCATGAACTCCTTGGTGCCGTACGGCGCGGCGGTGACGTTGGCGACGGCCAGCGCGTCACGGATCACGGACTCCGACGCCTTCTTGTTGACGAAGGCGAAGATGCCGGCCGGCTGCTCGGCCCAGAGGGTCGGGTCGCCGCCGTCGTGGCCGAAGACGTCCATGCCCCAGATCTTGAACTCAGGGTTCTGGGCCGCCTGTTCGCCGGTGCGGCTCCACCACTGGCTGATGTTGTTGGCGTAGATCAGGAACTCGCCGGCCGCGAACTTGGGGCCGGGATCGGTGGCCTGGCTCTTGCCCAGCTTGGCGTCGGGGTGGACGACCCCGGCGGCGAAGAGCTTGCGGGTCCACTCCAGCGCCTCGAGGTACTCCTCGGTCTCGATGCGGTAGACCAGCTTGCCGTCGACGAGGTTCCAGCCGAGCGGCTTCTCGCTGCCGGAAAGGACGCCGAAGGCCTGGAACGCGGTCCACTTCATGTCGAGGCAGGCCCACCGCTTGGCCTTGGCGTTGGTGATCTCCTTGGCCAGCGCCATGAACTCGTCGGCCGACCTCGGGACCTCGTACCCCTCCTTGTCGAAGACGTCCTTGCGGTAGAGGGGGACGATCCCGGTGACGTACGGGGCCGGCTGCGGCAGGCCGAGCAGCCTGCCGCCGAAGAGGGAGCGCTGCCAGGCGTCGGTGGGGATCGCCGCGAGGTTCGGGTACTCCTTGACGGCGTCCCCGGAGAGGTACGGGCCGAGGTCGGCGAACTTGCTCATGATGGCGCTGGGTATCTTGCCGTTCATGTTCCAGCCGGGGACGACCACCACGTCCGGGACGTCGCTGGAGGCGAGGACCGCGCCGAGCTTCTGCTCGTAGGTGTTGCCGTCCTGGTTCTGCCAGGCGACGTCGACGCCGATCAGGTCGTTCATCGCTTTGTAGTAGGCGTTGTCGGACTTCGGCGGGGAGCCCCAGAAGGGGGACATGATGGTGACCTTGCCGCCCTTGCCGAGCTTCTTCGGCACCGAGGTCTTCAAAGTGGCGAGATCGAGCTTGCTGGTGAAGCCGATCGCCGAGCCGTTCTTGGCGGGGATGTCGGGCGTCACCACATTGCTGGCGACATACGCCGGCAGGATCTTCTCGGCGTCCTTGCCCGACGTGGTGCCCTCGCGCGAGCCGCTGTCCGAGCCGCCGCAGGCGGCAAGCAGCGGCATGCCTCCCGCCACCGCTGCGGTGGCGACCGCCGTGGAGGCGAGGAAGCTTCTCCGGCTCGGCCCGGAGGAGGCGGAAGCGGCGTTCGGCGTCATTGCGTCAACCCTTCATGGCGCACCAGGACACCCGGCGGGGGCCGTCGGCTGCGGTGTCTCGAGTGGAACTGGCTGAGCTGAAGCGTTCTCGGTCCCTGATCGCCGCCAGGACGGGTGGCCGCCTGCGCGGCTCCTCACTGTCGACGGATCGTCGAAGCGCTTCGATGTTGCTGCGAGGTTAAGTGAAGGGAGGGGGGCGCACAAGGGTCGCTCCCAATATTCCTCGGACGTATCCGGGTTCGGTGCACGCTCATGTACGGCTTGAAATAACGGCCGGGTATCGGAGTTGTTGCCGGGGGACGTCTTGACACCCACCCCGACGTCGAATGAGCATCGAAGCGCTTCGAAAGAGCTCTCCCCGCTCCATCGCAAAGGGATCCCACGTGACCGCACACACGCCGCCCACGCCGCCTTTCCGCGATCCGCACCTGCCGTTCGCGAAGCGCATCGACGACCTGCTGTCGCGGCTGACGCTGGATGAGAAGGTCTCCTTTCTGCACCAGTTCGCCCCCGCCGTGGAGCGGCTCGGCGTCGCCGCGTTCCGCACCGGCCAGGAGGCCCTGCACGGTGTCGCCTGGATGGGCCCGGCGACGGTGTTCCCGCAGGCCGTGGGGCTGGGCGCGACCTGGAACGAGGAGCTGGTCCGCCGGGTCGGCGAGGCGGTGTCCAAGGAGGTCCGCGCGATGCGCGCCCGCGACGAGCGGGTGGGCCTCAACGTGTGGTCCCCCACGGTCAATCTGCTGCGCCACCCGCTGTGGGGCCGCAACGAGGAGGGCTACTCCGAGGACCCGAAGCTGACCTCCGCCATCGCCACCGCGTACACGCACGGTCTGCGCGGGGAACATCCGACCTACTGGCGCACCGCCCCGGTCCTCAAGCACTGGCTGGCCCACAACAACGAGACCGGCCGGGACGTCACGTCCTCCTCGGTCCGGCCGCGCGTGCTGCACGAGTACGACCTGCGCGCGTTCCGCGAGACGGTCGAGGCGGGCGCGGTGGCCGGTGTGATGCCCGCGTACAACCTGGTCAACGGCCGCCCCAACCACGTCTCGCCCTACCTGCGCGAGCACCTGCGGACCTGGACGGACGAGGAGTTGCTGGTCTGCTCGGACGCGGGCGCGCCCTCCAACCTGGTCGACTCCGAGCACTACTTCGACACCCACGAGGAGGCGACGGCGGCCGCGCTGACCGCGGGCGTGGACAGCTTCACCGATCACGGCACGGACAGCTCGAAGATCACGGCACGCGTCCGGGGCGCTCTGGACCGGGGCCTGCTGACCGAGGCGGACGTCGACGCGGCGGTCCGCCGCCAGCTGTCGGTCCGCTTCCGGCTGGGCGAGTTCGATCCGCGCCACGACCCGCACGCGGGCACGGGCGAGTTCGACACGCCGGCCCACCGCGCCCTCGCACAGGAGGCCGCCGAGCAGGCGGTGGTCCTGCTGCGCAACGACGGCGTGCTGCCGCTCGCCCCCGACACCCGGATCGCCGTGGTCGGGCTGCTCGCCGACGAGTGCAAGCTCGACTGGTACAGCGGCACGCTGATCCACCGCTCCACACCGCTGGAGGGGCTGTACGAGCGGTTCGGCGCCGAGCGCGTGGCGTTCGCCGAGGGCGTGGACCGTGTGCTGCTGAAGACCTCCGCCGGCACGTACCTGCACGTCCCGGCGGCTCCCGAGGCCGCCGACACGGTGCGCGGCGCCGAGGGCGCCCTGGACCCGGCGCTGCTCGCGGGCCGCACCGACCTGCCGCCGCTCACCACCGACGCCGGCGGCACCGAACTCGCCATGGCCGACTGGGGCGAGGACGTCCTCACCCTGCGCGCCCCGGACGGCCGCTACCTCTCGGTCGCCGAGGACGGCTTCCTGCGCGCCTCCGCCGACCAGCCCGGCGGCTGGGTCGTCCAGGAGACGTTCCGTCTCGAACCCCATGGGAACGGTCACCTCCTCAGGCACGTGGGAACGGGTCGCCACGTATCTGTCACCGCCGAGGGCGTGAAGGTTGCCGAGGACAATCCCGAGATCTTCGAGCTCATCGTCGTCGAACGCGGCGAAGACGCGGTGACCCGCGTCGCGGCCGAGGCGGACGTGGTCGTGGTGGTGGCGGGCAACGACCCGCACATCAACGGCCGCGAGACCGAGGACCGCACCACCCTGCGGCTGCCGGCCCAGCAGGAGCGGATCCTGGAGGCGGCCCGCGCCGCGAACCCGCGCACGGTGCTGGCGCTGGTGTCGGCGTACCCGTACGCGTTCGAGCCGGGGCGGCTGTCCGCGGCGCTGTGGACCGCGCACGGCGGGCAGGCCGCGGGGACCGCCCTGGCGCGCGTCCTGGCCGGTGACGTCTCCCCCGCGGGCCGGTTGCCGCAGACCTGGTACGCCGACGACGCGGACCTGCCCGACCTGCTCGACTACGACGTGATCGGCGCCCGCCAGACGTACCTGTACTTCGAGGGCGCCCCGCTGTTCCCGTTCGGGCACGGCCTGTCCTACACCTCGTTCGGGTACGCCGACCTGGCGGTGGC
This sequence comes from Streptomyces sp. NPDC052016, assembly GCF_044548445.1. Taxonomy (NCBI): domain Bacteria; kingdom Bacillati; phylum Actinomycetota; class Actinomycetes; order Kitasatosporales; family Streptomycetaceae; genus Streptomyces; species Streptomyces sp. NPDC052016. The sequence continues at coordinate 74,695 of NZ_JBIUBX010000038.1, forward strand.
CGTCGAGGACGACCTGGCGCGCGTGTCCTTCACGGTCACCAACACCGGGGAGGCGACCGCCGACGAGGTCGCCCAGCTCTACACGCGCGCGGTGGACCCGTCGGTCACCCGTCCGCGCCGCGAGCTGCTGGCCCACCGCCGGCTCACCCTCGCCCCGGGCGAGAGGCGGGAGGTCTCCTTCGACGTCCCGCTGTCCGCCTTCACCTTCTGGGACGTGGCCCGGGGCGGCCGGCGTCTCGAGCCGGGCCCGTACGACCTGCTGGTCGGCGCCTCCAGCGAGGACGTCCGGCTGCGGACGACGGTGACGCTCGACGGCGACCCGGCGGCCCCGCGTCCCGTCCTGCGCCGGGGCCTGGCCGCCGTCGACTTCGACGAGCACAGCGGCATCGAGATCGTGGACCGGACGAAGGTGTCGGGGGAGGCGGTGACACCGGTGGCGGGCGGCTCGGGTGAGCTGGTCTACCGGGCCTGCGACTTCGGCGCCGGCACCACCGGGGTGACGGTGGAGGTGGCCGGCGAGGGCACGGTGGAGGTCTCCCTGGCCGGCGCCCCGCCGGCCGTGCTGACGCTCGACACGGCCACGGCGGGACCGTACGACTACACCACGCTCGACGCCCCGTTCGCCGCGGAGGGCGTGCACGACCTGCGGCTCAGGCTGCGCGGCCCGCTGCGGCTCGCGCTCGTCGGCTTCTCCGGTTGAGGGTCCGGACCAGGCCGACGCGACGAAGGGGCCCGGCACCGGAAGGCATCGGTGCCGGGCCCCTTCAGGGACGGCGATCTCGCGTCGACAGCGAGACTACCTGAAAATGGTTCCCATGAGCCAGAGGTTCGCCGGATCGGTCAGAGAGCGAGCCCGGTGAGGACCAGCACGCGCTCGTACGTGTAGTCCTCCATCGCGAACCGCACGCCCTCGCGGCCCACCCCGGACTGCTTGGCGCCGCCGTACGGCATCTGGTCGGCGCGGTAGGAGGGCACGTCGCCGATGACGACGCCGCCGACCTCGAGCGCGCGGTGGGCGCGGAAGGCGACCTGCACGTCGTGGGTGAAGACGCCCGCCTGGAGTCCGTACTTGGAGTCGTTGACCGCGGCGAAGGCCTCCGCCTCGCCGTCCACCTTCTGCACGGTGAGGACCGGCCCGAAGACCTCCTCGCAGGAGATCGTGGCGGTGGCCGGTACGTCGGTGAGGACGGTCGGCGCGTAGGAGGCGCCGTCACGCTTGCCGCCGGTGAGCAGCTGCGCCCCGGCGTCGACCGCCTCCTGCACCCACGCCTCGACGCGCTTGGCCGCGTCCTCGCTGACCAGCGGGCCGACGTCGGTGCTGTCGTCGGAGGGGTCGCCGGTGACCTGGGCCTCGACGGCGGCGACGATGCGCGGCAGCAGCCGGTCGTGGACCGAGGCGTCCACGATGACCCGCTGCACGGAGATGCAGGACTGGCCGCCCTGGTAGTTGGAGAAGGTCGCGATGCGGGTCGCGGCCCAGTCGAGGTCGGCGTCGGACGCCCAGTCGCCGAGGACGACGGCCGCGCCGTTGCCGCCCAGCTCCAGGGTGCAGTGCTTGCGCGGCACCGAGTCCATGATCGCGTAGCCGACCTTCTCGGAGCCGGTGAAGGAGATGACCGGCAGCCGCTCGTCCTGGACGAGGGCGGGCATGCGGTCGTTGGAGACCGGCAGGATGCTCCAGGAGCCGGCGGGCAGCTCGGTCTCGGCGAGCAGTTCGCCGATGACCAGGCCGGAGAGCGGGGTGGCCGGGGCCGGCTTGAGGATGATCGGCGCGCCGGCGGCGATGGCCGGGGCCACCTTGTGGGCGCAGAGGTTCAGCGGGAAGTTGAACGGCGCGATGCCGAGCACGACACCCTTCGGGAAGCGCCGGGTGAGGGCGAGGCGCCCCTGGCCGCCGAGGTCGGTGTCGAGCCGCTGGGCCTCGCCGCCGTTGAACCGGCGGGCCTCCTCGGCCGCGAACCGGAAGACCGACACGGCACGGCCGACCTCGCCGCGGGCCCACTTGATCGGCTTGCCGTTCTCGGCGGAGATCAGCCGGGCGATCTCCTCGGTGCGCTCGACGAGCCGCTTGCTGACGTGGTCGAGGGCGGCGGCGCGGACGTGGGCCGGGGTGGCGGCGAACTCGTCCCGCACGGCGTACGCGGCGGCCACGGCCTCCTCGACCTGCGCGTCCGTCGGCACGCTGACCTTGCCGACGAGACGGCCGTCCCACGGGGAGGTGACGTCGAAGCTGTCCTCGCCGGTGGCCTGGCGGCCGGCGAGCCAGAAGGCGTGGGTGGAAGTCATTGTGGAGTCCCGGCCCTTCCGCGTTGGGGGTGTGCTGGCTTTCCTGGTCCACGGTAGGGGCGGGGAGGCGGAGGGTCGTTTGTCCGAGTCGTAGTGGTGGGGGACGGGGGTGTGCCGGTTTGGCGCGGTCGGCTACCGCCCGACGCGCCGCAGGAGCAGCCACAACGCACCCAGCAGCACCGTCCCCAGGCACCAGCTGGCCACGACGTCCGACGGCCAGTGGTAGCCCTGCCGGACCAGCCCGAGGGAGACGGCCCCGACGAGGACGACGGCGGTGGCCGCGACCGCGCGGCGGACGAGCGCCGTGAGCAGCCAGGGCACCAGGATCAGCGCGGCGGCGCCGTAGGCGGCGGCCGCCGTCGCCGTGTGCCCGGAGGGGTAGTAGCCGGTGGCCGGCGGCACGACGGGCGTGCCCGGCCGGTCCGTCCACTCCTTCAGGGGTATGACGATCAGCGGCATCAGCGCCATCGGTGCGAGCGCGGCGACGGGGGGCAGCCACCACCGGCCGGCACCAGCGGCCCTCGCCCGCCGGGCGACGTACCAGACGACGAGCAGCAGCACGGGCACCGCGACCGACACGTTGCCGAGGTCGGCGAGGGGTTCGAAGGCCGGATCCGGGTGGGCGAGGGCGCGGCTGAGGCGCTCGTCGACGCCCAGGAGCGGCCCGTCGGCGGTCACCTGCCAGGTGAGCAGGGCGAAGAGGAGGGAGGGCAGGCCGAACAGGAGGGTGAGGAGGAGGGCCCCGGGAGCCGGGCGTCCGGCGTCCGGCGGTATGGGCGCGTCCTTCGTCGGCTGCTGGGGACGGGTCGGCATGGGCTCCAGCTTGTCAGGTAGGGCCGTGTGCGCCCGCCGGGAAGTGCGGGGCGCCGGTCTGCTCCATGATCGCGGCGGTCGGCGGAACGCGCACGGCGGGAGCAGGGCGCGCCCCGTGCCGGCGATCCCCAGGGGACGGGCGCAGGACGTCCGCCCGGGCGAGGTGCTGGGGACGCGGCGGCGCGAGCGCCGGCTCGGCCGGAGCGGAGACGACCGGCGTGGCACGTCGTCGCGGGCGAGCCGCGCGGTACCGGAGGCGCCGGGGGGTGCGCGGCGGACGCCCCGAGCCGACCGAAACGAGACGTTTCGTACCGGAGCGTGGCGAAAAAAGAGACCCCGGAGTGAATCCGGGGTCCGTTCTCCGTGGTCCGCACCTCAGAAGGAGGTCGGCCACCCCGGAACAGGGGGGGTGGTTCCGGGGTGGCCGTCCGGATCGGAACGCCGCGCGCCCCGGGGGGTTTGGGGCGGGCGACCGTCCGATCGGTGAGGAGATCCGGAGCCGGAGGCTCCGGTTGTGTGCGCGAGGCACGACCAGGTCGAAGCTGGGGAGGCCCCGGCCTGGGATCGCCCGCAGTCGCCTGCGGGCGGGGTGTATCTCTCATCTGGGTAGAACCTACGGCAGTGACTGGCGGGGCGACAGGCCGAACCGCCTCCCGCCATCCACCTCGCACACCTTCTTCACACGCTCTGCCCGGCCCGGAATCACACGCTCTGCCCGGCCCGGGAACGCGCCCGCCCCGGGGCGGGCGCGGGCGCGCGGCTCAGATGCGGGCGAAGGCCTGCTCGATGATGTCAAGACCCTCGTTGAGCAGGTCGTCACCGATGACCAGCGGCGGCAGGAAGCGCAGCACGTTGCCGTAGGTGCCGCAGGTCAGCACCAGCAGGCCCTCCTGGTGGCAGGCCTTGGCCAGGGCGGCCGTCGCCTCCGGGTTCGGCTCCTTGGTGGCGCGGTCCTTGACCAGCTCGATGGCGATCATCGCGCCACGGCCCCGGACGTCGCCGATGATGTCGAACTTCTCCGCCATGGCGGTGAGGCGGGCCTTCATGATCGCCTCGATGTTCTTCGCCCGGGCGTTGAGGTCGAGCTCCTTCATCGTCTCGATGGAGCCGAGTGCGCCGGCGCAGGCCACCGGGTTGCCGCCGTAGGTGCCGCCGAGGCCGCCCGCGTGCGCGGCGTCCATGATCTCGGCGCGGCCGGTGACCGCGGCGAGCGGCAGACCGCCGGCGATGCCCTTGGCGGTGGTGATCAGGTCCGGGACGATGCCCTCGTCCTCGCAGGCGAACCACTGGCCGGTGCGGCAGAAACCGGACTGGATCTCGTCGGCGACGAAGACGATGCCGTTGTCGGCGGCGAACTGGCGGATCGCGGGCAGGAAGCCCTTGGCCGGCTCGATGAAGCCGCCCTCACCGAGCACCGGCTCGATGATGATCGCGGCCACGTTGTCCGGGCCGACCTGCTTGGTGATCTGGTCGATGGCCTGGGCGGCGGCCTCGGGGCCGGCGTTCTCCGGGCCGGTCGGCCAGCGGTAGCCGTAGGCGACCGGCACACGGTAGACCTCGGGCGCGAAGGGCCCGAAGCCGTGCTTGTACGGCATGTTCTTGGCGGTCAGCGCCATCGTGAGGTTCGTCCGGCCGTGGTAGCCGTGGTCGAAGACGACGACCGCCTGGCGCTTGGTGTACGCACGGGCGATCTTCACCGCGTTCTCGACGGCCTCGGCGCCGCTGTTGAACAGCGCGGACTTCTTGGCGTGGTCACCGGGGGTGAGCTCGGCGAGCGCCTCCGCGACCTCCACGTAGCCCTCGTAGGGGGTGACCATGAAACAGGTGTGGGTGAAGTCGGCCAGCTGGGCGGAGGCCCGGCGTACGACGGCCTCGGCGGAGGCGCCGACGCTGGTCACCGCGATACCGGAGCCGAAGTCGATGAGGCGGTTGCCGTCGACGTCCTCGATGATGCCGCCGCCCGCGCGCGCGGTGAACACCGGCAGCACGGAACCCACGCCCTGCGCGACCGCGGCGACGCGGCGGGCCTGCAGCTCCTGCGACTTCGGGCCGGGGATGGCGGTGACGACGCGGCGCTCCTGCGGAAGTGCGCTCATGGGGGGCTCCCTAGTGATCTTGCGTACCGGGTGGTCCCGGTGTTCCGGGGTGCGTTTTTCGGACGCATTACTTCTTTTCTCGCAGGCTAGGACGGTGAGGGAGGGGTGGGCATGCTCCATGTGGGCGTTGTCTTCGATGCCGGTTGTCCGCCGTGGACATAGCCGGGGTGCCGCCGGCCGGCCGGTCCCCGGAACGGCCCCGGGCGCGTAAGCGGTGAACTCCCCTTGCCGGGGCGTTAGATTGACTCGGCGACGACGGACGGAACGGCTGGTCAGGGGGCAAGCGCGATGGACAGCGACGGGACGCAGGACGCCCGGGGTACGCATGCGAATCCTGTGCCGCGCCCGGCGGGGCCGCCCGAGCGCCCCGCGATGCCGCCGGAGAAACCCCTGGTGCCGCCGCGGCCGGCCCGGGCGCCGGGTCCGGCACCGCACCCGACCGAGCAGGCGGCACAGGCCGCGTCACCCCCCTCCGCCGTGGCCGCGTGGCTGAACGAGAGGCGCCCGGCCGCCCGGCCCGGCATCTGGCGCTTCGGCCACCGGCAGCCCAAGGCCACCCGGTCGGCGGAGCGGCTCGCGCCCGTCACCGTCGTCGGCATGCTCATCCCGCTGGCGGTCGCCCTGGTGCTGTGGTCGCTGTGGCGGCGCGGCGGCATTCCCTACCAGTTCGCGCCGCTGCGGCTGTTCACACCGGACGACTGGTGGTGGGGCGGCACGCTCGCCTCCCCCAGGACCATGGAGGGCGCCGAGGCCCGCGTGGTCTACGACGGCGTCTTCTTCGCCCTCCTGGTCTGCGCCATGGGCCGGCTGGGCGGCTGGCTCGACGCCGCGCGCCACTTCGTCGGCCGTCGGCCCCAGCCCGCGCGGGCGCTGCTGGCCCTCCTGTGCGCGCTGGCCGCGCTGAGCTTCGTCTTCCCCCGCGCCTTCCCGGGGGTCGGCTGGGACGCCCTGCCGGTCGTCGACCCGCTGTTCTCGCTCATCGTCCTGATCTCCGGCAGCTACGAGCTGTTCGCCTCCCCCACGTTCACCGACGCGCTCTACGCGGTGATCACCCTGCTGGTGGTGTGGCCGTTCGCGCTGCTCGGCGGCTGGTGGCCCCTTCTGAAGGCACGCCTCGCCGCGCGGAGCGCGGGCCCCGACCGGCCCGTTGTCGCGAGCGTGGAGCGGCCGCGCGCGCAGTGGCCCGAGCTGCGGGACGCCGGGCAGTACGAGGCTGCGGACGTGCTGACCGCCGAGGTCGCGGCCGGGCGGATGAACGACGTGGACTGCGCGCGCGTCACGCGCGCGTGGGCGGCCGGACAGCCCGGCTTCCGGGAGACGGTGCTGCGCGAGGGGGGCGCCGCCTGGACGCATCCTTCCGGCGACCGCGACCTGCCCCGGCGCCGCGCGCGCCACGACCTGCTGGCAGGGCAGGTCCGCATCGGCCGCTGGGTGCCCGCCGAGCGCACCCCGCTCGCCTACCACGACGCGGGCGCCGCGCTCGGTCCGGACGTGCTGGGCACCTCGCTGCTGGCGGTCGGGCCGTCCGGCTCGGGCAAGACGCGGACCCTCGTCGAGCCGCTGACCGAGGCGCTGGCGCTCCAGGCGCTCACCGGGGGCTGCGCTCTCGTCGCGGTCTCCTCCCCCGGAAGCCCGCTCGGCTCCGACTCCTCGTTCGACGTGATCGTAGGGATCGGGGACCCGTCGTCCGTTCACGACCTGGACCCGTACGCCGGGTCCGACGACCCCGACGAGGCGGCCGCCGTGCTCGCCGAGGCGCTCGTGGGCGACCTCGACACCGTGAACGGCCAGAGCGCGGCCACGGCGCTCGCCCAGTTGCTCGGCCCCTACCGGGCCGTGCACGGCCGCTTCCCCGCCCTGCCCGAGCTGCGCGAGCTCCTCGAGGGCGAGTCGGCGGCGCTGTCCGCGCTGCGGGAGGCCGCGGCCGGGAACGAGGTGATGCGCCGTGAACTCGACGCGCGCGTCCGTCAGACGGGCACGCCCGGCGACCCGGGCCGGGCCCTCGCCGACCGGCTCGCACTGCTGAACCGGCCGGTCTTCGCGGAGTTCTTCGGCGGGGGTGCGCAGGAGGGCGCGCACCGGGCCTTCTCGCTGCGCGCCGTCGCCCACCACCCCCTGCGGGTGCGGGTCGACCTGCCCGAGCGCGGCCACGAGGAGGCCGCCCGGCTGATCACCCGGCTCGTCCTCGCCCAGTTCCACGCCGTCGTGCGCGAGGGCCGCCGCACCCACTTCGCCTGCCTGGTGCTCGACGACGCGACGGGGACGGTCACCCCGGAGTCCGTGCGCCGGATCCAGCGGCTGCGCTCGCAGAACGCGGGCGTGGTGCTCGCGCTGCGGACCGTCGCAGACGTCCCCGAGACGCTGCACGGGCCGCTGTACGGGGCGGTCGGCTGCCGGATGGCGTTCTCCGGCATCACCACCTGGGACGGCAGCCGGTTCGCGCAGACCTGGGGCACCGAGTGGGTCGAGACCACGGAGGTCGCCAAGCACACCGTCTTCGCCGACCAGCCGATGACCCGCGCGCTCCACGCCCTGCGCAAGCTGGTCACCGGAAAGGCCGTCACGACGGACGCGGTGACCGTGCGCCAGGTCGAGCGGGAGCGGTGGTCGGCGTCCCAGCTGGCGCACGAGGTGCCGCCCGGGCACGCGGTGCTGTCCCTGACGACCGTCGAGGGCGAGCACGCTCCGCCGCTGCTGGTGGACCTGCGCGGCTGATAGGCCGAACGGGTGACGTACGGAGACCGTACAGTGAGGCAGAATCGACCCAGGACGTTCATACGCGACGGCCAAGAGATCACCTCACCGACCTGAAGGCCCCATGCCTCCCACGCTCTCCTCGCTCGTCCACCACTCCGCGCTGAAGCTGACCGTCCGCGCGGGCGAGGACCGCCTGGACGTGCCGGTGCGCTGGGCGCACGTCAGCGAGCTCGCCGACCCCGTCCCGTACATGGAGGGCGGGGAACTGCTGCTGACCACCGCGCTGAAACTGGACGCGGAGGACCCCGAGGCCATGCGGCGCTACGTGAAGCGCCTGGCCGGGGCGGGGGTGGTGGGGCTCGGCTTCGGTGTCGGCGTCAACTACGAGGACGTCCCGAAAGCCCTCGTGGACGCGGCGGAGCAGGAAAGCCTGCCGCTGCTGGAGGTGCCGCGTCGCACGCCCTTCCTCGCGATCAGCAAAGCCGTCTCGGCGGCGATCGCCGCCGACCAGTACCGGGCCGTGACGGCCGGGTTCGCGGCCCAGCGGGAACTGACGAAACAAGCGCTGACGGACGGCCCGGAGGGCCTGCTCGCCGCGCTCGCCGCACAGGTCGACGGCTGGGCGGCCCTGTACGACGCCTCCGGCGCCGTCGTCGCCGCCGCGCCCGAGTGGGCCGGGCGGCGCGCGGCGCGGCTCACGGCGGAGGTGGAACGGCTGAGGGACCGGGCCGCGCCGGCCTCCGCGGTCGTCGGCGGACCCGAGCACTCCGACCACGACGACCGGGTCGAGCTGCACTCCCTCGGCACCGGCCGTCGGCCGCGCGCGGCGCTCGCGGTCGGCACCGCCGCGGCGCTCGGCACGGCGGAGCGGTACGCCGTGCACTCGGCGGTCGCGCTGCTCACCCTCACCACGGAACGCTCCCGCTCCCTGCACGCGGCCGAGCAGCGCGTCGGTGCGGCGGTGTTGCGCATGCTCCTGGCGGGCGAACCGGACCACGCGCGGGCCGTCGCCGGGGACCTCTACGGCGGTCTGCTCGACGCGCCCTTCCGGGTGATCGTGGCCGAGTCGGCGGACCCGCTGGGCGGCCTCGCCGAGACCGTGGAAACGGCGGCCGCCCGGGCCGGGGAGGCCGTGCTGGTCGTGCCCGAGGGCGGCGAGCGGCTGGTGGCGGTGGCCGCGGACGGGGGTGCGGCGGTGGGGGCGTGCGGGCAGTACGCGGCGGCGATGGAGAACGCGCGCGCCTCGGGCAGCGCGCGTGAGGGCGGTGACGAGGACGAGCTGGTCGTCGGCCTCTCCGCGCCCTCCGGGCCGATCGCCGCGGCCGCGGCCTACAAGCAGGCGGAGCAGGCTCTGTCCGTGGCCCGGCGGCGTGGCCGCGTGCTCGTCGAGCACGAGCAGCTCGCGGCCGGCTCGGTGCTTCCGCTTCTCGCGGACGACGCGGTGAAGGCCTTCGCGGACGGTCTGCTGCGGGCCCTCCACGAGCACGACGCGACCGGCCGGGGCGACCTGGTCGCCTCGCTCCGCGCGTGGCTCTCCCGTCACGGGCAGTGGGACGCGGCGGCGGCCGATCTGGGCGTTCACCGTCATACGCTGCGGTACCGGATGCGGCGTGTGGAGGAGATCCTGGGGCGTTCGCTGGACGATCCGGATGTGCGGATGGAGTTGTGGCTGGCGTTGAAGGCCACGTCGGCGGAGTAGGTGGTCGGGGCCGGACCGCGTGCGCGGTGCCTGCGGCGGCTGGCGGGGTGCGCCTGCGGGGGGTGGGTGGGTCGGGGGGGGGGGGGGGGGGGGGGGGGGGGGGGGGGGGGGGGGGGGGGGGGGGGGGGGGGGGGGGGGGGGGGG
>NZ_JBIUBX010000039.1:0-79019 GCF_044548445.1 Streptomyces sp. NPDC052016
AAACGCCCGGTTACATTCCGAACCCGGAAGCTAAGCCTTACAGCGCCGATGGTACTGCAGGGGGGACCCTGTGGGAGAGTAGGACGCCGCCGAACTCCTTTTACAGCTCTGGCTCTTGGGCATACAGCCCAGGAGCCAGAGCTTTTTTGCGTTGAGGTAAGGTCAGGGGGCATCGTTGGCTCGTTTCCTACTGGAGGCCCCCGGGTGGAGGTCCAGGAGACCCGTGTTCAGACCGACCGGGTCCTCACCATCCCGAACATCCTCAGCATGGCGCGTCTCGTCGGCGTGCCCTTGTTCCTGTGGCTGATTCTCAGGCCTGAGTTCGGGGGTCCGCAGAGCGACGGCTGGGCCCTCCTGGTGCTGGCTCTGAGCGGGGTCAGCGACTACCTGGACGGCAAGCTCGCACGTCGCTGGAACCAGATCAGCAGCCTGGGCCGGCTTCTCGACCCGGCCGCTGACCGGCTCTACATTCTGTCCACCCTGGTCGGTCTCACCTGGCGGGAGATTCTGCCTGTCTGGTTGACGGCGGTACTTCTCGCGCGGGAACTGCTTCTGCTGCTGATGGTGGGCGTCCTCAGGCGGCACGGCTATCCGCCGCCCCAGGTCAACTTCCTCGGGAAGGCGGCCACGTTCAACCTGATGTACGCCTTCCCCCTTCTGCTGCTCAGTGACGGATCTGGATGGTTGGCGTCACTCGCTGCTATTTTCGGATGGGCGTTCGCAGGATGGGGTACAACGCTCTACTGGTGGGCAGGAGTCCTCTACGTGGTGCAAGTCCGCCGCCTGGTCCGTGCGGACGCCATGGCCGACTGAGCCCGCCGATCGCCTAGCAGTGGCTCGATGGCCCGCGGCGGAAAAGTGCGGGACAATCTGGACGGGTGAAGTCGGCTAGACCGTCGTCTCTTCAAGGAGGACGCTTCCGACATGAAGGCCGTCGTGATGGCCGGAGGCGAAGGCACACGCCTTCGCCCTATGACCTCGAGCATGCCCAAGCCGCTCCTGCCGGTGGCCAACCGGCCGATCATGGAGCACGTTCTGAGGCTGCTCAAAAGGCATGGGCTCAACGAGACCGTCGTCACTGTCCAGTTCCTGGCGTCATTGGTCAAGAACTACTTCGGTGATGGTGAAGAGCTCGGAATGGAGCTCAGCTATGCCAACGAGGAGAAGCCACTCGGTACCGCCGGAAGCGTCAAGAACGCAGAGGAGGCGTTGAAGGACGACGCCTTCCTCGTGATCTCCGGTGATGCCCTGACCGACTTCGACCTCACCGAACTGATCAACTTCCACAAGGAAAAGGGTGCGCTGGTCACCGTCTGTCTGACACGGGTGCCCAATCCGCTGGAATTCGGCATCACGATCGTCGACGAAGAGGGCAAGGTCGAGCGTTTCCTGGAGAAGCCGACCTGGGGCCAGGTCTTCTCGGACACCGTGAACACCGGCATCTACGTGATGGAGCCCGAGGTCTTCGACTACGTCGAGGCCGACGTGCCCGTCGACTGGTCCGGCGACGTCTTCCCGCAGCTCATGAAGGAAGGCAAGCCGATCTACGGCTATGTCGCCGAGGGCTACTGGGAGGACGTCGGCACGCACGAGAGCTATGTGAAGGCGCAGGCCGACGTCCTCGAGGGCAAGGTCGACGTCGAGCTCGACGGGTTCGAGATCTCGCCGGGCGTGTGGGTGGCCGAAGGTGCCGAAGTGCATCCCGACGCCGTTCTGCGTGGGCCTCTCTATATCGGTGACTACGCCAAGGTCGAGGCCGGCGCGGAAATCCGTGAGCACACCGTCGTCGGGTCGAACGTCGTCGTGAAGAGCGGCGCCTTCCTGCACAAGGCCGTCGTGCACGACAACGTCTACGTCGGGCAGCACAGCAACCTGCGCGGGTGTGTCGTAGGCAAGAACACCGACATCATGCGGGCCGCCCGGATCGAGGACGGTGCCGTGATCGGTGATGAGTGCCTGATCGGTGAAGAATCGATCGTGCAGGGCAATGTGCGGGTCTATCCGTTCAAGACCATCGAAGCGGGCGCGTTCGTCAACACCTCGGTGATCTGGGAGTCGCGGGGGCAGGCGCACCTCTTCGGCGCCCGCGGGGTGTCGGGAATCCTGAACGTGGAGATCACGCCGGAGCTGGCGGTGCGGCTCGCCGGCGCCTATGCGACGACGCTGAAGAAGGGCTCCACGGTCACCACGGCCCGTGACCACTCCCGCGGTGCGCGTGCGCTGAAGCGGGCGGTCATCTCCGCGTTGCAGGCGAGCGCCATCGACGTACGGGACCTGGAGAACGTGCCGCTGCCCGTGGCGCGGCAGCAGACCGCGCGGGGCAGTGCCGGCGGCATCATGATCCGGACCTCGCCCGGTGTGCCGGACTCGGTGGACATCATGTTCTTCGACGGGCAGGGCGCCGATCTGTCACAGGGCAGCCAGCGGAAGCTGGACCGGGTGTTCGCGCGGCAGGAGTACCGGCGGGCGTTCCCGGGCGAGATCGGGGACCTGCACTTCCCGGCCAGCGTCTTCGACTCGTACACCGGGTCGCTGCTGCGGAACGTGGACACGACCGGGATTTCCGAGTCGGGTCTGAAGGTCGTCGTGGACGCCTCGAACGGAAGCGCCGGGCTCGTGCTGCCGAGTCTGCTCGGCAAGCTCGGGGTGGACTCGCTGACCATCAACCCCGGTCTGGACGAGTCCAGGCCGACCGAGACGGGCGACATGCGGCGCCGGGGGCTCGTGCGGCTCGGGGAGATCGTGGCGTCCTCGCGGGCAGCGTTCGGCGTGCGTTTCGACCCCGTGGGCGAGCGGCTGTCCCTGGTGGACGAGAAGGGCCGGATCATCGAGGACGACCGGGCCCTGCTCGTGATGCTCGACCTGGTGGCCGCGGAGCGGCGCAGCGGGCGGGTGGCCCTGCCGGTGACGACGACGAGGATCGCCGAGCAGGTGGCGGCGTATCACGGCACTCAAGTCGAGTGGACGACGACCTCGCCGGACGACCTGACCAGGGTCGGACAGGACGAGTCGACGATCTTCGGTGGCGACGGCAAGGGCGGATTCATCGTCCCGGAGTTCAGCAGCGTCTTCGACGGTACGGCGGCCTTCGTCCGGTTGATCGGGCTCGTGGCCCGGACGCAGCTCACGCTGAGCCAGATCGACGCGCGGATCCCGCGGGCGCACGTCCTGAAGCGGGATCTGGCGACGCCGTGGGCCGTGAAGGGGCTCGTGATGCGGCGGGTCGTCGAAGCCGCCGGGGACCGCTTCGTGGACACCACCGACGGTGTCCGCGTGGTGGAGACGGACGGACGCTGGGTCATGGTCCTGCCGGACCCGGCCGAGGCCGTCACGCACCTGTGGGCCGAGGGTCCCGACGACGCCTCCGCGCAGGCCCTGCTGGACGAGTGGACGACGGTCGTGGACAGCGCCGGGCGCTGAAACCCGCACCACGCGCGCGTGCCGGACACGTGTCCCCCAAGGGGGCCTGTCCGGCACGCCGGTGGGGCCGTTCGGAGCTACTGGGCGCGGCGTGCGACGATGTGCGGCATGCCGCAGCAGCCCCCCGTTCGGAGCACACCCGCGCGCGCGTCGCGCCCGGACGCGTCCATGTCGCTGCTCACGAACGTCATGGACCACAGCCTCGACGACGGGTACGCCGAGGCCGCCGCCCGGAAGCGGGCCGACGGCGCCGGGGGCATGCCCAAGACGCTGCGGGCGAAGCTGGGCCTGGCGGCCGGTCTGGTGCTCGCCGCCCTCGTGGTGACCGTCGGCGCGGCGCAGGCACGCGTCGCCGCTCCCGTCGTGGCCAAGGAGCGCGAGGAGCTGATCGACCGCATCGACCGGGAGACCGAGGCGGCGGACAAGCTCGAGGGGACCGTCGACGAGCTGCGCGACGACGTGAGCGCGCGGCAGCGGGAGGCGCTCAGGGACAGCGGGGGCGGCGACCAGGCGGAGCTCGTGGGCATTCTGGCGGGCGCGGTCGAGGTGCACGGCCCCGGGATCAAGCTGGTCGTGGACGATGCGAAGGAAGCCGCCACGGGCGGCGAGGGCGATCCGCGCGAGACCACCGGGTTCTCCGACACCGGTCGGGTGCGCGATCGCGACATGCAGCGCGTGGTCAACGGGCTGTGGGCGTCCGGAGCCGAGGCCGTCTCCATCAACGGGCAGCGGCTGACGGCGCTGTCGGCGATCAGGGCAGCGGGCGACGCGATACTGGTCGACAACAAGCCGCTGGTGCCGCCGTACACGGTGCTCGCGGTGGGGGACGGCAAGAACCTCGGCACGCGGTTCCAGGACAGCGCCGACGGGCTGTACCTGAACGCCCTGCAGGAGAACTTCAACATCCGGACCGCCCTTTCCGTGGAGGACGACGTCCGGCTGCCCGCCGCACCGAGTGTGATCGTACGTACAGCACAGCCGAGAACTGAGAAGGGCACATCGTGATCGCCGTACTGGGCCTCGTCGTGGGAGTCGTGGCCGGCCTGTTGGTCCGGCCCGAGGTTCCGGCGGTCGTCGAGCCTTATCTGCCGATCGCCGTCGTGGCGGCGCTGGACGCCGTGTTCGGCGGTCTGCGGGCCATGCTCGACGGCATCTTCGACGACAAGGTCTTCGTCGTGTCGTTCCTGTCGAACGTGGTCGTGGCCGCCCTGATCGTCTTCCTCGGGGACAAGCTGGGCGTGGGAGCGCAGCTGTCCACGGGCGTCGTGGTCGTCCTGGGCATCCGTATCTTCTCCAATGCCGCGGCGATCCGCCGGCACGTGTTCCGGGCGTGAGGCCGATGAGCAACCAGGACGGGACGCACCAGGACGAGACGCCGACCACCAGGCTGCGCAGAGAGCTGCCCGCGGAGGTCCCTGCGGCGGACGTGGGGGCGGACGCGCCCGAGGAGGCCTCCGAGCCGTCGCTGACCGGCCGGCAGCGGCTGGTGCAGGGGCTGTGGCCGCCGCGCGTGTCGCGGGCGCAACTCATCGTCGCGGTGCTGTTGTTCGGCCTCGGTTTCGGCCTGGCCGTCCAGGTCGCCTCCAACAGCGAGAGCAGCAACGCCCTGCGGGGCGCGCGTCAGGAGGATCTCGTACGCATCCTCGATGAACTCGATGACCGCAGTCAGCGTCTTGAGGACGAGAAGCAGGGACTCGAGAAGCAGCGGCAGGAGCTGGAGAACAGCTCCGACCAGGCCGAGGAGGCCCGGAAGCAGACGGTCGAGAAGGAGAAGCAACTGGGCATTCTGGCGGGCACGGTGGCCGCCCAGGGGCCCGGCATCACCATGACCATCGAGGACACGAAGGGGACGGTCGAGGCGGACATGCTGCTCGACGCGATCCAGGAGCTGCGCGCGGCAGGGGCGGAGGCGATCCAGGTGAACGACGTGAGGGTCGTCGCCGGCACGTTCCTGACGGATTCCGGCAAGAGTGTGAGTGTCGACGGGAACAAGATCAACGCGCCCTATCGTTTCAAGGTCATCGGCAAGCCGCAGGACCTCGAACCGGCGCTCAACATCCCTGGAGGCGTGGTGCAGACTCTCGAGAAGGAGCAGGCCACCGTGACCGTCGAGCGATCGACCAAGATCGTCGTGGACGCCTTGCGACCGGCGGAGCAGCCTGACTACGCTCGGTCGTCCTCCCAGTGAACCGGGGGTGCATGCGGGCCGTCCGGCAGGGGCATGAGGTTGCGGGGGGTCGGCGCACCGATCGGGTGGTGCGTGGTGGAAACTGTCTGGTGGATACGGACGTTGTGAAGGTGTCCGGGTCGGCCGGTGTATTCAGTCAGGGTTCGTCCTGCCCCACGGGCGGGTCTGTTTCGGTCAAGGGGAATCGCCCGTGAAGTTGTTTGCGAAGTTGTTCGGCAAGAGCGCGCGAGAGGGCAGCGACAACGCGACCGCCCGCCATCGCGCACAGCCTGACGCGGAGGGCCAGCGGCCGTTGTTCCGCGACCAGGTGCCTGGTCCGGGTGGTGACATTTCCGGAGGCCAGGGCGGGGCGTCGGTTGACCCTGCCCAGTCCGGCGGCATAGGTTTCGGCCAACCGTCAACCTCAAGTGCGGGTGGAGGGTTTTCCCCTATGTCGGCCCTGGTGTGTACGAGGTGCGGTAACCGCAACGCGGAGAACAGCCGCTTCTGTTCCAACTGCGGCGCGCCGCTGAGGCCCGGCCTGACGCCCGAGCGCGCGTCGGAGACGACCTCCACCATCTCCATCTCCGGTCTGGAGGCCTACGACTCCGAGACCACCGGTCAGACCCAGTTGCCGGCGCTCTCGCCCGAGGCGCAGGCCGCTGTGGACGCGCTGCCGCTCGGCTCCGCCCTGCTCGTCGTGCGTCGTGGGCCCAACTCGGGCAGCCGCTTCCTGCTGGACGGTGACCTGACCACGGCCGGGCGTCACCCGCAGAGCGACATCTTCCTGGACGACGTGACGGTGTCGCGCCGCCACGTGGAGTTCCGGCGCCGCCAGGACGGTTCGTTCACGGTGGCCGACGTCGGCAGCCTGAACGGCACGTACGTCAACCGGGAGCGGATCGACGAGGTCGCTCTGTCGAACGGCGACGAGGTGCAGATCGGCAAGTACCGGCTGGTCTTCTACGCGAGCCAGCGAGGCTACTGACCCTCCCCCCGGGCTCCGTCCGGGGGTACTCCCAGGGAAGGCCCATGCTGCGAACACCGAGGGGCGGTGCCGGACACGGCACCGCCACCGCGGACGGTGGTCTGATGAGCATCGGCACGGTGCTGAACGTGCTGCGCGACGAGTTCCCCGAAGTCACCATCTCCAAGATCCGCTTCCTGGAGTCGGAGGGGCTCGTCGAGCCGCAGCGGACCCCATCCGGGTACCGCAAGTTCAGTGCCGAGGACGTCGAGCGTCTCGGGCACGTACTGAGGATGCAGCGGGACCACTACCTGCCGCTCAAGGTGATCCGGGAGTACCTGGACGCCATGGAGCGCGGCGAGGCCGCGCAGCTGCCGACCCTGGGCCGGCAGCGGGACGGGGAGGCCGTCCCCGAGCCGTCCGACGCCCCCACGGTGGCCCGCATCGGGCGGGCCGAGCTGCTGGCGGCCGCGGGCATCGGGGAGCCGGAGCTCGCGGAATGGGAGTCGTACGGGCTCGTCGTGCCGCTGGAGGACGGCGTCTACGACGCCGAGGCGGCCACGGTGGCCTCACTCATCGCCGAACTGGGGCGCTTCGGCATCGAGCCCCGGCATCTGCGGGTGATGAAGGCCGCCGCCGACCGTGAGGCGGGGTTGGTGGACCAGGTGGTCGCCCCGCTCAAGAGGCACCGCAATCCGCAGACCAGGGCCCTTGCGCAGGCCCGGACGAAGGAGCTCGCCGACCTCACGGTCAGGCTGCACGCGGCGCTGGTGCAGACCGCGCTCGGTGTGCGGCTGCCCTGAGACAGAGGGCTCCGGGCGGCCCGGATCGGTCACCCGTTCCCGGCCCGACTACCCAAACGTCCCGGGCACGGCCTAGGGTTGCTGTGTGAACGAGCTCGATGTCGTAGGTGTCCGGGTCGAGATGCCCTCCAACCAACCGATCGTGCTGCTGCGTGAAGTGGGAGGCGACCGCTACCTCCCCATCTGGATCGGACCGGGGGAGGCGACGGCCATCGCCTTCGCCCAGCAGGGCATGGCTCCCGCGCGGCCGCTGACCCACGACCTGTTCAAGGACGTGCTGGAGGCCGTCGGCCAGGAGCTCACGGAAGTGCGCATCACGGACCTGCGTGAAGGCGTCTTCTACGCCGAGCTGGTCTTCGCCAGCGGCGTCGAGGTGAGCGCCCGCCCCTCCGACGCCATAGCGCTGGCACTGCGCACCGGGACGCCGATCTACGGCAGCGACACCGTGCTCGACGACGCGGGGATCGCCATCCCGGACGAGCAGGAGGACGAGGTGGAGAAGTTCCGCGAGTTCCTCGACCAGATCTCGCCCGAGGACTTCGGCAGCAGCAACCAGTAGGAGGCGCTCCGCCTCGGCAATTGCCGGTGGCCCGTGAGAGCGTCCTACGGCTTCCCCTCAGCGCATTCGGCTAGCCTTTCCCCGCGGTGGGGTGCGGGAAACCACTCTTAGGGTGATTATCACTCGGCGTGGCGAGTGTGGCGATCGTTGACGCACCCCTGGTGACTGCCTACCGTCGAGAAGGCAGGTCAAGGACGGAGGTCGGCGTGAGAAGCAGCGGCGACGGTACGGCTGGGGGTGCCCCCGGACTCGGTGTCGGGGGGAGCGGTCCGTACCCTCCCCCGAACTCGCGGCTGCGTTCGAGCAGGGGGTACCCCCATCACGGCAGCGCGGCCGATCACGCTCCTCAGCGACCGGCGGCCGTGCCGAGCAGCGGAGGGGCGGCGTCCATGGCGTCCGAGCAGATCGGCTACCGCGGTCCGACGGCCTGTGCGGCCGCCGGCATCACCTACCGGCAACTGGACTACTGGGCGCGCACCGGGCTCGTCGAGCCGAGCGTGCGCCCCGCGTACGGGTCCGGCACACAGCGTCTGTACAGCTTCCGGGACGTCGTCGTCCTGAAGATCGTCAAGCGGTTCCTCGACACCGGCGTGTCGCTGCAGAACATCCGCACCGCCGTGCAGCACCTGCGCGAGCGCGGGTTTCGCGACTTGGAGCGCCTGACGCTGATGAGCGATGGTGCGACGGTCTACGAGTGCACCTCGCCGGACGAGGTCCACGCACTGCTCCAGGGCGGTCAGGGCATCTTCGGCATCGCCGTCGGCGTGGTGTGGCGGGACGTCGAGAGCGCGCTGTCCCAGTTGCACGGGGAGCGGGTCGACACCGGCGAGACGCTCGTCGGGCACAATCCGGCGGACGAACTGGCGCGGCGGCGCAACCGGGCGGTCTGAGCCCTTCCCGTCGGGCGCCGGGTGCCCGGACCGCCGAACGGGGCTGGCTCCGCCGTATTGTCGGGGCGCCGGACGGCCGGTCCGCCGGCAATGTCGGGGCGCCGGGCGGCCGGTCCGCGGTCGGTCATTGTCAGTGGCGTGGTGCAGCATCGGAGATGTGAGAAACGCGCCCACCATCCTGCATCTCGACATGGATGCCTTCTTCGCGCAGGCGGAGCAGGCGTCCAAGCCGAGTCTGCGCGGGAAGGCCGTGATCGTCGGCGGTCTGGGGCCGCGCGGGGTGGTGGCGACCGCCTCGTACGAGGCGCGGGTCTTCGGGGTGCACTCGGCGATGCCCACGGCCCAGGCGCGTCGGCTGGCTCCGAACGCCGCCTACCTCAGTCCGCGCTTCGCCTTCTACCGGTCGATCAGTGACCAGGTCATGGGGCTGCTGCGGGCCCTGTCTCCGCTCGTCGAGCCGCTGAGTCTGGACGAGGCGTTCGTGGACCTGGAGGCCGGGGGAGCGGCCTGGGACAGCGAGTCGGCGCGGCTGGCCGGAGTGCGGCTGCGGGCGGACATCCGGGCCGTCACGGGGCTGACGGGGTCGGTGGGCCTGGCCGCCTCCAAGATGCTCGCGAAGATCGCCTCGGAGCAGGCCAAACCCGACGGCCTGGTGCTGATCGAACCGGGCACGGAGCGGGCACTTCTAGGTCCCATGTCGGTGCGGACGCTGCCGGGGGTCGGACCGGCCACGGGCGACCATCTGAGGCGGGCCGGCATCACCACGGTCGACGAGATCGTCGAGGCGGGCGAGGACGAGCTCGTACGGCTGCTGGGCAAGGCACACGGGCACGGGCTGTACGCCATGGCGCTGGCGCGCGACGACCGGCCCGTGGTGGCGGAGCGGGAGACCAAGTCGGTGTCGGTCGAGGACACCTACGACGTGGACATCCACGACCGGGTGCGGGTGGAGACGGAGGTGCGGCGGCTGGCCGATCGGTGTGTGCACAGGCTTCGGGGCGCGGGTCTGTCGGGACGGACCATCGTGCTGAAGGTGCGGCGGTACGACTTCTCCACCCTGACCCGGTCCGAGACGCTGCGGGGGCCCACGGACGATCCCGCGGTGGTGCGGGAGGCGGCCGCACGGCTGCTCGACTCCGTGGACACCACGGGCGGGGTGCGGTTGCTCGGCGTCGGGGTCAGCGGGCTGGCCGACTT
Organism: Streptomyces sp. NPDC052016; assembly: GCF_044548445.1. Taxonomy (NCBI): domain Bacteria; kingdom Bacillati; phylum Actinomycetota; class Actinomycetes; order Kitasatosporales; family Streptomycetaceae; genus Streptomyces; species Streptomyces sp. NPDC052016. The sequence continues at coordinate 10,004 of NZ_JBIUBX010000039.1, forward strand.
CACCCAGGAGGACCTGTTCGCGCAGGCGGCCGAGGAGCGCGGGGAGGGGCCGGAGGAGGAGGTCGCGGTCGAGCCCGTCCAGGAGGAGGCGGTACCGGCCGAGCATCACTGGCGGCCCGGGCACGACGTGCGGCACAGCGAGCTGGGGCACGGCTGGGTGCAGGGGAGTGGGCTGGGGCGGGTGACCGTGCGGTTCGAGACGCCGGAGTCGGAGGTGGGCCGGGTGCGGACGTTCCGGATCGACGACCCGGATCTGGAACCGGCTGATCCGTTGCCGCTGGTGCGGCGAAGACCGGGGGAGGCCGCGTCGTCGGACGCGGCGGATGCGGCGGCCACTGTGGAAGCAGAGGGGGTGGCGGGCACGGCGGGCTCAGCGGACGCGGCGGGCACTGGGGACATCGACAACGCGGTGCAGACGGTGGGCACGGTGGGCACGGTGGGCACCGCGGAGTCGGCCGGCGCGGCGGGGGCGGAGGGCGATGTGCCGGTGGGGCGGCACGGGGGCGGGTCCTGACGTCGGTGCGTCCTGTCGGGGTTCCCGGAGTGCCGGGACGAGGCAACGGGGCGTGGTGCGCGGGTCACCGGGTCGGCCGTCGGCCTGAGGGCCCTCCAGGAGGCGACCGACCCCGGATCCGGCCACCCAGCACCCGGACACGGGCCCCGGCGAGCAGCACCGTTTCCACTGCCGGTCGACGGCGGAACGTGACGCGGCGCCGGTGATGGGGCCCGTGGCCTGCGCTGTCCCGTCGCAGCTGTGCCCGACCGGGTTCAGGTCTCGTCCTTGCCCGCCAGCTTTCCGAAGTCGTGGTCCTCGAGCGGGGGAGGGGCGCCCACGTCGAGGCCGTAGTGGTGGTAGAGCTGGAGTTCCTGCTCGGGGGAGAGGTGGCGGCCCACGCCGAAGTCCGGGGCGTCCTTGATCAGGGCGCGGTCGAAGGGGACGCGGAGGGTGCCGTCGACCAGTTCGCTGGGCTCGAGGGGGACGAAGGCGTCCCGGGAGAACAGGCCGGTGCGTATGGCCGCCCACTCCGGCACGCCGGTCGCGTCGTCGAGGTAGACCTCGTCGATGGTGCCGATCTTGGTGCCGTTGCGGTCGAACGCCTTGCGGCCGATCAGGTTGCGCGGATCGATGTCGGTCTGCACGGGCCCTCCACTTGGTCGCAACTCATCCGTAAGCACTACAAAAGAGCACATTTGTGATGGCGGCCACTCGACAGGAGGTGGCGTTGACCTCGCTGGTAGTCTGACAACGGCTGCTGACCCCGTGCGGGAGAGTTCTCCGGAGATCTCCGGAGGCGCCGAAGGAGCAAATCCTCCCCGGAATCTCTCAGGCACACGTACCGCACGGACGAGGTCACTCTGGAAAGCAGGGCGGGTGTCGACGGCTTCCGCTCTCACCGACGGTGAAAGCCGGGCGCTCTCGGGCGGCCGGTGAAGCTCTCAGGTTGAGATGACAGAGGGGGAGGCCGTCCGGGTACCCGTTCCGTGGTGCCCCTCGAAGGTCGCGTCAGACCAGGAGGCCTCCGCAATGACCGCCCATCGCATTCCGCTCTCCGACCTCGAACAGGGAATCCCCTTCGAGCAGCGCCACATCGGGCCCGACCAGGAGGCGCGGGCCAAGATGCTCGCGCAGGTCGGGTACGGCTCGCTGGACGAGCTCACCGCCGCCGCCGTCCCGGACGTGATCAAGAGCGCCGACGCGCTGGACCTGCCGGGCGCCCGGTCGGAGGCCGAGGTGCTGGCCGAGCTGCGCGCGCTGGCCGATCGCAACCAGGTCCTGGGCTCAATGATCGGGCTCGGCTACTACGGCACCTTCACGCCGCCCGTCATCCTGCGCAACGTCATGGAGAACCCGGCCTGGTACACGGCCTACACGCCCTACCAGCCGGAAATCTCCCAGGGCCGGCTCGAGGCGCTGCTGAACTTCCAGACCATGGTCGCCGACCTCACGGGCCTGCCGACCTCCGGCGCCTCCCTGCTCGACGAGGGCACGGCCGCCGCCGAGGCGATGGCGCTGTCCCGGCGCATGGGCAAGAACAAGAAGGGCCTCTTCCTGGTCGACGCGGACGCGTTGCCGCAGACCATCGCCGTGATCGAGACCCGGGCCGAGCCGACCGGCGTCGAGGTCGTCGTCGCCGACCTCAGTGAGGGCATCCCGGCCGAGATCGCAGCTCGGGAGATCAACGGCGTACTGATCCAGTACCCGGGCGCCTCCGGGGCCGTACGTGACATCAAGCCGGTCATCGAGCAGGCGCATGGGCTCGGAGCGCTCGTCACCGTGGCCGCCGATCTGCTCGCGCTGACGCTGCTGACGTCGCCGGGTGAGCTGGGCGCGGACATCGCGGTCGGGACCACGCAGCGGTTCGGGGTGCCGATGGGCTTCGGCGGGCCGCACGCCGGCTACATGGCCGTGCACGAGAAGTTCGCGCGCAGCCTGCCCGGGCGGCTCGTGGGCGTGTCCGTCGACGCCGACGGGAACAAGGCCTACCGGCTGGCGCTGCAGACGCGTGAGCAGCACATCCGGCGCGAGAAGGCGACCAGCAACATCTGCACGGCGCAGGTGCTGCTCGCCGTCATGGCCGGGATGTACGCCGTCTACCACGGGCCCGAGGGGCTGAAGGGGATCGCTCGGCGGACGCACCGGTACGCGTCGATCCTGGCTGCGGGGCTCACGGCCGGTGGCGTGGAGGTCGTGCACGGCTCCTACTTCGACACGCTGACCGTGCGCGTGCCCGCGAGGGCCGCCGAGGTCGTCGCCGCCGCGCGGGACAACGGCGTGAACCTGCACCTCGTCGACGCGGACCATGTGTCGGTCGCCTGCGACGAGACCACCGGGCGGGCCCAGGTGGGCGCCGTCTGGGCCGCCTTCGGGGTCGACGGGGACGTCGAGGCGCTCGACGCGGTCACCGAGGGCGCGCTGCCGGCCGGGCTGCTGCGCAGCGACGCTTTCCTCACCCACCCCGTCTTCCACGAGCACCGCTCCGAGACCGCGATGCTGCGCTACCTGCGCCGGCTCGCCGACCGCGACTACGCGCTCGACCGTGGCATGATCCCGCTGGGTTCCTGCACCATGAAGCTCAACGCGACCACCGAGATGGAGCCGGTCACCTGGCCCGAGTTCGGGCAGCTGCACCCCTTCGCGCCCGCGGAGCAGGCGCAGGGTTACCTCACGCTCATCCGTGAGCTGGAGGAACGCCTCGCCGAGGTCACCGGGTACGACAAGGTGTCCCTCCAGCCCAACGCCGGGTCCCAGGGCGAGCTGGCCGGTCTGCTGGCCGTCCGCGGGTACCACCGGGCCAACGGCGACGAGCAGCGGACCGTGTGCCTCATCCCGTCGTCCGCGCACGGCACCAACGCCGCCAGCGCCGTGATGGCGGGCATGAAGGTCGTCGTCGTGAACACCGCCGAGGACGGCGAGATCGACATCGAGGACCTGCGGGCGAAGATCGAGAAGCACCGGGACGAGCTGGCGGTGCTGATGATCACGTACCCGTCGACGCACGGTGTGTTCGAGGAGCACGTCGCCGACATCTGCGCGCGGGTGCACGAGGCCGGCGGGCAGGTCTACGTCGACGGCGCCAACCTCAACGCGCTCGTCGGGGTCGCCAAGCCGGGCCACTTCGGCGGTGACGTCTCCCACCTGAACCTGCACAAGACGTTCTGCATCCCGCACGGCGGCGGCGGTCCCGGCGTCGGCCCGGTCGCCGTACGGTCGCACCTGGCGCCGTATCTGCCGAACCACCCGCTGCAGCCCGCCGCCGGGCCCGACACGGGTGTCGGGCCGATCTCGGCGGCGCCCTGGGGTTCCGCGGGGATCCTGCCGATCTCGTGGGCCTATGTGCGGCTCATGGGCGGTGAGGGGCTGAAGCGGGCCACGCAGGTGGCGGTGCTGTCCGCCAACTACATCGCCAAGCGGCTCGAGCCGCACTACCCGGTGCTGTACACCGGCCCCGGCGGGCTGGTCGCGCACGAGTGCATCATCGACCTGCGGCCGCTGACCAAGGCGACCGGGGTGAGCGTCGACGACGTGGCCAAGCGGCTCATCGACTACGGCTTCCACGCGCCGACGATGTCGTTCCCGGTGGCCGGGACGCTGATGATCGAGCCGACCGAGTCGGAGGACCTGACCGAGCTCGACCGGTTCTGCGAGGCGATGATCGCCATTCGCGCCGAGATCGAGAAGGTCGGCTCCGGCGAGTGGCCCGCCGACGACAACCCGCTGCGCCACGCCCCGCACACCGCGGGCGCGCTCGGCGGCGAGTGGGAGCACGCGTACACGCGCGAGGAGGCCGTCTTCCCGGCCGGGGTGTCCGCGGCCGACAAGTACTGGCCGCCGGTGCGCCGGATCGACCAGGCCTTCGGTGACCGGAACCTGGTCTGCTCCTGCCCGCCGCTGGACGCGTACGAGGACTGACGCGCGGACGCCGCAGGCGTGGGGCTCCCGTCCGGTTCGGGCGGGAGCCCTCGGCGTGTCAGGCCGTCACCAGCGAGACCTCGGTCGACTTGATCAGGGCGACCACCGGGGAGCCGGCCGTCAGTCCCAGGTCGGTGGCCGCCTCCTTGGTGATCACGGAGGTCAGTTCGCCGGCTTCCGAGGCGATCTTCACGGAGGCCATGGCTCCCCCGGCCGTGACCTCGGTGACCGTCCCGGGAAGCTGGTTGCGGATCGAGAGGTGGTCGGCCCGCGCCGTGGCGAGGGAGACCTCCGTCGCCTTCACCAGGACCCGGACGGCGGTGCCCGGGGCGAGACCGAGGTCGGTGACGGCGTCCAGGGTGATCGCCGCGGTGAGGGCCTGACCACCGGTGAGACGGACCCCGACGGTGGCCATCACCTCGCCGGGGTTGACGGCGGTGACGGTGCCGGGGAGCTGGTTGCGGATGCTCAGGGTCATGGCAACCACCGTAGGACCCCATGCCCTCTCTGCCCGGTATGCACTCTGTTGTCTGTCGTGGCTATGCAGGCTTTGTCATGCCGGGTAGGCGTGGGTCTGGGCCGCCTTCACCGTCGCCCATACCGGAGCCCCCGGGTGCAGGTCGAGTTCCGCGGCCGCGACCGTGGTGAGGTCGGCGGCGAGGGGGAGTTCGCCGGTGAGGTCGGCGCGGATCTGGTCGCCGTGGGTCTCCAGTCCGGCGACCTCGCAGCGCCAGAGGTTGCGGGCGCTGGAGCCGGTGGGGCGGTCGCGGTGGAGGGTGACCGCGCTCGGCGGGAACGCCACGAAGGCGGGCCCGGAGAGATGCTCCGTGGTGGTGATGACCGGCCCGGTGGGTGCCTTGCCCGCGGTGGTCGCCGGACCCGCGTCGAGACGCACGGTGTGGCCGTCGGCCCGGCCCCGGTAGAGGTTCAGGCCGACCAACTGCGCGATGTAGTCGGTGCGCGGATGACGGGCGATGTCGGACGGAGTGCCCTCCTGGACCACCGCGCCGTGCTCGACGACGACCAGGCGGTCCGCGAGGACCATGGCGTCGAGCGGGTCGTGGGTGACGAGGACGGCGACGGCCTCGAACTCGGCCAGGTGACGCCGGAGTTGGGCGCGGACCTCGAGACGGGTCCGGGCGTCCAGCGCGGCGAGCGGCTCGTCCAGCAGGAGCAGCCGGGGGCGGGTGGCGAGGGCACGGGCCAGGGCCACGCGCTGGGCCTGGCCGCCGGAGAGGCGGCGGGGCTTGGCGCCGGCGTGCGCGGCGAGCCCCATGCGCTCCAGCCACGCGGCGGCCCGGGCGCGGGCCTCCGCCTTGGTCGCGCCGTGGCAGCGCGGGCCGAAGGCCACGTTGTCCAGGGCGGTCAGGTGCGGGAAGAGCAGGTAGTCCTGGAAGACCACGCCGACAGGGCGGGACTCCGGCGGTGTGCGCTCCAGCGCCGTACCGTCCAGCCGGAGATGGCCGCCGGAGAGCGGGACGAGGCCGGCGAGGGCGCGCAGGGCGGTCGTCTTCCCGGCGCCGTTGGGGCCGAGCAGTGCCACGACGTCGCCGGGGGCCGCGGTCAGGGAGACGTCGAGGCGGAACGGGCCGCGGTCGACGACGAGACGGGCGTCGAGCCCTTCGCCGGGCGGGCCGGTCGTCGTCGTGGCGCGGGTGGTGGAGCTCATGAGGCGGTCATCCAGCGGTCGCGCAGGCCTGCCAGGACCGCGATCGAGACGGCCAGCAGGACCAGGCTGAGGGCGATCGCGGCCTCCGGGTCGCTCTGGAGGGCGAGGTAGACGGAGAGCGGCATCGTCTGGGTGCGGCCGGGGAAGTTGCCCGCGAAGGTGATCGTCGCCCCGAACTCGCCGAGCGCGCGGGCCCAGGCCAGTACGGCGCCGGCCGCGATGCCCGGCGCGATCAGGGGGAGGGTGACGCGCCGGAACGCGGTGAAGCGGGAGGCGCCCAGGGTGGCGGCCGCCTCCTCGTAGCGGGGGTCGGCGGCGCGCAGGGTGCCCTCGACGCTGATGACCAGGAACGGCATCGCCACGAAGGTCTCCGCGAGGACGACCCCGGTCGTGGTGAAGGGGAGGGTGATGCCGAACCAGGCGTCCAGCCACCGCCCGACCACGCCGTTGCGGCCGAGGGCGAGCAGCAGGGCCACGCCGCCCACGACCGGGGGCAGGACCAGGGGGAGGGTCACCAAGGCGCGGACGACACCGCGGCCGGGGAAGTCGGTGCGGGCCAACAGCCAGGCCAGGGGCACGCCGACGACCAGGCTCACGGCGGTCGCGGCCGTGGCGCAGACCAGGGAGAGCCGGAGGGCCTGCCAGACCGCGGGGCTGGTCAGCTGCTCGGGAAGGCTGTGCCAGGGGGCGCGTACCAGCAGGGCGACCAACGGGAGGAGGAGGAACGCCAGGCCGAGGAGGGCGGGGAGGAGGAGGGCGAAGGGCACGCCCGTGCGGACGCGACCGGGCCGCGCGCCGTCGTGGTGCGGCGTGTCCGCGGTACCGGTCTTCGCGGGAGACGTCATGGCTCGAGGAACCCGGCCTCGGACAGCACCTTCTGACCGTCGGCCGATCGCACCAGGGCGATGAAGGCCTTGGCCGCCTCGGCGTTCGGCGCGTCCCTCAGGAGGGTGATGGGGTAGTCGTTCACGGCGTCGGCCGACTCGGGGAAGTCCACGCCGTCCACCTTGTCACCCGCCGCGTGCACGTCGGTCTTGTACACCACCGCCGCGTCGGCCTCCTTCAGCTCGACCTTCGTCAGGGCGCCCTTGACGTCCTGCTCGTAGGAGACCGGGGTCAGCTTCAGGCCGCTCGCGTCGAGGGCCTTCTGGGCGGCGGCCCCACAGGGGACCGTCCTGTCACACAGGACGACTTTCAGGCCGGGCCTGGTGAGGTCCTCGAACGAGGTGACCCCGTCGGGGTTGCCCGGCAGGGTGGCGATCGCCAGCCGGTTGCGGACGAAGGTCACCGGAGGCGTCGCGTTCGCCTTGTGGTCCGTCACGATCTCCATCGTCTTGGCGCTGGCGGCGGCGAAGACGTCGGCCGGGGCGCCGCCGGTGATGTTCGCGGCGAGAGTGTCGCTGCCACCGAAGTTGAAGGTGACCTTCGTCCCGGGGTGGGTCTTCTCGAACTCCTCGCCGAGCGTCGTGAAGCTCTCCTGCAGGGAGGCGGCCGCGAAGACGGTCACCGTGCCGGAGAGCTTCGCGGAGGAGGGGGAGCCGGATTTCGAGGACGCGTCCGCGGAGCCGTCGGAGGAACAGGCGCTCAGGGCCAGCAGCGCGGCGACTCCCACGCCGGTCGCCTGGAGGGTGCGGCGGGCGCGACGCCTGGTACGGGTCATCACGGTGTACTCCTCGGTGTCTGCGAGCCCTCGAACAGCCCCGGCGCAGCCCGGTGCGGCCCGGTGTGATGATGATGCCGCACATGCGAGGCGTATGTCTCCTGTGGCATCGCATCATCAGGGGCGATCGCGGGCTTCGCCGCGCATGTGCGTTCCTACGGCGATGACCTGTGGTCGGCCCGGCGGACGCTCAGACGCGGTCGATGTGTACGTTCGTCGACTTCACGCGGGCCGTGGCCTCCATACCGACCTCCAGGCCGAGTTCCTCGACGGCCTCCCGCGTGAGCAGGGAGACGAGGCGGTGCGGGCCGGCCTGGATCTCGACCTGGGCGGCGACGTCGCCGAGTTTGATCGCCGTGACGATGCCGGGGAAGGCGTTGCGGGCCGAGGTGTAGGAGGCGCCCTCCTCGCCGCCGGTGGACCCCGCGAGTTCGACGGAGAACTCGGCGAGGTCCTTTCCGTCGATGAGGCGTCGTCCGGTCTCGTCGCGGTGGGTCGCCACCCGGCCCGCGTCCGCCCAGCGGCGCGCGGTGTCGGGGCTCACGCCGAGCAGCCGCGCGGCCTGGCCGATGGTGTAGGACTGCATGTCGGTCACGATAAGCGCCTCGCCTGCCGGGGCGGTGACGGGGGACGCGGGCGGACGTGGGCACGGCCCGGCGGGCGGACGCGGGCGGACGTGGGCACGGCCCGGCGGGCGGACGCGGGCGTGGCCGGGCGGGCGGACGCGGGCGTGGCCGGACGGCTCGGGTATGCCCGCAGGGCTTGAGGACCCGGAGCACGGCAGCCGTGTGGACGCGCGCGGCGGGTGCAAGCGCGTGCCGGACCGGATGGCGGGTGGTTCGGCCGATCGATGCCGTCTTGCCGAGCCACCCGTGGCTCCCTACAGTCCGCTCCGTAATGTTCGTCGACGAGACCGAATGTTTCGACCGCTCCGGTCTCCCGAAGGGGCTGACGTACGTGAGGACGAACGGCAAGGCGTCGCGCAGGACCTACGACAATCCCGTCATCACCGGCTTCCACCCCGACCCCAGCGTCTGCCGGGTCGGGGACGACTACTACCTGGTCTGTTCCAGCTTCGAGTACTTCCCCGGAGTCCCGCTCTTCCACAGCCGCGATCTCGTCCACTGGCAGCAGATCGGCAACGTCCTGGACCGGCCTTCCCAACTGCCGCTGCCGGACGACCTGCCCGCCTCGGCCGGTGTCTACGCGCCCACGATCCGCCACCACGACGGCCGCTTCCACATGATCACCACGAACGTCGCCGGCGGCGGGAACTTCCTCGTCACCGCCGAACGGCCGGAGGGCCCGTGGTCGGATCCGGTGTGGATCGACCTGCCGGGCATCGACCCCGACCTCGCCTGGGACGAGGACGGCACCTGCTGGTGCGCGGTCGCGGGCGTGGGGGTGGCCCGTATCGACCCGGTGACCGGCAAGGTCCTCGAAGGGCCGGTCAAGGTGTGGTCCGGCACGGGGCTCCAGCACCCGGAGGCCCCGCACCTGTACCGCATCGGGGAGTGGTGGTACCTGCTGCTCGCCGAGGGCGGCACGGCTCACGGGCACAGTGTGTCCGTCGCCCGCGCGCGCTCGCCCCTGGGCCCCTACGAACCCGCCCCGGCCAACCCGCTCCTCAGTCACGCGGGCACCGATCTGCCGGTCCAGTGCACCGGCCACGCCGACCTGGTCGAGGCGGCCGACGGCAGCTGGTGGATGGTGCTGCTCGGCACGCGCCCGCGCGGCTGGTTCCCCCAGTTCCACGTGCTCGGCCGGGAGACCTTCCTGACCCCGGTCGAGTGGGTGGACGGCTGGCCCCGGGTGGGCCCGGTGCGCGAGCGGCACCCCGCGCCGGCGGGCGCCTGGCACCCGCTCCCGCCCGAGCCGGAGCGGGACGACTTCGACGCCCCCGCTCTCGCGCCGTACTGGATCTCCCCGCGCCGCAGGCCCGAGGGGTCCTGGTCGCTGAGCGCCCGGCCCGGCCGGCTGACCCTCGTCGCGACCGGTGACAGCCTGGACCGGCCGGGCTGCACCTTCGTCGGCCGCCGCCAGCGCCACCCGGACTGCCGTACGGCCGCACTGCTGGAGCCCGGATCCGGGCGCGCGGGACTGTCGGTCCGCCTCGACGAGGCCCACCACTACGACCTGGAGGTGGGCGGGGGAGAGGTCGGCGTGGTCGCCCGGATCGGCCCCGTACGGCAGTGGGTCGCGCGTCGGCCGGTACCTCCCGGGCCGCTCACCCTCGTCGTCGACGTCCGCACGACGGACGTGGTGGCGCCCATGGTGACGACCGCGGGTCAGGAGACCGCCGGCGTCCGTCCGGCGGGCCCCGACACGATCGCCTTCTCCGTCGAAACCGCCCAAGGCGTCCTGTCGCTCGCCGAACTCGACGGGCGGTACCTCTCCACCCAGGTGGCCGGCGGCTTCACCGGCCGGGTCATCGGGCTCTACGCCACGGAGGGCACCGCGGCCTTCGACTGGTGCGAGCACCGTTCGTCCCGCTGAGCCGACCGCTCGACGACCCGGTCGGATTCCCTGCGTTCAAGGGGTTGCCACCCGTCGGAGCCTGTCTCTAGGGTGCGGCAGCAGCGAAGCTTTCTGGATCTACTCCGAAACTTTCGAAATCATTGGACGGACACGGTGTGCCGTCCCGTACCCCAAGGAGCGCATGATGGGCGACCCGGCACTGTCCCGCCGCGGCTTCCTGGCGGCCTCCGCCGCGGCCGGTCTGAGCATGACGGCACTGAGCGCCTGCGGCGGCGACTCGGACGGAGGGTCGTCGGGGACGACCACGATCGAGTGGTGGAACATCTCCACCACCCAGCCGACCAAGGACGTCTGGGCCGCCCTGGCCAGGCAATTCGAGGCACAGAACCCCAAGGTCAAAGTCAAGATCGTCCAGCTGGAGAACGACGCCTACAAGTCGAAGATGACCGCGCTGACCGCTTCCGGGAAGCTGCCGGACATCTTCCACACCTGGGGCGGCGGCGTCCTGAGGCAGCAGATCGACGCAGGACTCGTCGAGGACCTCACCGACCGGACCAAGGAGTGGGCGGACGGTCTGCTGCCGGTCGCCAGGGAGCCCTACCTCGTCGACGACAAGGCCTACGGCATCCCGTTCGACATCGGCATGATCGGCTTCTGGTACAACAAGGCCCTCTTCCAACAGGCCGGCATCAGCGCGCCCCCCACCACGTGGACCGGCTTCCTCGACGCCGTACGGAAGTTGAAGTCCGCCGGCATCACCCCGCTGGCCCTGGCCGGCAAGGAGAAGTGGCCCGGCATGTACTTCTGGGCCTACCTCGCGATGCGCACCGCCGGGATCGACGCTCTCCAGAAGGCCAACGACGACAAGGACTTCACCGGGGAGGGCTTCGTGCAGGCGGGGCAGCACCTGCAGGAGCTGGTCGACCTCCAGCCGTTCCAGAAGGGCTTCCTCGGCGCCGCCTACTCCAGCCCCACCGGCCAGGCGGCCACCGTCGGCAACGGCAAGGCCGCGATGGAACTCATGGGCCAGTGGGCGCCCGTGGTCCAGGCCGACGCGGGCAAGGGGCTCGGCGCGAACCTCGGCTTCTTCCCGTTCCCGAAGGTCGAGGGCGGCAAGGGCGCGCTCACCGAGGTCTTCGGCGGAGGCGGCGGACACGCCCTGCGGGCGGGCGCCCCGCAGGCGGCCGTCGACTTCCTGAAGTTCTTCGCCTCCGCCACCACCGACACCGAACTCGTCAAGAAGACCGGCGTGCTGCCCGTGGTCCCGGCCGCCGAGAGCGCCCTCACCGACCCCAACCTCAAGGCCGTGCAGACCCAGTTGAAGGCGGCGACCGGCTTCCAGCTCTACCTCGACCAGGCCTACGCGCCCGCCGTCGGCCAGGAGGTCAACGACAGCGTCGCCGCCCTCATCGCCGGATCCAAGTCGCCCCAGCAGGTCACCGAGTCGATCACCAAGGTCGCGAAGGAAGAGCAGTAGCCGGCGATGACCTCACGTTCCTCAAGGAAGCGGGACAGCAGGCGATGACCTCGACCTTCCTCCCGGACAAGCGCAGCGGCCCCGACGTCGGCCCTCCGCCCCCGGCCGCCGGCGCGGCCCGGGGGCGGGCCCGGCGGCGCGCGCTGCACTGGCTCACCGCCGTCGGCTTCCAGGCGCCCGCCCTGGTGCTGTTCGGCACGCTCGTGCTGCTGCCGATGCTGTTCGCGCTGTACGCCGCGTTCTTCCGCTGGGGCGGCTTCGGCATGCCCGAGGACTACGTCGGCGGCGACAACTTCACCCGGCTCTTCCAGGACCCCGTCTTCCTGGGCGACCTGTGGCGCTGCCTGGTCCTGGTGGTGCTCTCGCTCGCCCTCCAGCTGCCGTTCGCGCTCGCCCTGGCGGTCGCGCTCAACCAGCGGATCCGCGGCCGGGCCGTCTACCGGATGCTGTTCTTCGCGCCGTACATCCTCTCCGAGGCGATCACCGGCGTGCTGTTCGGCATGATCTTCGCGCCGGACGACGGACTCGCCGACCACGTCCTCGGCGCGATCGGCCTGGACGGGGTGGGCGGGCAGTGGTTCGCCGACCCGTCCACCGTCATGGCCACCCTGTTCCTGGTCATGACGTGGAAGTACTTCGGCTTCCACATGATGCTCTACCTGGCCGCGCTCCAGTCCGTCCCGGCCGAGTTGACCGAGGCGGCCCTGATCGACGGGGCCGGACCCTGGCAGCGCTTCCGCCACGTCACCCTGCCGCTGCTCGCGCCGACGCTGCGAATCAGCGTCTTCCTGTCCGTCATCGGTTCGATCCAGCTCTTCGACCTGGTCTGGGTCACCACCGCGGGCGGCCCCGACCACCACTCCGAGACGATGGCCGTGACCATGTTCCAGTACGGCTTCAAGCGCTACCAGGTCGGCTACGCCAGCGCGATCAGCGTGGCCATGTTCGCCATCAGCCTCGTCTTCGCCCTCGCCTACCAGCGGTTCGTGCTCCACCGCGACCTGGAGGGCGCCACCACCACCCTGCGAGGAGGCGGCTCGTGAGCGCCCGCAAGACCGGCGGCGCGGTGAGCGTCCGCGAGACCGACACCGCCGTACGCGCCCGCAGGACCGGCCGTACCCTCCCGCTGCACGTCGTCCTCGTCGCCGTCGGCGCGGTGATGGTCGTGCCCCTGGTCTACGCCGTCCTGTCCGGTTTCAAGTCCACCGACGAGCTCTCCCGCAACCCCGTCGGCCTGCCCGACTCCTGGATCACCTCCAACTACACGGACATCCTCGGCGCGGGCTCCTTCTGGCGGCTGGTGGGCAGCAGCACACTGATCGCGATCGGGACGACGCTGGTGGTGGTCGCGGTGTCCGCGCTCGCCGCGTTCTCCTTCGCCCGGTTCGCCTTCCGGGGGCGCGAGGCGCTGTTCACGCTGTTCACCATGGGGCTGATGTTCCCCTTCGCGGTGGCCGCCCTGCCGCTGTTCCTGCTGCTGCGCTCGCTCGACCTGCTGGACAACCCGCTCGGCGTGATCCTCCCGCAGGCCGCCTTCGGGCTGCCGATGACCATCGTCATCCTGCGCGGCTTCTTCCGGGAGATCCCCGCCGAGCTGGAGGAGGCGGCCACCCTCGACGGCTGCGGCCCGCTCGGCTTCTTCTGGCGAATCCTGCTGCCCATGGCCCGCCCGGCCCTCGGCACGGTCTCCGTCCTCGCCGTGGTGGGCAGCTGGAACAACTTCTTCCTGCCGCTGCTGGTCTTCACCGACTCCACGTGGTGGACGATCCCCATCGGCGTCCAGCAGTTCCAGGGCCAGTACTCCGCCGAGTACGCCCGGGTCTTCGCCTACCTGGTCCTCGCCATGGTCCCCGCCCTGGCCTTCTACTCCGTCGCCGAGCGCCAGCTCGTCGGCGGCCTCACCGCCGGCGCCACGAAGGGATGACGCGCGCCCGCGAACGCACCGCACCAGCACCGCCGTACGGCTCACCCACACCCCGTACCGTGAGGAGTCGCACCATGGCCAGCACCTTCCGTGCCCCCCGCCCCTTCCGCACCCGGCTCGGACTCGCCGGAGCCCTCGCCGCCGTCCTGGTCGCCGCCGGGGTCGCCGGCGGCCCTGCCGCGCAGGCGGGGGAGCGGCACCGCGAGCAGACCCTCGCCGACCTCGCCCAGCGCCACGGCCGCTACTTCGGCAGCGCCACCGACAACCCCGAACTCACCGACACCGCCTACACGAAGATCCTCGGCCACGAGTTCGACATGATCACCCCCGGCAACGGCATGAAGTGGTACGCCACCGAGCCCCAGCAGGGTGTGTTCGACTTCTCCCAGGGCGACGAGATCGTGAACCTCGCCCGCGCGAACCACCAGAAGGTCCGCGCCCACACCCTGGTCTGGCACAGCCAGCTGCCCGGTTGGCTCACGAGCAGGGAGTGGACGGCCGACGAACTGCGGGCCGTGCTGAAGAACCACATCCAGACCGAGGTCCGCCACTACCGGGGCAAGGTCTACGCCTGGGACGTCGTCAACGAGGCGTTCAACGAGGACGGCACCTACCGGGAGACGATCTTCTACAAGACGCTCGGACCCGGCTACATCGCCGACGCGCTGCGCTGGGCCCACCAGGCCGACCCGAAGGCGAAGCTCTACCTCAACGACTACAACGTCGAGGCCGTCGGCCCCAAGAGCGACGCCTACTACCGGCTCGCCAAGGAGCTGAAGGCGCAGGGCGTCCCGCTGCACGGCTTCGGCCTCCAGGCCCACCTCGCCCTCCAGTACGGCTATCCGACGACCCTGGAGGACAACCTCCGCCGCTTCGCCCGCCTCGGCCTGGACACCGCGCTCACCGAGGTCGACGTGCGGATGCTGCTGCCCGCCACCGAGGAGAAGCTGGCCCAGCAGGCCGAGTGGTACCGGGACATGACCGAGGCGTGCCTCGCGGTGCGCCGGTGCGTCGGGATCACGGTCTGGGACTACACGGACAAGTACTCGTGGATCCCGGCCTTCTTCCCCGGCGAGGGCGCGGCCCTGCCGTGGGACGAGCAGCTCGCGCCGAAGCCGGCGTACCACGCGATCCGGGAGGCCCTGCGGCGGAAGTAGCGCTCAGGACCGGCGGGCTGGTGGCGCGGTGCTCGACCGCACCACCAGCTCCGTGCCCAGTTCCACGCGCGGTGCATCGGGGCGGTCGCCTCGCGCCAGGCTGAGCACGGTGCGGGCCGCGAGCTTGCCCATGTCGGCGAGGGGCTGGCGGACGGTCGTCAGCGGCGGGGAGGACCAGCGGACTTCCGGAAGGTCGTCGAAACCGACCACGCTCATGTCCTCCGGCACGCGCAGCCCGCGCCGGCGCAGTGCCTCGATCGCGCCGAGGGCCATCTGGTCGCTGGCCGCGAAGAGGGCGGTCGGTGGTTCGTGCAGGTCGAGCAGGGCGGTGCAGCCGGTGAAGCCGGACTCGGGTCGGAAGTCGCCGGGGACGACGAGGGACTCCTCCACGGCGAGGCCGGCCGCCTCCAGGGCCGCCCGGTAGCCGTCGAAGCGGGCGCGGGAGCACAGCAGGCGCGGCGGGCCGGCGATGAGCCCGATCCTGCGGTGGCCGAGGGAGAGCAGATGCTCGGTGGCGGCCAGGCCGCCCGCCCAGTTGGCGGCGCCGATGGCCGGGGTGTCCAGGGCGGGGGAGCCCGTCGGGTCGACGACCACCAGCGGGACGCCCAGGATGCGCAACTGCTCGTGCAGGGTGGGTTCCAGGGCCGAGGTGACGAGGATGACGCCGTCGGAGGCGCGGGCCCGCAGGTTGCGCATCCACTCCCTCGCGTCGCCGGAGCGTCCGTGGATGGCCGACACGACCGTGCCGACGCCGGCCGCGTGGGCGGTCTCCTCGACGCCCCGGATGATCTCCACCGCCCAGGGGCTGTCGAGGTCGTTGAAGACCAGGTCGAGCAGGGCGGCGCGGGTCGGTGCGGAGGAGGGGCGCTTGCGGTATCCGTGCAGGCGGAGCAGGTCCTCGATCCGGGCCCGCGTCTCGGACGAGACGTCGGAGCGGCCGTTGACCACCCGGGACACGGTGGGCACGGAGACGCCGGCCCGGCGGGCGATCTCCGTGAGGGTGACCCTGCCCCGGGGCGCGGGTGCCGTCTCGTCCGTCGCCACTTCCCCCACCTCCGTCGCGTCGCCTCGGACGCTCCCGCCGGAACTTCCGGGAGTCTTCCGGAAGCCGGTGGCCGGGGGAAGACGTGCAGTCGGGAATCGGAGCGGCTTCGGCGGGTGAGCGAGCGGAACGGGGCGGCGTGGAGACGAGGAGGGCGGGGCACGCGGCAGTGCGCGAGCGCGGAGAGCGGGAGCGGACCGTTCGGTCACGGTGAGTGAGCGTGCGCGGACACGCGTGGGGGCCGGTGCGCAGCGGCGGCTGCGGTCCCGGCCCCTCGGGTCGGCGGGCGGCGCTGCCTCACGCCGTCCGGGCGGTGCTCAGGCGGCCGTGACGATCCGGCCGGCGTCCAGCGGGCGGCGCGGCGCGATGACCTGGCCGTCCGGCAGGAGCTCCCCGGTGTCCTCGAAGAGCAGGACGCCGTTGCACAGCAGGCTCCAGCCCTGCTCCGGGTGGTGCGCCACGAGACGGGCGGATTCCCGGTCGGCGGACTCGGCTGTCGGACACGCTGGCTGGTGCTGGCACATGGAGGGGATCTTTCGCTCTGTCGTGATGTGTGGACGGTGTGTCGTGTCTGTCCCGCGGCGTGAAACGTCGTTCATGGCCGCCCCCCGTTGTGATAAGTCGGTCGGAACCCAGTGTTGCCCCACGGGCGTCGATCCGCAGGGATTTCGCTGCACCGCTTCTCACAGGTTGATGACGCATCACCCGCGCGGGCGGTTCATTCCAACTGCACGGTCACTTCGGGTGGTTCCGGCTGGCCGGATGGGGCTAGTCCGCCTGGGCGAGCAGGCCGCGAACGGCACCGTACCCCGCCACCGGGGCCGGCGGTGGCGGGGTACGGAGACGGGCGCCCGGCCGCGGGCGGGCGTATCAGGCCGGGGAGCCGAGCAGCGGGCCCGGGCCCGGCGGCACCCGGAGGGTCAGCACCGGCAGCAGTTCGGCGACCCGGTGCGGGCGGTGGGCGGCGATGCCGGGCGGCGCCGGGGCCAGCGGCACCAGCACGTCGGTCGCCGCGGGATGGCCGGTGGTCCCGTCGGAGGCGCAGTCGCCGTGCAGCCACAGGGTGAGCATGTACAGGCCGGGCACGGACAGCAGGCGTGCCTGGTAGGGCTGGGAGGACGACTCCGCCTGGCGCAGCGCGCGCTCGGTGGAGGCGATGTAGGGGCCCTCGAAGAAGTGCGAGAAGGCCCAGCCGTCCGGGGTGAGCCGGGTCTCGGCCGCGGCCACCGCCCGGTCGCCGCAGCGGATCAGGAAGCGCCAGCCGGCCAGTCGTGTCGCCGACACGCCCTCGGGGGTGATCCGGTCCAGGACGTGCACGGGCAGGGGGAGTTCGGGGGTGACGGGGCCCTGGGCGGTGCGCAGGGACGGGGTCCGAGCCTCGAGGACCGCGGTGGGAGAACTCAGTGCCGTGAGGACGGAGCGCAGGGCGGGCGCGGGAGCCGGGGGGACATGCAGCGGCATGGTGGGTCGCCTCTCATTGACAGGCACGGTGGCGCGAGGGCGTGTGGGGCGGACGACGCTGTCAGCTCTCAGGAGGAGGTCGGAGAGGCGGTGGCCGGGGTCTGGGATCGGGGCTGCGCGACTGGCCCGCCGTCCGTCACCTCGACGACGACAGGCTCCTTCGACCGCGGGCGCCCACCTTCTCCGCCTTGTTCGCGGAGTTTATACGACACGTGTTCAGACTGTGTTTCGTCTAGTCGGTTCCGGGACACTCGGCAAGGGTCCATTCCGTCGCCGATACGTGTGAATCATCCCGATTCAGAGGGGGTCGCACCACGATGACCTCGTGATATGCGCGCCCAACGGTCGGCCAATTTTCATCGGCGTTTTTCACGAGGCCCCGAGTTCACGAAACACTCGTGACACATCGATTTGCGTCTTGCCCGATGAATGTGCCTCCGGTCATCTCCGGTGAGGGTAGCGGCTCACACGGCCGACGGGGGACGTTATCGATCGAGAAGGCTGGGCATCATCCCACCTGACCCCGGGACACCGGCGGCCGGACAGCCGGCCCGCCCATGCGAGGAGGGACGCTTCGATGGGGGAGAAGGTCGTGGCAGGCGGGTTCGACCTGTCCGATCGTCAGCGCTACCGCGACAAGCTGCGACAGTGCCTGACGGGGCTGGAGCGGCTCCTGGCGCAGCAGCGCTTCGACCGCCCGAAGAACCTCATGGGTCTCGAGATCGAGTTGAATCTCGCGGGCGCCGACGGTCTGCCGAAAATGCTGAACGGGCAAGTACTGGAGAGGATCGCCAGCCGCGATTTCCAAACAGAACTCGCCATGTTCAACCTGGAAGTGAACATAGCCCCACACCGCTTGGGCGGACGGGTATTCGACCGGCTCGCGGAGGAACTCCGCACGTCACTGGCATATGCCCACCGAAAGGCGGGCGAGGTCGACGCGGGAATCGTGATGATCGGTATTCTGCCGACTCTGGACCGTGACGACCTGGTCACCTCGAATCTCTCCGACGTCGATCGCTACACCCTCCTCAACGATCAGATCGTCGCCGCCCGTGGTGAGGAGTTCACCCTCGACATCGACGGCGTGGAGCATCTGTCCTGCACCTCCAAGTCGATCGTGCCCGAGGCCGCCTGCACCTCCGTGCAACTGCACCTGCAGGTCACCCCGGCCCGCTTCGCCGACGTGTGGAACGCCGCACAGGCCGTCGCCGCCGCGCAGATCGCCGTCGGCGCCAACTCGCCGTTCCTCTTCGGCCGCGAGCTGTGGCGCGAGTCCCGGCCCCCGCTGTTCCAGCAGGCCACCGACACCCGGCCGCCGGAGCTGCAGGCACAGGGCGTACGCCCGCGGACCTGGTTCGGCGAGCGGTGGATCACCTCCGCCTACGAGTTGTTCGAGGAGAACCTGCGCTACTTCCCCGCCCTGCTGCCCATCTGCGACGAGGAGGACCCCCTGGAGGTCCTGGCGGTGGGAGGCGTCCCCAAGCTCGCCGAGCTCGTCCTGCACAACGGGACGATCTACCGCTGGAACCGCCCCGTCTACGGCATCGCCGACGGCGTGCCCCACCTGCGCGTGGAGAACCGCGTCCTGCCCGCCGGCCCGACCGTCACCGACGTCGTCGCCAACGCGGCCTTCTACTACGGCGTCGTCCGGGCCCTCGCCGAGGACTCCCGGCCGGTGTGGACCCGGATGCCGTTCGAGACCGCCGCCGCCAACTTCGACGCCGCCTGCCGCCACGGCATCGACGCCCGCCTGCAGTGGCCGCGGCGCGGCCGCCTGGGCGGCACCACCGAGGTCGACGCGGTGAGCCTCGTCCGGGACGAACTGCTGCCGCTGGCCGAGGCCGGACTGGACGCGTGGGGGGTGGAGCCGGCCGACCGCGATCTCTACCTCGGCGTCATCGAGGAGCGGTGCCGGCGGCGGACCAACGGCGCGAGCTGGCAGGTGGCCACGTTCCACCGCGCCCGCGAGGCGGGTCTCTCCCGTGACGCGGCCCTGGCGGCGACGACGCGGAGGTACGCCGAGCTGATGCGCCAGGGCGAGCCGGCGCACACCTGGCCGGTGGGGCTGCCGGAGCCGGTCGCCTTGGGGTGAGGATCCCTCGGGAAGAGGGCGGGGGCCGGGGAGAGCCGGCCCGGGTGAGTGGGGGCCGGTCGCCTCCACGCGGCGGAGTCGCACGTCGCGATCGACTCCGGCCTCCGCGCGCACCCGCCCCCACGATCGCCTTCGGGGACCGTCGCCAGCGCCGCCGTGCGGCGGCGTGCGAACACCGGGGGCCGCTGGTGCCCGCCCCGCATTCATCGGGCAAGCTGTGACGTCCCATGACGGTGGCGCCCTCCCCGCCGGTCCGTGAGCCGGATGTCCGGCCCCACGGCAGGCGAACGGGAGGCGCCCCCGTACGGCGTCCGTCCCCCCGACGGACCGTCGCGCACGATGTCCCTGACTGCGTTCGGGAGCCTCGCGACGCGCGGACGGGGAGGAGGCGGGTCTACCCAACAGGAGGCAGGTGTGCAGGCGGAGGAGGGGCCGGTGGCCGATTCCTTGCCGCAGGAGCGACTCTCGCGACGGATCTTCCGTGACGAGACGCTGCTCGTTCTGGGGCTTTCGCTCGGTGCGAGTGGCGTGTCCGCCCTGATCAGCTTTGTCGGATCGGTCACGAAACCCGGAGGCCTCAAGGACCAGGCCGCGACCCTCAACGCCTCGGCCGCGCCGGGCCGTCCGTGGCTCGACCTCGCCTGGCAGCTCTTCGGGATCACCACCGCACTGGTCCCGGTGGCTCTCGTCGCGCACTTCCTGCTGCGCGAGGGACAAGGGCTGCGCACCCTCGGCTTCGACCGCACCCGCCCTTGGCCCGACCTCGGTCGCGGCGCCGCCGTCGCGGCGGTCATCGGCAGCTCCGGCATCGCCTTCTACCTGGCCGCCCGGGGCCTCGGCTTCAACCTCACGGTCGTCCCGGAGGCCCTGCCCGACGTGTGGTGGAAGTACCCGGTGCTGATCCTCTCCGCGCTGCAGAACGCGATCCTCGAAGAGGTGATCGTCGTCGGCTATCTGCTGCGCCGCTTGGGCCAGTTGGGCTGGACCCCCGTCGGCGCGCTGGTGGCCAGTTCCGTACTGCGCGGCTCCTACCACCTCTACCAGGGCATCGGCGGCTTCATCGGCAACATGGTGATGGGCGTGGTGTTCGTGTACCTCTACCGGCGATGGGGCCGGGTGGGCCCCCTGGTCGTGGCGCACTCCCTGCTCGACATCGGAGCGTTCGTGGGCTACGCGCTGCTGGCGGGGAAGGTGGGGTGGCTGCCGACGGCGTGAGCCACCGCCGGCAGCACTCGCCGGCCTTCGCTAGGCGAGCAGCTCGCCCTCGATGACGGTGACGGCCCGGCCCCTCAACAGAGTGCGCTCGCCGCGCAGTTCGGTCCGCACCCGGCCCGAGCGGGGCGAGGCCTGGAGCCCGGTGAGGTCGCGGCGGCCCAGACGCTCGGACCAGTAGGGGGCCAGTGCCGTGTGGGCGCTGCCCGTGACCGGGTCCTCGTCGATGCCGACGTTCGGGAAGAAGCAACGGGAGACGAAGTCGTAGCCGAGGGCGGGGTTCTCGGCGCGGGCGGTGGCGATGATGCCGCGCGCGGAGAACGCGGCGAGGGCCCTGTGGTCGGGCCGCAGGGCGTGGACCGTCCTCTCGTCGGCGAGCTCGACCAGCAGGTCGCCCACGTTCGGGCCGGTGTCGAAAGCCGCGAGCGGCTCGGCGCCAAGGGCCCCGGCGACGCCCTCCGGGATGTCCACGCGGGTGAGCGGGGCGGTCGGGAAGTCCATGGTGACGGAGCCGTCCTCGGCGGGGGTCGCGACGAGGACGCCACTGCGGGTGGCGAACCGCACCGGCCCCTTGTGGGCGCCGGTGGCGTGCAGGACATGGGCGGTGGCGAGCGTGGCGTGACCGCACATCGCCACCTCGGCGACGGGCGTGAACCACCGCAGCGCCCAGTCCGCCTCGCCGCCCGCCGGCAGCGGGTGTGCGAACGCCGTTTCGGCGTGGTTGACCTCCAGGGCCACGCTCTGGAGCCAGTCGTCGCCCGGGAAGGCGTCGAGCAGCAGGACGCCGGCCGGATTGCCGGCGAAGGGACGGTCGGTGAAGGCGTCGACGATACGAATCCGCATGGGGATGACGGTAGGGGGTGCGGGAAGCGCGGAGCCAAGGCCAATTCCGTGATCATGGCCTTGATTCCGGGGCGGGCGCGGGAGCCGGCCGCGCCGCCGGAACGCACGACCGTCTGATGCGCTCCGCGGCCTTCTGATCGGCTCGGCGACACTTCCTCATCCGCTCGGCTGACCTCCGGAACAGTCCCGCGAGACACCTCCGGAGCAGCCCCGCGAGCTCCCGTCATGGCTCCGCGGCCAGCTGGTGCGCTCCCGCGACACCCGAACCTGCTCCGCCGTCGCCTGGCGCCACCCCGCGGGAGGAGGCCCGCGTCGTACGCCCGGGCCAGTACACGGGGTTACTCCCACCGTGGGACGTCCGGGCCCTGTTCGCCCGGCACGGTGGTGCCCGTGAAACTCGACCGCCCCGCACGCCGGGCCACCCTCGTCGTCCACGTAGCCGCCTCCGCCGCCTGGCTCGGGCTCACGCTCGGGCTGCTCTCCCTCGGCATCACCGCGACCACGACCGGGTCGGCGGCGACCACGGAGGCCTCCGTCCGGGCCATGAAGCTGTTCGCCGACTGGCCGCTGCTCCCCGTCGCGTTCCTCACCCTCCTCAGCGGCCTGCTGCTGTCCCTGGGTACGCCCTGGGGACTGGCGAGGCACCGCTGGGTCTACACCAAGTTCTGGCTCACCCTGGCCACGACCACCGCCACCGTCTTCGCGCTGCGCCCCGGGGTGAACTCCGCGGTGGCCGCCGTCGCCGCGGGCGGGCCCCTGCCCGACCCCGGCGACGTCCTGTTCGGCCCGATCGTCTCCCTGTCCGCCTACCTGTTCATGACGGCGATCTCGGTTCTGAAGCCGTGGGGACCGACGCGGCGCGGACGACGGCTGCGGGAGGAATCCCGCACGCCGGTGGGCGCCGCGCGGGTCCGCCGGGCGGCCTGACCGCCGACGGCGTGGTGGGGGGCGGCGTCCGGGCGTCGGGGCGCGCCTTATGCGGATCACTGCGATGCTGAGGGGAAGCGGTACCCCACGACCCGACGGTGGTGAAAGCCATGGCTGGGCTCGAGGAGAGCGAACCTGATTCCGAGTCGCCGCATGCCGATCCCCGGGGAGATCCGTTCCTGCCCACGCGGTTCTCCGTACCGGGACGTCCGGTGACGTTCCTCCGACGTGAGCGGCTGACCACGCACCTCGACGAGGCGCTCCGGACACCGCTGACCATGGTCAACGGCGCGGCGGGCGCGGGCAAGACCCTGCTGGTCGCCGACTGGGCCGCCGGCCGGCAGGACTGTCTCGCCTGGCTCACCACCGACGCCGTGGGACAGGGCCCCGGGATGTTCTGGGCATACGCGCTCCACGCCCTGCGCGGCTCCGGCGTCGCTCTGCCCGCCGACATCGGCAGCCCCGCGGACGCGGGCAGCGTCGCCCCTGGGCTGCTGGCCCGGCTCGCCGCCGAACTGAGCATGCGCGACGGGCCCGTGGTTCTGGTGCTCGACGACTACGACCGGGTGACCGACCCGGAGATCGCGGAGCAGCTGGAGTTCGTCCTGCACCACGCCGGGCGGGGCCTGCGGCTGATCCTGGTCACCCGCACCGAACCGCTGCTGCCGCTGCACCGCTACCGGGCCGCGGGCGAGCTGACGGAGATCAGGGGCGCGGAACTGGCGTTCACCGACGACGAGGCAGCCGCACTGCTGGAGCTGCACGGACTGCGCCTTCCGACGACCGCGGTGGGCGCGCTCGTGGAGCGCACCCGGGGATGGGCCGCCGGGCTGCGGCTGTGCGCCCTCGCGGCGAGAGAGAGCCCGGATCCGCAGACGTACCTCAAGGAGTTCGAGGCCGACCGGACCACGGTCGCCGACTTCCTCCTGGCCGAGGTGCTCAAGCGGCAGACGGCGGAGACACAGGACCTCCTGCTGCGGGTCAGCGTCCTGGAGCGCTTCTGCGGCGACCTGGCGAACGCGCTGACCGAACGCACCGACGCCGGGTCCACCCTGGCCCGGCTGGAGCGGGAGAACGGGTTCGTCGAGCACCTCGGACACGCCTGGTACCGCCTGCACCCGCTGTTCGCGGAGATCCTCCGGGCCCACCTGCGGGCGCGATCCCCCTGTCTGGAGCCCGAACTCCACCGGCGGGCGGCGCAGTGGCTGCGGCGGTCCGGTTCCCTGCTGGAGACGCTCGGTCACGGAGCGGCCGCGGGCGACTGGGAGTTCGCCGCGGCAGCCCTGGTCGACGATCTCGCCATCGGCCAGCTCTTCACCGGTCTGCCCTCCGACGACCTGGCCGAGCTGTTCTCACGGATGGCGCCCGAGGCCCGCAGCCCGGCCACGGACCTCGTCCGGGCGGCCCGTGAGCTGGCCGAGTGCGACCTCGCCCACGGACTGGTCCACCTGCGTGACGCCGAGCGCAGCCTGGCGCGGGAGCAGCCGGGGGCAGACCTGCCCGAGTGGGCGGCGGCCCGGCTGAGCTGCGCGCTGCTGGAAGCGCTGGCGGGCCGGTTGACCGGCTCGCCCGAGCGGGCGGAGACCGCGATGAAGGCGGCCGGTCGACTGCGGGAGGAGATTCCCGCCCACCTCCTGGACCGGCACCCCGAATTCCTCGCCCTGCTGATGACCCATCTGGGCTCGGCGCGGCTGTGGGCAGGGAGCTTCGAGGAAGCGGGTGCCGCCCTGTCGGCCGTGGCCGGTTCCTCCGACGGCGCCGCGACGGCCCTTCCGCGTGAGGACGCCCTGGCCCGTCTGGCCCTGATCGACTACCTCAACGGCTGGCTCGGGAGGGCGGAGAGCAAGGCCCGGGCCGCGATGACCGAAAGGGAGCGGTACGGCCTCGCCCGGACGTCCCGCTGCGGGGTCGAAGGGCTGGTGCTGGCTGCCGTCGCCGTGGACCGCAACGAGCTGCGGCGGGCCGGGACCCTCCTCGACCCGGCAGGCGGTGAGGACCCCGCACTGCGGGACCCGGTGACGGCAGCGGGCCGCGCCATCGCCACCGCGCGCCTGTTGCTGGCCCACGGCGACGCCGGAGCGGCGCTCGCGGCGGCGGAATCCGTCGTCCCGGCCGACGTGCCCTCCCCGTGGGCGGAAGGGCAGAGGGCGCTCGTCGCCTCGGCCGCGCATCTGGCCGAAGGCCGGCCGGAGGTGGCCGCCGGGCTGCTGGCGGATGTGCCCGACGAGCAGGCGGCGTGCCTCGTGGGGGCCGCGCGCGCTCACCTCGCCGCACGCCGGCCCGCGGCGGCGGAGGAGTTCCTCGACCGCGTGCGGCCCGATGGCCGCTTCGGGCCCGCGGTGACGGTCCGCGCCACGCTGGTCCGAGCCGAGGTCGCGGACGCGGCGGGGGACCCCGCGACGGCACGCAGGCTCGTCGCCGAGGCACTCCAGGAGGCGCGCCGTGAACAGCTGCACCGGCCCTTCCTCGAGGCCGGGCCGTGGATCCGGCGCTTCCTGGACGCGCCCTCACCGCGCGGGCTCGCGGCGGGATGGATCATCCCCGGTTCCACACCGCACGGGGGCGCGCTGCCGCAGGTCGAGGAGCGGCCGCCGCCGGTCGTGGAGGAGCTGAGCCCACGCGAGTGCGACGTGCTGCGACGACTGGCCCAGATGATGTCGACGGAGGAGATCGCCGCCGATCTGTATGTGTCGGTGAACACGGTCAAGACCCACCTCAAGAGCGCCTATCGGAAGCTGTCGGTGAACCGCCGCAGCGAGGCCGTGCGCCGCGCGCGCGACGTGGGCATCCTGTGAGGTCCGGCGGTCCTGCCCGGCTTGCGTCTGCCGGTCCTGCCGTGCGTCCGCCGGTCCTGCCCGGCTCGCCCGTGGCGGGTGAGGCGCCGTCCGGGTGACTCCGCTGCGACGGGGAGGGCTGGCGGCCGTCGAGCGCCCGCCGCCCGCCCGGCACTGCCGACGGCACGGGCCGACTCGGCGCGCGCGTCCGGAGCGCCTCGACCCGCATGGTCGTGAGGCCGGTGCCACGAGTGGCCGCTCGTCAAGGGCGCCCGTGCCGCCCGCAGTGGCCGTGGCCGTCAGCCGCTGCCGGACCTGGACCTGGACCTGGACCTGGACCTGGACCACAGGGTGTCGTGTCGCTCGCGCTCGCCGACGTGGTGGCGGTACGGGTGGGCTCGTCGGTCGCCGCGG
The DNA here is from genome assembly GCF_044548445.1 of Streptomyces sp. NPDC052016. Lineage (NCBI taxonomy): Bacteria > Bacillati > Actinomycetota > Actinomycetes > Kitasatosporales > Streptomycetaceae > Streptomyces > Streptomyces sp. NPDC052016. Next base: position 35,548 of record NZ_JBIUBX010000039.1, read on the forward strand.
CGCGACGTGCGAGGACGTCCCCGCGCCTGCAGGCCACCCCGCGTCGCTGAACGCCGCCGGGTCTGCGGATCATCGTGTCGGCGCTCTTCCTGAAGCACTGACGCCCGAAGCCCGGAACGTGCCGATCGCGCGTGGACGCGGCTTATCACCTGCACGGGGTGAGGACCGGACCGTTCCCGGAGGCGGACGATCGGGTGTAGGGCGCAACCCGTCCGTCCCAGGCCACGCGGGAGAGAGCCCATGCGCTACGAGATCCGCGTCGACGGACACATGTCGGAGACGCTGAGCAAAGCCTTCCCGGAGCTGGAGCATGTCGTCATGTCCGGTCAGACCGTGCTGTTCGGGCAGGTGGTCGACGAGGCGCACCTCTACGGGCTGCTCGCCCGGTGCCAGTCCCTGGGGCTGCGGGTCGTGGAGATGCGACAGCTGCCGGAGTGACCCGGACCGCGCGACGGTCCGGGGCTCGCCGTGCCCGGGGCTCGGGCGCCTCAGAGGCTCACCGTGCGGATCCTCCCGGAGCGGGCGGCGGCGCCCAGGGCCTCGAAGTCCCGCTCGTTCTGGTTGGCGTAGGCCTGCGCGAAACCGACGAGCGCGCGGTCGAAGCGGTTGCTGCCGCCCAGGTAGGCGGCGATGGCGACGGGGTCGCCGGAGCGGGCGTGGGCCCGCGCCAGGCAGGCTCCGCACAGCCGCGCGAACAGGCACAGCAGACCCGGGTTCATGGTCTCCGGACGGGCGATGCCCTTCCAGTCGCGCAGTTGGCGCACGTAGAAGTCCCGTTCGCGCCCGTCGAGCCCCACGGCGTGCGTCCAGCCCAGGAAGATGTCGCTGGTCGTCTGGATCAGCCGTTGACCCGCGACCACACGGTGGCCCTGGTTGTCGTAGGGGTCGCCGCCCGTGTGCGCGGCGAGGACCGACTCCTGTGCCTCCTTCGCCTGCAACAGCAGAGGATCGTCGTCGTCCCTGCCGAGCAGGAGCAGGATCCAGCAGCGTGTGCCCACGCTGCCCACGCCCACCACCTTGCGGGCGATGTCCGTCAGACGGTAGTGCCGCAGCAGATGGCGGCGCTCGGACGACAGGGTCCGCGTGTACCCGTCGAATACCAGCTGGAGGGCCTTCTCCTCCTCGGCGGCGTCGGTCACCAGATGCCCGAGCGGAGTGATCAGCGGCGGGTCCGCGGCGATCCGCCGCCCTTCGGCCGTGTTCAGGGTGAGCTTCTCGAAGGCCTGGAGATGGGTGCGTGTGCGGGCGCGCGCCGTCGCCTCGGCCGCCCTGCGCCTGGCCTCCTTGTTCACCGACGAGGCCAGCAGCTCCCGCATCCGGTCGGTGTCGTCCTGCGCGTACCAGATGTCCAGGGTCCGCATGCCGGCGAACTCCCGCACGCGCTGCCGGTACGACTGCACGGCCGCACGCACCGCGTCGTTCTGTTCCCCGCCCGAGAACCCGTTGGCCCGGCCGGCGATCGCGAAGTTGGCCGCCAGTCGTTTGACGTCCCACTCGAAGGGGCCCGTCAGCGTCTCGTCGAAGTCGTTGATGTCGAAGACGAGATGGCGTTCCGGCGAGGCCAGCAGGCGGAAGTTGAGCAGATGGGCGTCGCCGCAGAGCTGCACGTTCAGACCCGTGCTCGGGGTGGGGCCGAGGTCGGCGGCCATGATCGCCGCCGCGCCCCGGTAGAAGCGGAACGGGGACTCGAGCATGCGGGCGTAGCGGATCGGCACCAGGTCCGGCACGCGGGTGGCGGACTGTCGCTCCACGACGTCCACCGGATCGGGGCGGTCCGCCGCCGGCTCGAACCAGCCGTGGCAGGAACGCGGCGCCCGGCTGCGGGCGTTCCGGCCGTACTCCGCTCTCTCGGCCGGTGACAGCGAGGGCGTGAAGGCTGTCGGTACGACCATGGCTTCCACCTCCTGGGCACCGTCCCACTCGATCGGAGACCTCGACTCGGCCCCGCCCGGCTGGGGAAAGGCCGCGATGTCGCCGTGTCCCACAGGGTGACCGGCGGGTTCTTCTCGTCCGTCGTGCCGCACGCAGGGGTGTGGCTGCCCGCACCCACCTCACCGCCTCGGGGACGCGCCCGGATCACCCGCGGCGGGTGACCCGGCCCCCGCCGGTCGGCGGGACGCTGGCCCGGTGAGATCACCGCACCCCGCCTCGTCGGCGGTCCGGGAGCGATCCGCTCGATCGCGCGAGGAGGAGCCATGACCACGTCGCATGGACCGGTACCGCACACCGGACCGGAGCCGGAGCCGCTGTCCGACGGGGCGGCCTCCGTACGAACGGGCGGTCGGGGACCCCATGGCGCCGGCCCGGTCGCGCCCGATGCCCCAGCGGCGTCCTCCGCCGCGTCCGCCACAGCGTCCCCCACCGCGTCCTCCGCCCCGGCCGACGTGCTGGCCGCGGTCGGGCGGTCCTGGACATGGACCGGGACATGCCTCACCGCGGGGTCGTCCTCGGCGCCGCGGCACTCGGCATCGTCGCGGGGATAGTGGTGCTCGCCCTGCCCGCCGAGTCCGCCCGGGCGCTGACCCGGCTGCTCGGACTGTGGCTCGTCCTGCTCGGACTGGCCGAAACGGCGGTCGCCTTCGCCTGGCGGGCCGCGCTGCGCCGGGCGGGCCTGGCCGGGTCGCGCACCCCGGACCGGACCGGCTGAGACCGCGGGCGGGAGCCCCACGGCCGCGCCCGGACCGGCTGACGCCACGGGCAGTCCGCCGTAGCGCGCCCCCGTCCGCGACGGCGGAGCGCGTTGGCGCGGGCGGCACAGACCTGCCGGGGGGCGGCGACCACGCCTGCCGGGGGACGGCACACACCTGCCGGGGGACGGCACACACCACGAGGAGGAAACATGGTCTCGGGTGACACCTCTGGACCGTCACGTTCCGGCGAGGACCCCGGCGGCGGTCACGTCCTGAGCATGGAGGAGCGCGCGGAGTACGAACGGCTGCGCCGGGCGGCGAACGTGCGCCACCGGCGCCTGCGCAAGGCGGGCGCCGCGGCCCTGCTGGTCGTGACCCTGCTGCTGGCCCCCCTGGCGGTGGTCGCGGCCTGGTTGCAGGACACCGTCACCGACAACGATCGCTATGTGCAGACCGTGGCGCCGCTCGCCTCCGAGCCCGCGGTGCAGGACGTGGTGACCGACCGCCTGACCAACCGCGTGGTCGAGAACGTGGACGTCGAGGCGATCACGGCCGGGTTGACGAAGCTGCTGTCCGACGCCGGTGCACCCCCCAGGGTGGTGGCGGGCGCCGACGCCCTCGCCGGTCCGCTGCGGTCGGCGGTCCAGAACGTCGTCCACCGCGCCGTCTCGCGCGTGGTCACGAGCGACGCCTTCGAGCAGGCCTGGGTGGCCGCCAACCGGCGGGCCCAAGCCGCCGTGGTGAACGTGCTCACGGGGAAGCGGGAAGGGGCGCTGCGCGCCACGGGGGACGCCGTTGAGCTCGATCTCGGCGCCGTGGTGGACCAGGTGCGGCAGCGCCTCGTGGACCAGGGCTTCGACAAGGCGGCCGCCATCCCCGACGTCGACCGCTCGATCACGCTGTTCCGGTCCGAGGAACTGGGCAAGGCGCAGGACGCGATGCGCCTCCTGGACATCGTCGGCGTCTGGCTGCCGGTGGTGACCGTCGTGCTCGGCGCCCTCGCCGTGTGGACCGCTCCGGGCCACCGGGTGATGCTGCTGATCACCGCGCTGGGCGTCGGTGTGATGATGGTGCTGCTGCTGGTCGTGCTCGCCGTCGTCCGGCGTGTCTATCTGGACTCGGTGCCACCGTCCGCGCTGCCGCCCGACGCCGCCGCGGCAATCTTCGACACCTTCCTGCGCTTCCTGCGCGACAGCACACGCACCCTTCTCGTCGTCTCGGTGGTCGTCGCCCTGGCCGCCTATCTGTTCGGGCCCGGCCGGGCGGCCCGCTGGGTGCGCGGCGCGGCCCGGCGCTCGACCAGGGCCGGCGGGCAGGCGCTGAGCCGCGCGGGGCTGCGCACCGGGTCGGCGGGACGATGGATGGAGACCCACGCGAAGTGGATCACCGGAGTCGTGATCGGGGCGGGCGCGCTGACGCTCGTGCTCTGGAACCACCCCACGGTCGGCGTGGTGGTCCTGGTGCTGGTCATGGTGGTCCTGGTGCTGCTCGTCGCGGCGGTGCTCGCCGCCGCGGCCCCCGCGCGGCACGGTCCCGCCCGGAAACCCCGGGGCACGGCCCCCTGAACCGGGATGGCCGGCTCACCCGCCACCGCGGCACCCGCCCGGACGCCCGGGGGCGGCGCGGCGCGGGGCACGCCCGCGGCCGAGCACCGCGCCCCCTCGCTCACCCGCTGCCGACGCCCCCTGGCGCGGCGAGGCCGCACGGAGCCGGGCGCGGCAGGAGGTGCGCCGGTACCAGCGGGGCGCACATCATCACCCGTGCCGGGTGAGGCGGCCGACCGGTTGCCGTGCGCATGCTGAGACCGCATGCCACGGCTCCGGGGGCCGGGCCCTGGACGGAGGAGCGAGGTGAGTGAGGACATGTACCTCGCCTACGACTATCCACTGCTGAGCGTCTTCTGGACCATGCTGGTGCTCTTCCTGTGGATCATGTGGTTCGTCCTGCTCTTCCGGATCATCGTCGACATCTTCCGCGACGACGACCTGAGCGGATGGGCGAAGACCGGCTGGCTGGTGTTCGTCATCCTCCTGCCCTTCCTGGGCGTGTTCGTCTACGTGATCGCCCGGGGCAGGAACATGGGCCGCCGCGAAATCGCGCAGGCGCGCGCCCAGCAGCAGGCCTTCGACAGCTATGTCCGGGAGACGGCCAAGGGCACCGGGCCCAGCAACGTCGACGAGCTCGCCAAACTGTCCGACTTGCGTACCCGCGGCGACCTCACGGACGAGGAGTTCGTCAGGGCCAAGCAACTGGTCCTCAGTGGCCACGGCCCCGCGGACCGTGCGGGTCCCGCCGCGTCCGCCTCCGGTCGCTGAGTACCGAACGACACCGAATCGAGGGACCAGGGTGACAAGGACACACGCCTCGCAGACACGGTCGACCAAGTACGCGTGGGCCGAGGGCCTCACCGTCTTCGCCGCCGTCACACTCATGCTGGCCGGCATTCTGGCCATCTTCCACGGGATCATGGGCATCGCCCAGGACGACGTCTTCGTGACGACCCGCAACTACGTCTTCCAGTTCGACCTGACCGGCTGGGGCTGGATCCACCTGATCCTGGGAGCGGCCGCGGTGATCGTCAGCCTGGGGCTGTTTCAGGGGGCGATGTGGGCACGCGTCTCGGGCGTCGCCATCGCCGGACTCATCATCGTCGCCAACTTCCTGTCCCTGCCGTACTACCCGATCTGGTCCGTGGTGATGATCGCCTTCTCCGGCTTCGTCATCTGGGCACTCTGCGTGGGGCGCGGAGAGGGGGCGTACGGGCGCGGATCGTACGGCGAGTGACGTGAGGCGGGCGCCACGTTCGGTGCGCCGCGTCATCGTCGGCGCACCGCCCGTCGGCCGGAGCGGTCGTCGGTCGGCCCCGCCTCGACGGGGAGACACGAGGAGACAGCAGACATCAGCCGTCGGCCGGGCCGACGGCGGTAAGGCGGTGGACCATGTGCCGTTGGCTCGCCTACTCGGGCACACCCGTCCTGCTCGACGCCATCCTCTACCGGCCGACGCACTCGCTGATCGACCAGAGCCTGCACTCCCGGCTGGGTGTGGAGACGACCAACGGTGACGGATTCGGCATCGGCTGGTACGGGCCGCACGTGGAGACCCCGGCGGTGGTCCGGGACATCGGCCCGGCCTGGAGCAACCGCAACCTTCAGGAGATCGCGGGGCACGTCCACTCGCGTCTGTTCTTCGCCCACATCCGGGCCTCCACCGGGACAGCGGTGCAGCAGACCAACTGCCACCCCTTCCGCCACGGCCGCTGGATGTGGATGCACAACGGCGCGATCGCCGAGTTCCACCGGCTCCGGCGTGACCTGGCTCTGGCCGTCGACCCGCACCTCTACCCCGACATCGAGGGGTCGACCGACTCCGAGATGATGTTCTACCTGGCGATCACCTTCGGCCTGGAGGAGGACCCGCCCGCTGCCGTCGCGCGCATGGCGGGCCTGGTGGAGCGGGTCGGTCACGAACACGGTGTGGAGTTCCCGCTGCAGATGACGGTGGCCGTCACCAACGGGCAGCGGCTGTGGGGCTTCCGCTACTCCAGCCAGACGGAGTCCCGCTCACTCTTCTACAGCACCCGGGTGGACACCCTGCGTGCCCTCCACCCCGATCTGGACTTCCTGCGGGAGCTGTCCGACGAGGCACGCCTCATCGTGTCCGAGCCCCTCGGTGACCTGCCGGGAGCCTGGAACGCGGTCCCCGAGGGCACCTACGGCGTCGTCCAGCCGGAGGGGGACGAGATGCACTCGTTCGTGCCGATGGCGGCGTAGAACGGGCCGGGCCGGAAACGACGGACCGGGGGACCAGCGGGATCGGCCGGGGGCCAGCGGGATCGGCGCCCACGGTTCGAGGGGAGACGCGGCAGGGGCTTGTCACGCCAACTGTACCGATATATCGTTGACGCATCGCGACAGATCAATGATCGCGTGAAGGAAGTGATGGCGATGCGTACCCACGGATTCGAGCGTGGACATCGGCAGGACGGCCCGTTCCGGCGCGGCCGGGGCGGCCTCGGGCCGGACTTCGAGGGACGTCGGGCGGCCTTCGGGCCCTTCGGGCCGGGTGGGCCGGGCTTCGGCCCCGGCGGTCCCGGCGGTGGCTTCGGGCCGGGCTTCGGCCCCGGGCCCTGGGGCGGACGAGGGCGCGGCGGGCCGAGGGGAAGGGCGCGGCGCGGTGACGTGCGGGCCTCGATCCTGGCCCTGCTCAAGGAACGCCCCATGCACGGCTACGAGATGATCCAGGAGATCGCCGAGCGCAGCGGCGGCGCGTGGAAGCCGAGCCCCGGCTCGGTGTACCCGACCCTCCAGCTGCTGGAGGACGAGGGCCTGATCAGCAGTGAGTCGGAGGGCGGCAAGAAGCTGTTCTCGCTCACCGACTCGGGCCGTTCCGCGGCCGAGGAAGGCCCGGACGCCCCCTGGGAGGAGGCCTCCCGCGGGGTCGACTGGGAGGCCCTCGGTGAGATCCGCCAGGCCGGCTTCGGTCTGATGGAGGCCTTCGGCCAGGTCTGGAAGACGGGCAGCAAGGAGCAGCGCGAGAAGGCTCTGACCGTCATCAACGAGGCCCGCAAGAAGCTGTACCTGATCCTGGCCGACGAGGACTGACGGCCTCCCCGCCGTGAGACCGCCGTGAGGCATGGATGGCGCCCCGTGGAGTGATCCGCGGGGCGCCTTCGCGTGTGCGCCGACGCTGTAGGGCTGTGTCCAGTCGCGTCGTCCGCCGGGAACGCGGGCGCGACTTCGCGGACCCCCTAAGTCACCAGCCCGCCCAGCCTGCGCAGTGACTCGTTCAGCGCGGCCGTCGCCGAGTCCTTCAGCTTGCCCGCCATCAGCGACACCGCCGCGCCCGTGAACTCGCCGTCGATGCGGACGCCGGTCGCCTCGCCGTCGGCGATGAGCGTGTAGCGCGTGGCGACGGTCACCGCCATCGGGCCCTTGCCGCGGATCGCGAGCACCCGGGCCGGCTCCAGTTCCTCCACGGTCCACTCGACCTCGGCCGGGAAGCCCATCAGCTTCATGTTCTCCTGGAAGGTCGCGCCCACCTCGAGGCTGTCCGGACCGCCCGCGGGAAAACCGGTGTGGGTCGCGTTCCACTCCCCGTACGCCGGCCAGTCCGTGAGCTGCGCCCACACCTTCTCGGCCGGTGCCTGGATGCGTGCCTCCGCGCTGACTTCGGCCATGCGACCACCTCTTCGTGTCGGGCGACTCGGGCTACGGTGTCGCGGAACGTAGCCGTAGGGCCTCCAATGTTCAATACTGACGAACCGTCAGGAAACATGGGTGCGGCTGAGCGGCAAGTTGGCGCGCGTCGCCGTGCGGGAAACGGCCAGATCTCCTCCCTGAGGAGGAGATTCCGAGCTGCCCGGTCCACTCCCCGTGGGACGCGAGAATGCTTCCCTCCGGGGATGACCCGCGCCGTTGGGACTGATGGGGTGGGGATGTGCGACCCCGTATTCCCCGGCAGCCGGCCCGCGACGACGCGGCCCACGCCATGGACGACGACGCCGGGCTCAGCGCGGAACTGGCGGCGGCGCTCGCCGGTGCCCGGCGCCGGGCCGTCCGGGACGGGGACCGCCAGATCGACACCGCCCACCTGCTGCACTCCCTGCTGGAGTACGACCCCCAGGTGCGCGCCGCGTTCGACGACGGCCCCCAACTCGCCCGGCTCCTCGGCTATCTGGTCCAGCGCAGCATCGGCTACGGCCTGCGCTGGCAGAGCGGTGTCGAGGACTCCGGAGCCCTCCCGGTCTTCACCACCGTCGAGGGCTTCTCGCCTCTCGCCTCCGCCGCGCTGGAGCACGCACGCGTGCGCGCCGCCCGCCGCGACGGCGACCGGGCCCGCGGTGCGGATCTGCTGGCGGCGATCGTCGCCGACCCGGAAGCCCGGGCCGTCGAGGTCCTGACCCGCGCTGGCGTCGACGCCCGGCAACTGCAGGCCCGTGTCGAGGACGGTCCGCAGCGGTGCGAGCGCTACGAGGAGTGCGAGAACCGCGAGGGCTACGAGGAGAGCGAGGAGTGCGTCGGGGGCGGCGAGGCAGCCCACTGATTCCGGTCTGCTGCCGTCCCGCCTCGTGACCTGGCCGGCGCCCGCTTCCCATCACCCCTGACGTGTGCGGTCGGTGGCTCGCGCCGCCCGGCTTCGCTGGCTGCCCGCCTCCCGCCGCCTCGTGACCTGGCCGGCGCCCGCTCCCGGGAGCCTCCGACCGTCTTTGACCTGCCCGGCCCGCGCGTCGCGCTGCCCGGCCTGGCGACCGCCGGGTTCCTCGCGGCCTGGCGATCGCCTGCCTCCTCGCCGCCTGAGAGCGGCCTGGCCCGCGCCCCCCGGCGACCCGCCCCGGCCCCCGCCTCCCGTCACCGCCTCCACCCGTGCCTCCCCCCACCTCCTCGGCCCTCCGTCCCCGTCCAGTCGCTGAGACAGGTGTCAACGGGGGTGACGCTCATGTCGTCGCCTGTCATCATGTGCCGGTGCATACGTCTGTGAGCAGTCAGGTCAACCGCGGAAAGGGCATCGGGCTCTCTCTGGCGGTCGGGTCGGCCATCGCCTTCGGCGGATCCGGGGTCGCGGCGAAACCGCTGATCGAAGCGGGGCTCGATCCGCTGCACGTGGTGTGGCTGCGGGTGACGGGCGCGGCCCTGGTGATGCTGCCGCTCGCCGTACGCCACCGCGCGCTGCTGCGCCGCCGCCCCGCGCTCCTCGCCGGGTTCGGCCTGCTCGGCGTGGCCGGTGTGCAGGCCTTCTACTTCGCGGCGATCTCCCGCATCCCCGTCGGTGTCGCGCTGCTCGTGGAGTACCTCGCGCCCGCCCTGGTGCTGGGCTGGGTCCGGTTCGTGCAGCGGCGGCCGGTGACGCGTGCCGCCGCGCTCGGCGTGGTCCTCGCGGTGGGCGGACTCGCCTGCGTCGTCGAGGTCTGGTCGGGGCTCGGCTTCGACGCCCTCGGACTGCTTCTCGCGCTCGCCGCCGCCTGCTGCCAGGTCGGCTACTTCGTCCTGTCCGACCAGGGCAGCGACTCCGGCGACGGCGCCCCCGACCCGCTCGGGGTCATCGCGTACGGACTCCTCACCGGCGCCGCCGTGCTGACGGTCGTCGCCCGTCCCTGGGGCATGGACTGGTCGGTGCTGGCGCACTCCGCCCGTATGGACGGCACCGAGGTCCCGGCCTGGCTGTTGCTCGCCTGGATCGTGCTGATCGCCACGGTGGTCGCGTACGTCACCGGCGTGGTCTCCGTGCGCCGGCTCTCTCCGCAGATCGCGGGGGTGGTGGCCTGTCTGGAGGCGGTCATCGCGACCGTCCTGGCGTGGTTCCTGCTGGGCGAGCACCTCTCCGCCCCGCAGATCGTGGGCGGCGCGGTGGTGCTGCTGGGCGCGTTCATCGCCCAGTCCTCCACGCCGTCCAAGGGCTCCGCCCAGCCGGTCGCCGGCGGCAGCCCCGAACGCGAGTTGTCCGCGCGCGGGACGGCCGCCTAAGGTAGTGATCATGCATTCGGACGCACGCGTTCTTCCGCCCCCGGCCGCCTGAGGCGGGCCTCCGGTCACACGCCCGGCACGGGTGCCGGGCCCCACGGTGCTGCCCGCGGAGAAGTCCACGGCCCGCCGCCCGAGCGGCGGTCCTCCCTCGTGCTTCTGCACCTCTGCGGAGAGAACGCGTGTCTGTCACTGCTTCCGTTTCCACGACTTCGTCCCGCCTGCCCGTCGGGCGGGGCCTGCTCTATCTGATCGTCGCCGGTGTCGCCTGGGGCACCGCCGGCGCCGCCGCCTCCCTGGTCTACCGGGCCAGCGACCTGGGCCCGGTCGCCCTGTCGTTCTGGCGCTGCGCCGTCGGGCTCGTCCTGCTGCTCGCCGCCCGCCGTCTGCGCCCGCGCGCCCGGACCACCACCCCCGCCACCGCGGCCCTCATCCGGCCGGAGCCGCTGCGCCGCAGGGCACTGCGCGCCGGGGTCACCGGCCTCGGGCTCGCGGTCTTCCAGACGGCGTACTTCGCGGCTGTCTCCGCCACCGGCCTCGCCGTCGCCACGGTCGTCACACTCGGCGCGGGTCCCGTCCTGATCGCGCTCGGCGCCCGGATCACCCTGGGGGAGCGGCTCGGCCGCGGCGGGGCGCTCGCCGTCGCCGGAGCGCTCGCCGGCCTCGGCGTGCTCTTCCTCGGCGAGGAGGGAACGGCCGTGGATACCGCGGGCGTGCTGCTCGCGCTGCTGTCCGCCGCCGGGTACAGCGCGATGACGCTGCTCACCCGCCGCTGGGGCCGTGACGGCGGCGCCGACGCCTCCGCGACGACGGTCGGCGCGTTCGCGGTCACCACCCTGTTCCTGCTGCCGTTCGCCCTGGCGGAGGGACTGATGCCGTACAGCGCCGAACCGGTGCGTCTGCTGGCGCTGCTGGCCTACATCGCGGCGGTGCCCACAGCCCTCGCCTACGCCCTCTACTTCGCGGGCGCGGCCGTCGTACGCTCCGCCACCGTCTCCGTGATCATGCTGCTGGAGCCGGTGAGCGCGGCGGTGCTCGCGGTGACCGTCCTCGGCGAGCGCCTCACCCCCGCGACCCTGGCCGGCACGCTGCTCATGCTGGGCTCCGTCACCGGTCTGGCGCTCGCGGAGGCCAGGAGCGGCACGTCGGCCGCCGACGTGCCGCGGCGGGCGGGCCGTAGCGGCGCGTCAGATCGGTGACGGACCGGAGCCGTCACCTGACGAGGTAGTCCGGGAGCTCGGTGCCGGGGGCCAGGTCGGCCTCCGGCAGCGGGGTGTCGTAGCCCTTGCGCAGCGGGACCACGCCCGCCCAGTACGGGAGGGTGAGGTCCTCGGGTTCCTCGTTCACCCCGCCGGTGCGGGTCTTGGCCGAGACCTCGTTCAGGTCGAGGCGGATCACCGCGGTGGCCGCCAGCTCCTTCTTGTTGGCCGGCCGGGAGTCGGCCGCCCGGCCGGGGACGACGTGGTCGACCAGGGCGTCGAGGGCGGCCCGCTTCTCCTCCGGGTCGGTCACGTCGTGGGCGAGGCCGTGCACCACCACGGACCGGTAGTTGATCGAGTGGTGGAAGGCCGAGCGGGCCAGGACCAGGCCGTCGACGTGCGTCACCGTCAGGCACACCGGCAGCCCCGGGTCGGCCTGCCCGGCCATCCGCAGCGGGCGCGAGCCGGTCGAACCGTGGACGTAGAGCGTCTCGCCGACCCGGCCGTACAGCGTCGGGAGCACGACCGGCGCGCCGTCGCGGACGAACCCCAGGTGGCAGACGTATCCCTCGTCGAGTATCGCGTGCACCAGTTCCTTGTCGTAGGAGGCCTTCTGCGCGGCACGGGTGGGGACGGTGCGGTCGGTGGGGGTGTAGGCGGCGGCTGTCGTCGGTTGCGGGGTCCCCTGCATGGTGCTCTCCATTGCACTAGTGCATAATCGGCTTTGTGCTAGGAGACTATCGGATCAAGGGTCGGCGTGCAGCGGACATTTCCGCGAGCATCGAGCAGGCGGTGGGGGCCGGCGCGCTGCAACCGGGGCAACTGCTGCCGCCGATGCGCGAGTTGGCGGAGCAGCTGGGGGTGAACCCCAACACCGTGGCGGCCGCGTACCGCACGCTGCGCGAACGCGGGGTGATCGAGACCGACGGTCGCCGCGGCAGCCGGGTGCGGTCGAAGCCGGCCACGACCGGCCGCGAGTTCATCCGGGTGGAGGTCCCGCAGGGCGTGCGGGACGCGTCCGCCGGCAATCCGGACACCGCGCTGCTCCCGCCCCTGGCGCCCGCGTTCGCCTGGGCCGCCGCGCAGGGCGACAGCGAGCCGGTCCTGTACGGGCACGAGCCCGTGGAGCCCGAACTGGCGCGCCGGGCCAGGGCGGATCTCGACGCCGACGGAGTCCCGGCCGGCCCGGTGGCCGTCACCTCCGGTTCGCTCGACGCCATCGAGCGCGTCCTCGCCGCGCACCTCAGGCCCGGCGACACCGTGGCCGTCGAGGATCCCGGCTGGGGTTCGCTGCTCGACCTCGTACCCGCCCTCGGACTACGGACGGTCCCGGTCGGCCTGGACGACGACGGCCCCCTGCCCGACGAGGTGGACCGCGCCCTGGGGTCCGGAGCGCGCGCCCTGATCGTCACCGACCGGGCGCAGAATCCGACGGGCGCCGCCGTGAGCGCCCCGCGCGCGCGTGCCCTGCGGAGTGTGCTGCGCCGGCACCCGCAGACCCTCCTCGTGGAGGACGACCACGGCCATGGGATCGTCGACCTGCCCCTGCACCCCCTCGCGGGCGTCACCCGGCACTGGGCGTTCGTCCGCTCGGTGGCCAAGGCGTACGGCCCCGACCTGCGGCTCGCCGTCCTCACCGGGGACGATCTCACCCTCGACCGGGTCCGCGGGCGGCAGCAACTCGGGCCCGGCTGGGTCAGCCGGATCACCCAGCGCGCCGTGGTGCGGCTGTGGGCCGACGGCGCGGTGGACGCGGTGGCGGTCGCGGCGGCGTACGGGAGCCGCCGCGACGCGCTGATCGCCGCGCTGGCCCAGCGGGGGGTCGAGGCGCGGGGGCGCAGCGGGATGAACGTGTGGGTTCCCGTCGTCGACGAGACCGGGGCTGTCGCCCGGTTGCTCCACGCCGGGTGGGCCGTCGCGCCCGGGGCGCGGTTCCGGCTCGGCTCGCCGCCGGGGATCCGGATCACCGTGTCGACGCTGACCCCGGGGGAGGTGGGGTTGCTGGCGGACACGGTCGCTTCCGCGGTGCGGCCGGGGTCCGTGCGCGGCTATGTCTAGGACGCGGCGGTGGCGCGCAGCGCGGGCGTGGCGCGCAGCGCGGCGGGGGCGCGAAGCGCAGGGGTGGCGCGAGCGCCGTGGGGGTGCGGGTGCTGGGCGGGTGCGGGTCGTGTGTGGTGTGTCGCGCAGTTCCCCGTGCGCCTTGGGGTGGGGTGCTGTGCCCGGCGGTGGGGTGGTGCTGCGTGCTTGTTCTCGCCGGTGGTCGCCTTGCCGGGCGCCGTGGGGGTGCGGGTGCTGGGCGTGTGCGGGTTGTCTGTGGTGTGTCCGCAGTTCCCCGCGCCCCTTGGGGGCGGGCGCCGCGCCCGGCGTCGGAATGGTGCCGGCGCCCTTGTGCTCGTCGGCGGTCGCGAGCGTCGGCGGGGCCACCTCCACGTACAGGCGGCCGTCTGTGCGACCCCGCCCGCCGTCCGTGTCCCCCCGCGGCCACCCCTACGACCTCCCCCGCACCTGTGTCAGCGCGGCGCCCGCCAGGACGATCAGTGCTCCCACCGGGGTCGACCAGCTCAGTGACTCGCCGAGGAGGGCCACGCCCGCGGCCGTGGCGATGACCGGGATGAAGTACGTGACCATCTGGGCCGTGGTCGGGCCGACCTCGGTGACGAGTCCGTACTGGATCAGGACCGCGAGACCGGTGCCCAGCGCGCCCAGGGCGGCGACCGCCAGCAGGGGCACCAGCGGGAAGCGGCTCGGCACGCCGGTGAACACGGGTGTGACGACGGCGAGCTGGACGGTCGCCAGGAGCAGTTGCGCGCCCGTCATCGACAGCACCGAGGAGCCCGTGCCGGCCAGGGTGCGGCGGACGTAGATCCAGCCGATGGGGTAGCTGAGGGAGGCCAGCAGAGCCAGTGCCGTGCCCCGGGCGTCGAGCCCTTCGAAGCCCTGCCACGCGCCCAGGACCGTCAGGACGCCGAGGAAGCCGAGGCCCAGGCCCGCGACCCTGACCCGGGTGGGCCGGTCCTCGGAGAGGGCCACCAGGGACAGGGCCATGCCCCACAGGGGCGAGGTGGCGTTGCAGATGCCCGCGAGCGTGGAGGGGATCGTCAGCTCCGCGTAGGCGAACAGGGAGAACGGCAGGGCGTTCAGGAGGAAGGCGGCGACCGTCAGGTGCCCCCAGGTACGTGCCCCGCGCGGCAGCCGCTCCCGCTTCACCGCCATCGCCGCCGCCAGGACCGCCGTACCGAAGACCAGCCTGCCGAGCGTCACCTGGAAGGGGGCGTAGCCCTCGGTGCCCACCTTGATGAGGAGGAAGCTGAAGCCCCAGATCAGCGACAGGGCGGCGAAGCGCAGACGCCAGTCCACGGTGCGGCGGGGGAGGGCGGGAGCGGCCGGTGGCCGGACGTGAGGGGCGGAGGCGGTGGTGGTCATGGTCCTTACGGTGCTGGACGGATACCTCGTAGCACAATCGAGATTTTCGACCCGGTATCTCGTAGCATCGCTTACATGTTGAACCTGGAGCGCCTGCGCACCCTCGACGCCCTCGCCCGGCACGGCTCGGTCAGCGGCGCCGCGACGGGACTGCACATCACGACGTCGGCGGTCTCGCAGCAGATGGCCAAGCTGGAGCGGGAGGTCGGGCAGCAGCTCCTCGCCAAGCACGGCCGGGGGGTGCGGCTGACCGACGCCGGCCGGCTGCTCGCCGAGCACGCGGCCCGGATCCTGTCGCAGGTGGAGCTCGCCCAGTCCGACCTGGAGGCGCAACGCGGGCAGGTCGTGGGGGAGCTGCGGCTGTCCGCCTTCCCGACCGCCGCGCGCGGACTGTTCCCCGCCGCGCTCGCCGACCTGCGCAAGGAGCACCCGGGACTGCGGGTGCGCTCCTGCGAGCTGGAACCGGAGGACGGCATCGCCGGGGTGGTGCGCGGCGACCTCGACCTCGCGGTCGTCCTCGACTGGTACAACAAGCCGATGCCGGTACCGGACGGCCTGGTCAAGGCGCCCATCCTGGACGACCCCGCCGACGTGGCGATGCCGGCCGGGCACCCTCTCGCCGGGCGGGACGAGGTGGACCTCGGGGAGTTCGCCGAGGACGAGTGGATCACCTGGGGCGAGGGCGAGTTCTGCCACGAGTGGCTGATGTTCACGCTGCGCTCCCGCGGCATCGAGCCGATCGTCGGCCACCGCGCCGCCGAGACCCACACCCAGCTGAACCTCGTCGCCGCCGGGCTGGGGGTGTGCATCGCGCCGCTGCTCGGCCGCCACCCGGTGCCCGAGGGGGTCGTCATGGTGCCCCTGCGGCAGCGGGTGCGCCGGCACGTCTACGTCGTGTGGCGGGCGGACGCCGACCGCCGCCCGTCGATCCGGGCGGCGGTCAGGTCGCTGAAGTCGGCTGCCGAGAAGGTCGGCTGACCTATCCGTCGCCCAGCTTGCGGAAGTCCCAGGAGACGATCCTCTCCGGCCGCAGCCGCACCCAGGCGTGCCGCCCGTCGTGCGGCATCGAGTCCAGCCCGAAGTTCTTGCGCGCGAACAGCGTCTCCACGGCGTCGAGTTCGGCGCACAGCTCACCGGTGCGCGGGATCTCGCCCACGAACTCCGCGGTGCCGGACAGCTCGACGCCGCGCAGTGAGTCGTACTCCTCACCCGTGTCGATCACGACCGCGATCCGTGGGTCGCGGCGCAGCTGGGTCCAGCGCTTGCTGCGGACGACCGAGTACAGCCAGAGCGCGCTGCCGTCCCACAGGAACCACAGGGCGCTGACGTGCGGCGCGCCGTCGGCGGACACGGTGGCCACCCGGCAGGTGCGCTGGGTGGTGAGGAACGCGTCCAGCTCGCCCGGTGTCATCATGATCTTCCGGCCCCGGCGCTGCGTGACGGTCATCCGGCCCCCTCTTCTTCTCCTGTGCTGCTTTTCTGACGTCCCGTCAGAAAAGGATGGGTCTTCTTCCTTCTCCGCGCAATGACGGCTAGTGTCGCCGCCCCCGCCCCACGCCGACACCAGGGGGAGCCGTGCCGTCGTCCGAAGAGCTCAGCGACCTCCTCGACCCCGCGTCCACCGTCCTGATCACGGTGGAGTGCCAGCAGGGCGTCGTCGGACCGGACGCCGCGCTGCCCGAACTCGCCCGTGAGGCGCGGGCGTCGGGCGCCCTCGCCAACGTCGCCCGCCTGGTGGCCGGCGCGCACCGCGGCGGCGTCCAGGTGATCCACGCCGTCGCCGAACGCCGTCCCGACGGCCGGGGCGCGAACCGCAACGCCCGCCTGTTCCGCGCCGCCGAACGCCTCCCCGTCCAGCAGCTCCGCGGCACCGCCGCCGTCCGCGTGGCACCCCCCGTCGAGGTGGCGGAGGAGGACTTCGTCGTACGACGGCTGCACGGCCTGTCGCCGATCCAGGGCACCGACGTCGACGCCCTGCTGCGCAACCTGGGCTGCCGCACCCTGGTCGTCACCGGTGTCTCCGCCAACGTGGCGGTCCCCAACGCCGTCTTCGACGCGGTGAACCGCGGCTACACGGTCGTCGTGCCGGCCGACGCCGTCGCGGGGGTGCCGTCGGAGTACACCCCCGCGATGGTCCGCCACACCCTCGCGTGGGTCGCCACGGTCGCGACCACGGACGAGGTGCTGGCGTGCTTCGAGCGGCCCGGCCGGAACGTCAGGCGAGCGTGATCGAGTCCCCGCTCACCGTGATCCGCACCTCGGGCAGCGGCTTCGTCGCCGGACCGCTCTTCACGCTGCCGTCCGTGATCGAGAAGTTGCTGTTGTGACAGGGGCAGTTGATCACCCCGTCGGCGATGCTCTTCACCGCGCAGCCCTGGTGCGTGCACACCGCCGAGAAGGCCTTGAACTCGCCCGCCGTCGGCTGCACCACGACCACCTTCTCGGCGTCGAAGACCTTCCCGCCGCCTTCGGGGATGTCGGCGGTCGTCGTGAGCGCGCCGCCGGCCGCCGCGCCGCCGGAGCTCGCCGATCCGGAGCTCCCGGTCGAACCGGTGGAGCCCGAACCGCCGGAGGAGGCCGACGAACTCGACGCGTCGTCGGAGCCTCCGCACGCGGTCAGCGCGACGGCGAGCCCCGCGGCTCCGGCGGCCGCCACGACGGTACGACGGGCAGGTCCCGGCACGGGTGTGTGCGATGCGCTCGTCATGCTGCGGTTCCCTTCGGGGGAGGTTCGATGATCTGCAGGGATGTACGGGTCACGGTCGCGGGCCGTTCAGCTCCCGCCCCAAGTCCGCACGCTGCCGAGATAGTGACCCGCTCGGGATGAGGCGCACGTAAGCCACAGCTGTCGCGAAGCTGTCGGCCGGACGCGGCGGGTCCCTCGCGCCCCAGTAGCCTGGGGCGATGCTCAAGGAAGTCGTCGCGACCCGTTACATCACGCCCCTGCGTGAGGGCGGCTCGCTGCCGGGGCTCGTCGAGGCCGACGACCTCGGGACCTACGTCCTGAAGTTCGCCGGCGCCGGACAGGGCCGCAAGACGCTCGTGGCGGAGGTGGTCTGCGGCGAACTCGCCCGCCGGCTGGGCCTCAGGGTGCCCCGCCTGGTGACCGTCGACCTCGACCCGGTGCTCGGGCTCGGCGAGCCCGACCAGCAGGTGCAGGAGCTGCTGCGCTCCAGCGGCGGCACCAACCTCGGCATGGACTTCCTCTCCGGGGCCCTCGGCTTCGACCCGCTCGCCTTCCCGGTGAGCCCCGTGGAAGCCGGCCGCATCCTCTGGTTCGACGCGCTGGTGAACAACGTCGACCGCTCCTGGCGCAACCCCAACCTGCTGGTGCACCGCGGCGACCTGTGGCTCATCGACCACGGCGCCACCATGATCTGGCACCACAACTGGCCCTCCGCCGAGACCTCCGCCGCCCGCCCCTACGACGCCACGGACCACGCCCTCGCCCGCTTCCGCCCGGACACCGCCGCCGCGGCCGCGGAGCTGGCCCCCCTGGTCACCGCCGACCTCCTCGCCGAGGTCACCGCCGAGATCCCGGACGCCTGGCTGGCCGGCGAGCCCGGCTTCGACACCCCGGACGCGCTGCGGCGTGCCTACGCGGCTCCCCTGCTCGCACGCGCCGCCGTCATCCACGAACGCATCAAGGGAACCGAGTGAACGACCGCCACATCATCAGGGCCAGCGAGGCGAACGAACGGGACGTCTACGAGTACGCCCTGCTGCGCGTCGTCCCGCGCATCGAACGCGGCGAGTGCGTCAACGCCGGTGTGCTCGTCTACTGCCGCGCCCAGGCCTACGTCGGCGCCCGCACCCATCTCGACGAGACCCGGCTGCTGGCGCTCGACCCGGACGCGGACGTGGCCGGGGTGCGGGCCGCTCTGCGGGCCGTGGAGCGCGTGTGCGGCGGTGGGGAAGCCGCCGGTCAGGCGGCCGGCGACGACCCCGGGCGGCGCTTCCGCTGGCTGATCGCGCCCCGCTCCACCGTCGTCCAGCCGGGGCCCGTGCACACCGGCCTGACCTCCGACCCGGCCGCCGAGGCGGAGCGGCTCCTGGACCTCCTGGTGAGGTAATGGATCACATGCCCCGGGTGTGCCGTTGACACCGGGTGCCATCGCTTCTAGCGTCACCTGTGGTGAAGGTACTAAGCGGTCGCTCACCCGAGGGCGTACCGTGGAGCCGCAGACCAACCCCAGGCGTTCAGGCTTTCTCGAGGGCGAGGAGATCCAGCAATGTCCACCACAGAGCAGCGGGTCGCAGTAGTCACCGGCGCGGCACGCGGCATCGGCGCCGCCACCGCCGTACGGCTGGCGGCCGAGGGCCGCGCGGTCGCGGTGATCGACCTCGACGAGGCCGCTTGCAAGGACACCGTCGAGAAGATCACCGCCGCGGGCGGCCGGGCGATCGCGGTCGGCGCCGACGTCTCCGACGAGGCCCAGGTCGAGACGGCGATCGCGCGGGTCGTCGAGGAGCTCGGCGCGCCGACGATCCTCGTGAACAACGCGGGCGTGCTCCGCGACAACCTGCTGTTCAAGATGAGCGCCTCCGACTGGGACACGGTGCTCAACGTGCACCTGCGCGGCTCCTTCCTGATGACCAAGGCCGTCCAGAAGCACATGGTCGACGCCGGCTTCGGCCGTATCGTCAACCTCTCCTCGTCCTCCGCGCTCGGCAACCGCGGTCAGGCCAACTACTCCGCCGCCAAGGCCGGTCTGCAGGGCTTCACCAAGACCCTCGCCATCGAGCTCGGCAAGTTCGGCATCACCGCCAACGCGGTCGCCCCCGGCTTCATCGCCACCGACATGACCGCCGCGACCGCCGCCCGCGTCGGCATGGGCTTCGAGGAGTTCAAGGCCGCCGCCGCGACCCAGATCCCGGTGCAGCGCGTCGGCGAGCCCGACGACATCGCCAACGCGATCGCCTTCTTCACGGGCGAGGCCGCCGGCTTCGTCTCCGGCCAGGTGCTGTACGTCGCCGGCGGACCGCTGAACTAAAGGGATCATCGACATGACTGAACTGCCTGAACTCTCCGGCAAGGTCGCCCTCGTCACGGGCGCCAGCCGCGGCATCGGCTACGGCGTCGCCGAGGCGCTCGTCGCCCGCGGCGACCGCGTGGTCATCACCGGCCGCAACGAGGACGCCCTGAAGGAGGCCGTCGAGAAGCTGGGGGCCGACCGGGCCGTCGGCGTCGCCGGCAAGGCCCACGACGAGGCCCACCAGGCCGTCGCCGTCGAGCGGGCCATGGAGGCCTTCGGCCGGGTCGACTACCTGGTCAACAACGCCGGAACGAATCCGGTGTTCGGGCCGATCGCCGACCTCGACCTGAACGTGGCCCGCAAGGTGTTCGAGACCAACGTGATCTCGGCTCTCGGCTTCGCGCAGAAGACCTGGCACGCCTGGCAGAAGGACAACGGCGGCGCGATCGTCAACATCGCCTCCGTCGCGGGCATCGCGCCCTCGCCCTTCATCGCCGCGTACGGCGTGAGCAAGGCCGCCATGATCAACCTCACCCAGCAGCTCGCCCACGAGTTCGCGCCCAAGGTGCGGGTCAACGCGATCGCCCCGGCCGTGGTGAAGACCAAGTTCGCCCAGGCCCTGTACGAGGGCCGGGAGGAGGAGGCGGCCGCCTCCTACCCGCTGGGCCGGCTCGGCGTGCCCTCCGACATCGGCGGCGCCGCGGCGTTCCTGACCTCCGAGCAGTCCGACTGGGTCACCGGCCAGACGCTCGTCGTCGACGGCGGCATCTTCCTCAACGCCGGCGTGGGCTGACCGCATCGCAGGACCGCCACGGGCGCCGCCTCCCGCAACGGAGGCGGCGCCCATTCGTGTCGGGCCCTCGCACACGGTCATGACAACGTCGTCACGGCGGACGTGATCAAGAACGCTCCACATCCGCGTCCTCAATCGGCGTGGCCCTGCGGTATGGTCTGCCGACCCTTGGTATGGCAGATCGAGGAGCGTGCGCGTGTTCAACCGGAACCGATCCTTGCAGCAGGTGGCGGCGATCGTGTCCATATCGCTGGTGACCGGATGCAGTCTCCTGGGCGACGAGGGCTCCGACGACGCCGGGCCGATCGTCGTCGGCACGACGAGCGCCCCCAGCACGCTGGACCCCGCCGCGGCCTGGGACGGCTCCTGGGAGCTGTTCCGGAACGTCTACCAGACGCTCCTCTCCTACCCGACCGGCGCGACCACGCCGCAGCCGGACGCCGCCAAGAGCTGCGAGTTCACCGACTCCACCAGCCAGACGTACCGCTGCGAACTGCGCGAGGGCCTCACCTTCTCCAACGGCGACAAGCTCGACGCGGCGGCCGTGAAGCACTCGATCGACCGGATCAAGGAAATCAACGCCGCCACCGGTCCGGCCGGGCTGCTGGGCAGCCTCGAACGGGTCGAGGCGATCGACGAGCGCGAGGTCGTCTTCCGGCTCAACAAGCCCGACGCCACCTTCCCCTTCGTGCTCGCCACCCCCGGCATGTCCCTCGTCGCGCCGAACGACTACCCCGCGAAGTCGCTCCGCGAGGAGGGCGGCCTGGTCGGCTCCGGCCCGTACCGTCTGGAGAAGTACGACGAGGGCGAGCAGGCGGTCCTCGTGCGCAACGACAGCTACAAGGGCTCCGCAGACCGCAAGAACAACGCGGTGACCATCCGCTACTTCCAGGACTCCGCCGAGATGGTCAAGGCGCTGCGCAGCAAGCAGATCGACATCACCTACCAGGGCCTGGCCGCCGACGACATCGTCGCCCTGGAGAACAAGGGCGCCGACAACGAGGGCCTGGAGCTCGTCGAGAGCTCCTCCAGCAACATCAACTACCTGGTGTTCAACCCCAAGGACCCCATGGCGAACAAGCTCGCCGTGCGCCAGGCCGTCGCCCAGGTCGTCGACCGGGCCGCGATCGCCCACAAGGTCTACAAGGACACCGTCGACCCGCTGTACTCCATGGTCCCGAAGGGCCTCACCGGCCACACCACCGGCTTCTTCGACGACTACGGCAAGCCCGACCCGGACAAGGCCCGCGAGATCCTCGCCGACGCCGACATCGACACGCCGGTGCCGCTCACCCTCTGGTACACGTCCGACCGCTACGGCTCCGACACCGCCCTGGAGTTCAAGGAGCTCAAGGCGCAGCTGGAGGACTCCGGGCTGTTCGAGATCACCCTGAAGAACCGACCCTGGAAGACCTACGTGGTCGGCTACCAGAAGGGCGAGTACCCGGTCTTCGGCCGCGGCTGGGCCCCCGACTTCCCGGACGCGGACAACTTCATCGCCCCCTTCGTCGGCGAACAGAACGCGCTCGGCACGCCCTACCCGGAGAAGCAGATCACCGACGTGCTGCTGCCGCGCTCCCGTGAGGAGAGCGACCGCGCCAACGTGGTGAAGGAGTTCGAGGAAGCCCAGCAGATCCTCGTCGACGACGCCCGGCTGCTGCCGCTGTGGCAGGGCAAGCAGTACGTCGCCTCGAACGAGGACATCTCCGGCGGGGAGCGGTCGCTGGACCCGTCGACGATCATGATGGTGTGGGAGCTGTCCCGCAAGACGAGCTGGTAGCGGCCGGCGGGGCGGACCGCGCGGCCGGCTGTCAGTGGTCACCTGTAGGTTCTGTGGCCTGGAAGTGACCGCACAACGAAGGACGTTGACGTGACCGACACCGCCATGCTGCCCGAGTCCTGGCGCGGGGTCCTGGGCGACGAGCTGCAGCAGCCCTACTTCAAGGAGCTGACGGAGTTCGTCGAGGAGGAGCGAGCGAAGGGTCCCGTCTACCCTCCGCGCGAGGAGGTCTTCGCCGCGCTCGACGCCACGCCGTACGAGCAGGTGAAGGTCCTCATCCTCGGCCAGGACCCGTACCACGGCGAGGGCCAGGGGCACGGCCTGTGCTTCTCGGTGCGGCCCGGCGTGAAGATCCCGCCGTCGCTGCGCAACATCTACAAGGAGATGCACGAGGAGCTGGGCACGCCCGTCCCGGACAACGGCTACCTCATGCCGTGGGCCCGGCAGGGCGTGCTGCTGCTCAACGCGGTCCTCACCGTCCGCTCCGGCGAGGCGAACTCCCACAAGGGCAAAGGCTGGGAGAAGTTCACGGACGCGGTGATCCGCGCCGTGGCCGACCGGCCCGACCCGGCGGTCTTCGTCCTGTGGGGCAACTACGCGCAGAAGAAGCTCCCCCTGATCGACGAGACGCGGCACGCGGTGGTCAAGGGCGCGCACCCCTCCCCGCTGTCCGCGAAGAAGTTCTTCGGCTCCCGCCCCTTCACCCAGATCAACGAAGCCGTGGCCCGGCAGGGCCACGAGCCGATCGACTGGACGGTCCCGAACCTCGGCTGAGCCCCGCCGGGCCGGTCCCTCCCCGGACCGGCCCGGTGCCGCCTGACGGGGATCACCGCCACCTGCGGCTAGCGTCGTGGCAACGACGCAAGGAGGCCGCGGTGGCGGAGCATCGACAGGGGCAGGCGGCACCGGACGCCGTGCTGACCCGCATCGGGCAGGTCGTGATGCTGCATCACGGGGGAGATCGCGAAGAGGCCCGGCGCCGCCTGCTCGACCTGTGGACGGAGATCGGCGAGGACGGCGACCCGCTGCACCGCTGCACCGTGGCCCACTACCTGGCCGACACCCAGGACGACCCCTTCGACGAACTGGCCTGGGACCTGCGCGCCCTGACCGCGGCCGAGGAGCACGAGGGCTCACTCGAGGCGCGGGCGATGTACCCCTCGCTCCACCTCAACCTGGCGGCCGACTACGTGAAGCTGGGCCGCTCCGACGCCGCCCGCACGCATGTGCGCAGGGCACGCCGAGCGGCCGGCGCCCTGCGGGACGACAGCTACGGGGACGGCGTGCGGGCGGCGATCAGCAGGATGGAGCTGCGGCTGGGCGAGGGCGGCTTCGACGGCTCCCTCGACGACTGACGAACTGAGGTCGGGACGGGCGGCTTGGGCGGGCCCCGACGAGCACCGCTCTGGGGTCGGTGGCGGCTTCGGCGGCGGCCGCGGTGACCGACGCTCCCATGCAGGGGGCGGCTTGGGCGGCTCTCGACGCGCAGTCCTCCGAGGTCGGCGGGCGGTTTCGGCGGCGGCCGTCGCGGCGACTGACGCTCGGACGCTGGGGGCGGGCGGCTTGGGCGGGCCCCGACGAGCACCGCTCTGGGGTCGGGGGCGGTTTCGGCGGCGGCCGCGGTGACCGACGCTCCCATGCAGGGGGCGGGTTGGGCGGCTCTCGACGCGCAGTCCTCCGAGGTCGGCGGGCGGTTTCGGCGGCGGCCGTCGCGACTGACGCTCCGACGCAAGGGTGGGTGGCTTGGGCGGCCCCCGAAAGCGGCCCCCGGAGGCCGAGGGCCGGCTTCGGCGGCCACCGCAGCGAGAAACTGCGACGGCCCCGGAGGGCGGCTTCGGTGGCACAGCCCTGCGGTGAGTGGCGCCTAGCGCCCGTAGGTCCCCTCGCAGATCACCGCCTCAGGGCTGTCGGCGCGCCAGCCTCCGTACTGCCGGCCGAGCGCGCACACGCCGCTGTTCCCGTGGCCCTCGTTCCGCACGTCGGGGACCGCGACGGGCGGGTGCGCGGGGCGCCGGGGCTCCGGGCGTGCCGAGCGGGGGTGCGGTTGCCGATGCGGCTTCGGCTGCGGGTGGGAGCGGGCCGGCGGGGGTTCCGCGGCCGGTGTCGCCGGGGCGGCCCGCCGCCGCTGGGGAGGTGGCGTCGACTCCGGCCCGCGTCCCCGCCCCACCCTCTCCAGCGCCTCCAGGGCCGGCGACTGCACGACGTGCGTCCCGGCCTGCCGGTCCGGCCGGGACACGGACGGCACGGGCACGGACGGCTGGGAGGCACGAGCGGGCGGTCCGGGCACGGGCGGGTACTGGACGGTCACGCAACCGGTCAGGGCCGAGACGGTCAGCAGGAGCGTTGCGGTGGTCGACGTCGTTCGATGCACCCGCGCCACTCTGCTGGCTCCCGCCCGCACGGGCACGACGGTCCGGCACGGAATGGCCCGCACGGGTGATCCACCGCCCCGTACGAGGGGTGTTCGCCCGCTTCGGATGACGGTAGGTCAGTCGCCGTTGACGCCGTGGAGCATCCCGGCGAGCAGTTCCCGCAGCCCCGCCCGCACCTGGTCCAGGCTCGGGACCTCCGCGTGGAACGACCCGGCGACGCAGCTGAACATCAGACCGTCCGCCCAGGCCACGAGCGACAGCACGTGCCGGGCCGGGTCCGTCGAGCCCATCGCCGTGACCAGGACGGTGAGCCGGTCGCGGAAGCGGGCTCCGGCCGCGTCGAAGTGGGCCCGCAGCTCGGGGCGGCGCGTGGCCTCCAGTGCCAGTTCGTAGCGGGCGAGCGTCAGCTCGCGGTTGCGGGTCAGCGCGCGGTGCGTCGCCAGGGCGAGCGCGTCCACCACGGTGGGGAGACCGGCCCGGGGGTCCGGCATCTCGTCCAGGGCCAGCACCCGGGCCTCGCGGTCGGCGAGGCGGCGCACCGCGAGCTCCAGGAGCGCCTGGCGGGTGCGGGCGAGGTTGGAGGTCGAGCCCTGGGGAAGTGCGGCTGCCTCGTCGACGGCCCGGTGGGTGAGGCCGCGCATCCCCCGCTCGGCGAGCAGGGCGAGGGCGGCGTCGGCGACGCGGTCGGCGCGCGAGGCGCTCGGAACGGTGCGTACGGGCATGGCGTCCAACCTACCCGTCTCACTACGGCTGTAGTACAGTCGGGCGCAGGTTTGCACTACAGATGTAGTGCGGAGGGTCGGAGACTGGAGGAGCCATGGCACAGCCCGGTCACGCGGTCGTCGTCGGCGGCGGTATCGGAGGCCTGACCGCCGCGGTCGCCCTGTACCAGCGGGGGTGGAGGGTCACCGTGCTGGAGCGGTCCCGCTCCCTGGAACCGGTCGGCGCGGGCATCTCCCTGGCGCCCAACTCGCTGCGCGCCCTGGACGTCATCGGCCTCGGCGACGAGATCCGCGACCTGGCCGCCTGGCAGGGGGACGGGGGCCTGCGCACACCCGGCGGGCGGTGGCTCGCCCGCTCCAGCGCCGACGCGGCGGCCCGCCGCTTCGGCGGTCCGCTCGTCCTGCTCCATCGGGCCACCCTCGTCGACCGCCTCGCCGCACGGCTGCCACCGGAGGCCCTCCACACGGACGTCGGCGCGACCCTCACCGACCCCGGCGACGACCGCCGGCCCGCCAGGGTGAGCACGTCCGGCGGCGAGTGGGAGGCGGACCTGGTGGTGGCCGCCGACGGCATCCGCTCCGCCGTACGCGGTGCGCTCTTCCCGAGCCACCCTGGCCTCGCCTACTCGGGGTTCACCACCTGGCGGGTCGTCATCCCGGTGCCCGGCGTGGAGTTCGCCTCGCACGAGACCTGGGGGAGGGGCCGCATCTGGGGCACCCACCCGCTGAAGGACGGCCGGGTCTACGCCTACGCCGCGGCCATGACCCCCGCCGGACACCACGCGCCCGACAACGAGAAGGCCGAACTCCTCCGCCTCTTCGCCGACTGGCACGCCCCGATCCCCGCCGTCCTCGCCGCCGCCCGCCCCGAGGACGTCCTGCGGCACGACGTCCACCACCTCGCCCGGCCACTGCCCGCGTTCCACCGCGGCCGCGTCGCCCTCCTCGGCGACGCCGCCCACGCCATGCCCCCGACCCTCGGGCAGGGCGGCAACCAGGCCATCGAGGACGCGATCGTCCTGGCCTTCCACCACGCGCGACCCCGCTCGAGCGGGGGGACCCCCGTCTGCGACGGCCTCGCCGCGTACACGGCCGCCCGGCTGCCCCGCACGACGGCCATCTCCCGCCAGGCCGTCAGGGTCGCCCGCCTCAACATGACGAGCAACCGCGCGCTGATGGCCGTACGCGACACCGCCTTGGTCGCGCTGTCCGCCGTCGGACCCGCGCTGCTCCTGCGCGGCTTCGAGGGGATCGCCGACTGGCGGCCGCCGCAGGCCCCGTATGCTGCGGTGCAGGCAGGCGCGGACCAGCAGTGAAGGAGCTCCCGTGAAGGTCGGCTGCATCGGACTCGGCGACATAGCGCGGAAGGCGTACCTGCCGGTGCTCGGCGCGCTGCCCGGACTCGAACTGCACCTCCAGACCCGCACGCCGGCCACCCTCGACCAGGTCGCCGACGCCCTGCGCGTCCCGGCCGGTCAGCGGCACCGGGACCTCGACGCGCTGCTCGCCCAGGGCCTGGACGCGGCCTTCGTGCACGCGCCCACCACCGTCCACCCCGAGATCGTGACCCGGCTGCTGGAGGCGGGTGTCCCGACCTACGTCGACAAGCCGCTGGCGTACGACCTCGCCGACTCGGAGCGGCTCGTGGCGCTCGCGGAGGAGCGCGGGACGAGCCTCGCCGTCGGCTTCAACCGGCGGTTCGCGCCCGGCTACGCGCAGTGCGCCGACCATCCGCGCGAGCTGATCCTCATGCAGAAGAACCGGATCGGGCTGCCCGAGAAGCCGCGCACGATGATCCTCGACGACTTCATCCACGTCGTCGACACCCTGAGGTTCCTGGTGCCGGGGCCGGTGGACGACGTGACCGTGCGGGCCCGGACGGTGGAGGGGCTGCTGCACCACGTCGTCCTGCAGCTCTCCGGGGACGGCTTCACCGCGCTCGGGGTGATGAACCGGCTCAGCGGCTCGAACGAGGAGATTCTCGAGGTGTCCGGTCAGGACACCAAGCGGCAGGTCGTCAACCTTGCCGAGGTCATCGACCACAAGGGCCAGCCGACCGTACGGCGGCGCGGCGACTGGGTGCCGGTGGCCCGCCAGCGCGGCATCGAACAGGCCGTCGTGGCCTTCCTCGACGCCGTGCGCGCGGGCAAGGTGCTCAGCGCCCGTGACGCGCTGGCGACTCACGAACTGTGCGAGCGGGTGGTCCGAGCGGTGCGGGAGTCCTCCGGCGCAGCCTGACCGCGCTCACCCCCTCCATGAGGCAGACGGCCGCGAGGACCAGCAGGGCCGCGTGGACCGGCCAGTCGCCGAAGCGGACGTACGGAGTGACGCCCTCGGTGAGCGGCACCTCGTGGACGGCCGTGGTGCTCGCGTCGGTTCCGAGCCACGGCCCCAGACGCCGGCCGCTCGCGTCGTAGACGGCGGAGACGCCCGTCAGCGTCGCGTGGACGAACGGCCGGCCGGTCTCCGCCGCCCGCAGGGCGCCGAGGGAGGCGTGCTGCCCGGGCGCCCAGCTCTGCTGGAACGTCGACGTCGACGACTGGGCGACCAGCACGTCCGCCCCGTCCTCGGTCAAATGACGGCTCATGTCGGGGAACGCGGTCTCGAAGCACACCATCGGGCCGATCCGCAGCCCGGGGCCGGCGTTCATCACGACCTGCTCGGCGCCGCGCCGGCGGTCCTCACCGGCCGCCTTGCCGACGGAGGTCGCCCAGCCGAGCAGGGAGCGGGCCGGGACGTACTCACCGAAGGGCACCAGCCGCATCTTGTCGTACCGGTCGCCGGTCGGGCCGTCCGGTCCGACCAGGATCGAGCTCTTGTAGATGCCGGGCCGGTCGGAGCGGCGCGCGTCGACGTTGACCAGCATGTCCGCGCCGGTCGCCCGGGACAGCTGCGCCAGGCGCCGCGCCAGGTCGGGCCGGTCGTCCAGGTCGTAGCCCACGCTGCTCTCGCCCCAGACGATCAGATCGACGTCCTGCCCGACGAGCCGGCGGGTCAGCTGCTCCTCCCGGTCGAAGCGGCGTTCGGGGCCGTCGACGACACCCGGCTGCACGACGGCGATCCGGGCCTGCCGCCCGTCGGCGTCGGGGCGGGGCGACCACACCCAGGCGGCGGAGGCCGTGGCGGCGGTGGCCACGAGGCCCGCCACGGCGGGCACCCGGTGCGCCGGCACGGCGACGAGCACGGCGACCGCCACGTTCACGGCCACCACGAGGAAACTGAGCAGCCACACGCCGCCCAAGGACGCCAGCCGCAACGCCGGCTCCACCTGCCACTGACTCGCCCCGAGCATGCCCCACGGCCCGCCCAGCCCCTGCCAGGAACGGACGAGTTCCACGGCCAGCCAGCCCGACGGCACCACCACGAGCGCGGCCCCGACCCGGCCCCACGAGGGCACACCCCCGAGGAACCGGCGCACGAGCCGGCCCCACGGCGCCCACAGCGCGCCCAGCAGAGCGGCGATCACGAGCGTGAAGACGTGCAGGTTCGGCAGCAGCCACAGGTGCATCGCCAGCATGAAACCGAACCCGCCGCTCCAGCCGTCGTACATCGCCCGCCTGCCCGTCGGGGCCGAGCGGACGAGCAGGAGCCAGGGAACGAGCGCGAGGAAGGCCCACCACCACAGACCCGGCGCCGGGAACGCCGGCACGGGCAGCGCACCCGCCAGTGCCCCGACGGCGGAACGCCGCCACGGGGAGGTGAGCCAGGGACCGAACGTCTTCATACGGCACCTCCCTACCCGCTGGTGGCTCCAGTGTGCGCGCGGGGATCGATCTCCGACCAGATGGGCCCGGCCGGCGGCCGGGCCACCTTCGGTCAGCCGGCGGAGCCCCCGCCGGGCAGGCGCCGCCACTTCTCCTGGACGACCACCTCGCGCACCCGCCACCCGTCGTCCGTCCGCAGCAGCCCGAAGGCGTACCGTCCGCCGCAGACGAAGTCGGGCGCCGCCGAGGAGCCGTCGTCGGCCAGCCGCATCGGATTGACGTAGTCGGCCTGGACCCGGGCGGTGTCACCCCGCTCCCGCTCCAGTACCCCGAAGCGGAGGCGACGGTTCACGATGAGGTGCTGCCGCATCGAGAACAGCCGCATGCTCTCCGCGAGCCATGCGGCGACCTTCCCGGCCTCCCCCTCGATACCGCCGGCGGAACGGTAGTCGGCCCGCCCGTCCGGCGTGAACAACTCCCGGTACGCCGCCCAGTCCCCGTCGTCGACCGCCACCGCGTAGTCGGTGATCAGCCCGTCGACGGCCAGCCGGTCCATCACGGTGGCGAGCTCCACACGCTGCGTCATGGCCCGAGTGTTGGGCATGGGACCTGCCGAGCCAAGAGGCGTGCGGCGACCGGCGCGGGCACGCGGATATTCGGTGGCCGTACGGGCCGCAGGACGGCGAGGCTGAGAACCGTGAACGATCAAACCGTCGAACGACTTCCTCAACAACCGGTCGAACCCTCCGTCGAACAGGAACCGAAGTTCCGCATCCGCGCCCGGCACACCGAGGACACGGTCACCGTCTACCAGGCGTACCGCCCGAAGATCGGCAACGCGGCGGCCCGCAACGGCCGCTTCCCGTCAGCGTGGAGCCGAGAGCGCATGACGTGGATCAAGCCGTCCTTCCTCTGGATGATGTACCGCTGTGGCTGGGCCACGAAGGAGGGGCAGGAGACCGTCCTCGCCGTCGGGATCACCCGCGAAGGCTTCGAGTGGGCGCTGCGGAACGCCTGTCTCTCGCACTACGTCCCGGCCCTGCACGGCGACCAGGACGCCTGGAAGCGGCAGTTGAAGCGGTCGCCCGCGCGTGTGCAGTGGGATCCGGAACGCGACCTGCACCTCAACCCGCTGCCCTACCGGTCACTCCAACTGGGCCTGGCGGGTGAGGCGACGATCCGTTACGCCGACGAGTGGATCACCGGCATCCAGGACGTCACGCCCCTGGCCCGGCGGATCCACGCCCACGTTCGCGCCGGCGAACTCGACCTGGCGAAGGCGCTGTTGCCACGGGAGCGGCCCTACCCGGTGGCGGACGATGTGCTGACTCATCTGCGGCGGTAGGCCACTTGGTCACGGGGTGGACGAAGTGTGATCGCCGTGCCAATAGGGTGACCCCATGCTTCCCACGTTGAGTCCCGCGAGGACCCGCACCGCGCTCCGCACGTCGGCGCGGATCTCCGCCGACCTGTTGCTCGTCCTCGTGATGCTCACGGTCGCCCTGTGGGTGCTGGGCCGGATGTGGTCGATCGTCTGGCCGCTGGTCGTCGGCCTGCTGCTCACCACGCTGACCTGGCCCGCGGCGCGTTTCCTGCGGCGTCACGGCTGGCCTCCCGCCCTGGCGGCGTCGGCGGTGACCGTGCTGTTCCTGCTGGTCGCCGGGGGCGTCGTGACGCTGATCGCCGTGCCGGTGGCGTCGCAGTCCGGTGAGTTGGCCGACGGCGTCGTCGAAGGCATCCAGAAGCTGCGCGACTGGGCCGCCGGGCCGCCGCTGAACATCGGCGACGACCAGATCTCCCAGGCCTTCGACACCGCGGTCGCCCGCGCCCAGGACGGCCTCGGCAGCGCGGTCACCTATGTCGTCACGGGCGTGAGCACCGTGGTCAACGGTGTGATCACCGCCGTCCTGGCGCTCTTCCTGATGTTCTTCTTCCTCAAGGACGGTCCACGGTTCCTGCCGTGGCTGGCCCGTCAGCTGCCCGGTCGGCTCGCCACCGACGTCCCGGCCGTGGCCGCGCGCAGTTGGGACACCCTGGGGGCGTTCGTGCGGTCCCAGGCGTTCGTCGGGTTTCTCGACGCCGTGCTGATCGGACTCGGCCTGTGGATTCTGGACGTGCCGCTGGTGCTTCCGCTGGCGGTGCTGACCTTCGTCTCCGCGTTCGTACCGATCGTGGGTGCCCTCTTCGCCGGCTTCGTCGCGGTCCTCATCGCCCTGGTCTCGAACGGCCTGACGGACGCGTTGATCGTGCTGGCCATCATCGTCGGGGTGCAGCAGCTCGAGGGCAACGTGTTCCAGCCCATGATCCAGAGCCGTGGGCTGGGCCTGCACGCGGCGGTGGTCCTGCTGGCGGTGACGCTGGGCGGCAGCCTGGCCGGCATCGTGGGCAGTCTGCTCGCCGTTCCGGTCGCCGCGGTGATCGCGGTGGTCTGGAACTACGTGCGCGAGCAGCTCAGCGACCCGCCCGAGCAGTTGGAGGGCGACGAGCCGCGCTCCGGTGTCGTCGTACCGTCGTGAACGCAAGCGTGCGTTGATCAGGCGTCAGGTCAGGGGAGATCATGAAGCGACTCGTCACCGTCGTCACCGGCGGCAGCCGGGGGATCGGCGCCGCCGTCTGTCGGCGGCTCGCGGCCGAAGGGCACGACGTGGCGGTCGGCTACGTCCGCGACGCCGAGGCCGCGGAAGCGGTGGCCGACGCGGTGCGCGAGGCGGGTGCCCGCGCCGTCGCGGTGCGCGGGGACACCTCCGTCGAGGCGGACGTGGAGCGTCTCTTCGCGGTGGCGGAGGACCGGCTGGGGCCCGTGACGGGGTTGGTGAACAACGCCGCCGTGACCGGGCCGCTCGGGCGGCTCGCCGACACCGACACCGCCGACCTGCGCCGGGTCGTGGACGTCAGTCTGCTGGGCGTGCTGCTGTGCGCGCGGCGGGCGGCGCAGCTGATGACGCCCCGGGGCGGCGGGGTGATCGTCAACATCTCGTCGGCGGCCGCGACCCTCGGCAGCCCCGGCGAGTACGTCCACTACGCGGCGACCAAGGCCGGCGTCGACGCCCTCACCGTGGGCCTGTCCAAGGAACTCGGTGCGGACGGCATCCGCGTCAACGCGGTCGCGCCCGGCGTCATCGACACCGAGATCCACGCGGCCATGGGCGACCCGGACCGGCCTCGTCGGGCCGCCGCCTCGATTCCGCTGGGGCGAGCAGGGCAGGCCGAGGAGATCGCGGCGGCGGTGGCGTACCTGATGTCGCCCGACGCGTCGTACACGACCGGGGCGGTGCTGCGCGTGGCGGGGGGACGGTGACCGGGGACGGTGGGTGACGGAGGCGCGGGGCGGCCTTCAGGCCGCTTCGACCACCTCGCCGCGGATCGCCGCCGCCCACTCCACCACCAGCAGCTCGTACTCGGCCCGCTCCTCGGCCGACAGGGACCCGCCCGCACGCAGCCACAGTGCCCGGATCTCCTCGTTCACCTCGGCAGCAGACCGCACGGAACCAGGGGCGACAGAAGTGGGGGACATGCGCACCAGCGTAGGCCCAAGCGCTGACCGTGCGCTACCGGTCGGCTACGCGAACCGTATGGGGTTGGTCACGGCCGGGAGGAAGCCCCTGCGGGGTGCGCCGATCGTGGCACCATGCCGTGACCAGCGAACACTGTCCAGGGGGGACACCATGCGCACCCACGCCACCACCGTCATGGCCGCCGCGCTCCTCGCCGCGCTCACCGCCTGCTCGTCCGGCGGCGACGACAAGGCGCAGCCCGCTGGCGACTCGGGCAAGCCCGTGGCCGAGCCGACCATCAGTGTCCCGGCCGACAAGCAGGGTGACGATCTCGAGGCCGCCGTCGCCGTGTACACCAGCGCGTACTTCGCGGCCGACGCCGACACCGCGTACGGCATGCTGTCGAAGCGATGCCAGGGGGAGATCGGCGCGGACGCGTACGCCGGTGTCGTACGGCAGGCGAACAAGGAGCACGGGGAGGACCACCCGGCCACCGACGTGCGGGCGGAGGTGTCCGGCGAGCTCGGCCGCGCCACCTACAAGGTGCAGGGGCTGCCCGAGTTCGATCAGACCAGGCAGCCCTGGACGCTGGAGGACGGCGCCTGGAAGTACGACGCCTGCTGACCCGTCAGGATCCGCACGCCGGGCTGCGCCCGCACCGAGGCCCCACCGGGCACCTGCCGGTGGGGCCTTCGCGAGCGGAGACGGCGACGTGAGGCGACGGGGCTCGTCAGCCCGCGGACTCGGCCGCGTGAGGACTCAGCACGCCCAGGCTCACCAGGGCTATCACCAGTACGCCGAGCGCGATGCGGTAGTAGACGAACGGCATGAAGGACTTGGTGCTGATGAACTTCATGAACCACGCGATGACCGCGTAACCGCACGCAAAGGCGATCACCGTCGCGAACGCCGTCGGCCCCCAGTCCACGTGGCCGCCCTCCATCGCGTCCTTCAGCTCGAAGAGGCCGGAGGCCATGACCGCGGGGATGGCGAGCAGGAACGAGTATCGGGCCGCCGCCTCACGCTTGTAGCCCATGAAGAGGCCGCCGCTGATGGTGGCGCCGGAGCGGGAGACGCCCGGGATGAGGGCGCAGGCCTGGCAGAGGCCGAAGATGAGGCCGTCCCTGACGCCCAGGTTGTCCAGGGTCTTGCGCTGCTTGGGCGCGCGGTGCCGTCCGCCGTTCTCGTCGCGCGCCGCCAGCCGGTCGGCGATGCCGATGACGATGCCGATCACGATCAGCATGGTCGCGGTCACCCGCAGGTCGCGGAACGGTCCCTCGATCTGCTCCTTGAGCGTGACGCCGAGCACACCGATCGGGATCGAGCCGACGATCACCAGCCAGCCCATCTGGGCGTCGTGGTCCTTGCGCATCGTCTTGTCGAACAGTGACCGGGACCACGCCGAGATGATCCGGCCGATGTCCTTGCGGAAGTAGATCAGCACCGCGGCCTCCGTGCCGATCTGGGTGATCGCCGTGAAGGCGGCGCCGGGGTCCTCCCAGCCCGAGAAGGCAGCGGTCAGCCGCAGGTGCGCGCTGGAGGAGACGGGGAGGAACTCGGTCAGCCCCTGGACGAGTCCGAGGATGAGGGATTCAAACCAAGACATGAGGTTACGGAGTCCAAGTGCCGATCGGAGAGGGGCGGCGGACACGGCGGGCCGCCGCGCGCGGTGATCAAGTGGTGTGCGAGAGGCAGCGTAGCGCCCCTCGGTGACAGCCCGGGCACAGGGGTTTCGGCCGGAGCCGCGGAGGGGAAGCGTCCGCGGCGGCGGACCTGCGCCGATGTGTTGACCGGCCGCCGTGCGGACGCTTACGTTGCTGCCGCAGAGAAAGCGCTTGCTGCGTGATCGGGTCCCGTGGCGTCACCCGGGCGCCCGGCTCGTGCGCCGGTCTGCTCGGTTGCCCGGTCGTTCGTCGAGGAGTGCTGATCCGCCCATGACCCCACCCGCATCCGCTCCGCTCGCCGGCCGTCGCATCCGCGCCGCCGTCATCGGCACCGGCGCCATCGCCCGCGGCTCGCACCTGCCCGCCCTGGACCGGCTCGCGGCCGAGGGTGAGACCGAGGTCGTCGCGGCCGTCGACATCGACGGGGCCGCGGTCGAGGCCTTCTGCGCGGAAGGCGGGATTCCGCACGCCTACACGGACCTGGAACGGATGCTCGCCGAGCAGCGCCCCGACCTGGTGACCATCTGCACGCCGCCGACCCTGCACCGCGAGCAGAGCGTGGCCGCGCTGCGCGCCGGAGCCTGGGTGTGGTGCGAGAAACCGCCGGTGCCGACGCTCGCCGACTACGACGCCGTCCAGGCGGAGGAGGGGGCGGACGGCGGCCCGTACGCCTCGATCGTCTTCCAGCACCGCTTCGGGTCCGGTGCGGAGCACGTACGGCGGCTGCTCGCCGAGCAGGCCATGGGGCGGCCGCTGGTGGCGCACTGCCAGACGACCTGGTACCGCGACACGGCCTACTACGCCGTGCCCTGGCGCGGCCGCTGGCGGACCGAGGGCGGCGGCCCGGCCATGGGCCACGGCATCCACCAGATGGACCTGCTGCTGGAACTGCTCGGCCCGTGGAGCGAGGTGCGCGCGATGGCCGGACGGCTCGTGCACGACGTGGAGACCGAGGACGTCTCCACCGCCCTGGTGCGCTTCGAGAACGGCGCCATGGCCACGATCGTGAACAGCGTCCTCAGCCCCGACGAGGTCAGCCGCATCCGCATCGACTGCGAGCGCGCCACCGTCGAGCTCACCCACCTGTACGGCCACTCCAACGACAACTGGCGCATCACCCCCGCCCCGGACGTCCCCGGCGACCGGGCGGCCGCCTGGCAGGACTTCGGGCCGGACGTGCCCAGCTCCCACCTGGCACAACTGCGCGCACTGGTCGCGAGCATGCGCGCGGGGGAGCGGCCGCGCAGCAGCGGGGCCGACGGGCGCACCAGCCTGGAGCTGGTCACCGCGCTGTACAAGTCGGCGTTCACGGACGCGACGGTCGAGCGGGGCGAGATCGGGACCGGCGACCCCTTCTACACGGCCCTGCACGGCGGCGCCCCCGGCTGGGCGCCGGCCGCGGTGCCGCTCGGCACCGAGGAGGTGCCCGCGTGACCGGTCTGCGGCTCGTCCACGCGCACGGCGACCGCATCACGGTGGCCGACCCGGCCACCGGCGTCGAACTGCTCACCTACGTCTACCGGCCGGAGGCCGCCTGGGAGGCGCCGAAGCCGTACATCCACCCCCTGCGCACCCTCGCGGGCGACGTCGTCACCGACTACCGGCCCAACGACCACCGCTGGCACAAGGGCCTGTCGCTGACCGCCTCCCACCTCTCGGGCGCGAACCTGTGGGGTGGCAACAGCTACGTCCACGGCCAGGGGTACCTCGAACTCCCCGAACGGGTCGGCTCCATGACGCACGTGGCCTTCGACGAGGTCGCGGTCGACGGCGACCGGGCCGTCGTCGCCGAGCGGCTGACCTGGCACCCGCACAGCGGCGAGCTGTGGGCCGAGGAGGCGCGCCGGATCGAGGTGCACGACGTCGACCGGGCCTTCGGGTCCTGGGCGCTGACCTGGACGAGCGCCATCACCAACCGCCGGGACGAACCCCTGCGGTTCGGCAGCCCGACCACCGCCGGACGCGAGATGGCCGGTTACACCGGCCTGTTCTGGCGCGGCCCGCGCGCCTTCCGGGACGGACGGATCATCGGCCCCGAGGGCGAGGGCCCGGAACTGATGGGCACGCAGGGCCCCTGGCTCGCCCTCTCCGGCGAGCACGACGGCACCGACGGCCACGCCACCGTCGTCTTCGCCCACGCCCCCGAGAACGACGAGTCCGGTGCCCTGGGCGCCCACCCCGCGCACTGGTTCGTCCGCAACGAGCCGTTCGCGGGCATCGCCCCGTCCTGGGCCTTCTACGACGAGCTGGAGCTCGCCCCCGGCGACACCCTCACCCGCCGCTACCGCGTCGTCGTGGCGGACGGGGCCTGGGAGCGGGAGGAGATCGCCAAGTACCTCGCGGCACACCCGTGGTGAGCGCCTACGGCGGGCTGCCCGGCGGCGTCGCCGTCTCGCGCCTGTGCGTCTACGACTGGGCCGCGGCCGACGGCCTGCACGGCGGAACACCCCATCTGCACCTGGTCTGCTCGGAGGGCTACGTCGTCACCGGCGGACGCGGCGCGGTCCAGACGCTGACCGCCTCCGGGTACGAGGTCACGCCCCTCGCGCCCGGCACGGTCGCCTGGTTCACGCCGGGCACCGTCCACCGGCTGGTCAACGAGGGCGACCTGCGCATCACCGTCCTGATGCAGAACAGCGGGCTGCCGGAGGCGGGCGACGCGGTCCTCACCCTGCCCCCGCGGTACCTGACCGACCCCGAGACGTACGCCGCCGCCACCACGATCCCGGCCGACGCGCCGGAGGCGGAGCAGGAACGGTTCGCCCGGGCCCGGCGCGACCTGGCCCTGGAGGGCTACCGGGCCCTGTGCGAGGCGGACGGCCCCGAGGTCCTCGCCGCCTTCCACCGAGCCGCCGCCGCCCTCGTACGGCCCCGGCTCACCGAGTGGCGCGAGCGCTGGCTGCGCGGGGCTCAGGCGGCCGCCGAGGCGACGGGGGAGCAGCTCGACCGGCTGGCGGACGGTGACGTCTCCCATCTCGCCGGTGCGGCCGTACGGTCCGAACAGCCGTCGGTCCACGGGAAGTTCGGCATGTGCGGGCGGCTGGACGTCTACCGGCAGGGGGTCACGGACCGGCCGTGACCCGCGAGGTCCTGGCGCCGGCGGTGGCGCCACGGGCGGCCCTCGCGGGGGCGTTCCTCGGTCACGTAGGGCCGGCGGTGCGGGGAGAGGCCGCTCCGGTGGACTCGGCGGTCGACGCGAGGCCCGCACGCCGGTCAGGACCGTCGGCGGGTCGTCGTCCGTCGTGCCGTCGCCGTCCCCCGGCCAACACGCCGCAGCCGTCACCGGGGTTCGGCGCCGCGTGGCGGGCCGGCCCCGCGCAGAGGCCGCTCCCTGGGCGACAGGCCGCCCGACGGGTCCTCGAAGAACGCCTCCCGCCCCACAGCGCGTCATCGGGGGAGAGGCCGCGGCAGGTCGGCGAGGTGTGTGCCCGGCCGGCCCCCGCAGGGGTCCTGCCGTTCAGCGGCCGGGCACCGCTCAGCCCCGCGGCGGCCGTCCCGTCGTCCGCTGGGAGGGTACGCGGTCCGGCGGGAGAGCACGCGGTCCGGGCGTGCCGCCGTCCGTCACACGGCCGTCGGGCCGGCCACCGTCCAGCCCGGGGTCTGGGGGTGGGCCCTCAGGTCCTCGTGGCGCACCTGGTCGCCGCAGGCCGTGCAGGTGACCACGGGGACCATCTCGTGGCCGCAGACGTGCTCGATCACCATGGGGCGGTCGTCGTCCTTGCGGAGATGGCGGTCGCCCCACGCCATCAGCGTCATCAGGACCGGCTCGAGTTCGAGCCCCGCCTGGGTCGGCCGGTACTCGAAGCGCTGGGGCCGCTCGCTGTAGACGCGCTTGGTGAGGATCCCGGCCTCGACGAGGCGGCGCAGGCGGGTGGCGAGGACGTCGCGCGGAGCGCCGATGTTGCGCACCAGCTGGTCGAAACGGCCGTTGCCGAGACACACCTCCCGCAGCACGAGCAGGGAGTACTTCTCGCCGACGAGCGCGAGGGTGTCGGCGATGGAGCAGGGGCGCGGTTCTTTGGAGGAGGCGGCCATGCCGCCCAGTCTAGGTGAGGGTTTGATTTTCCAACTGACGGCGCTATGGTGAGTTCGGATTTCCTACTCACTGGTAATCGCTCAGGTGGGCTCGGACCCGGACGGCCGGGCCCCTGCGGCCAAGGAGGCCCGCGCATGCGTGACGCAGTCATCGTCGAAGCCGTACGCACCCCGATCGGCAAGGGCAAGCCGAACGGTTCGCTCGCCCACGTGCACCCCGTCGAACTCCTCGCCCACACCCTGCGCACCCTCGTCGAGCGCTCCGGCGTCGACCCCGCGCTGATCGACGACGTCATCGGCGGCGCCGTCGACCAGGTCGGCGAGCAGGCCATGAACACCACCCGCTACGCCGCCCTGTCCGCGGGCTTCCCGGAGACGGTCCCGGCGACCACCGTCGACCGGCAGTGCGGCTCCTCCCAGCAGGCCGTGCACTTCGCCGCGCAGGGCGTCATCGCGGGCGCGTACGACCTCGTCGTCGCCTGCGGGGTCGAGTCGATGAGCCGCGTGCCGATGTGGTCCAACGTGCCGCCCGGCAAGGACCCCTTCGGTCCCGGCGTCGCCGAGCGCTACCCCGAGGGCCTCGTCCCGCAGGGCATCAGCGCCGAACTCATCGCCGCCAAGTGGTCCCTCACCCGCGAGCAGATGGACACCTTCGCCCTCACCTCTCACCGCAAGGCCGCCGAGGCCTGGGACAAAGGTCTCTTCGACGCCGAGATCGCGCCCCTGGACGGCGTCTCGCGCGACGAGTGCGTCCGCCCGGACAGCACCCTCGAGGTCCTGGCCGGCCTCAGGCCCGCCTACCACGACCCCGCGTTCGCCGAGCGCTTCCCGCAGATCGAGTGGAACGTCACCGCCGGCAACGCCAGTCCCGTCAACGACGGTGCCTCGGCCGTGCTGATCACCTCCAGTGAGACCGCCGCCCGCCTGGGACTGCGCCCGCTCGCCCGCCTGCACAGCTTCGCCGTCACCGGATCCGACCCGCTGCTGATGCTCACCGGCGTCGTCCCCGCGACGGAGAAGGTGCTGCGCCGGGCACGCCTGTCCCTCGACGACATCGACCTCTTCGAGGTCAACGAGGCCTTCTCCAGTGTCGTCCTGGCCTGGCGGCAGGAGACCGGCGCCGACCTCGCCAAGGTCAACGTGCACGGCGGCGCGATCGCGCTCGGCCACCCGCTCGGCGCGAGCGGCACCCGTCTGACGACGACCCTGGTGCACGCGATGCGCGAGCGCGGCGCCCGCTACGCCCTGCAGACGATGTGCGAGGCGGGCGGTCTGGCCAACGCGATGGTGCTGGAGTCGGTGTAACGGGCCGTCACCGGGCCCGCAGGTGGTGGCGTTTGCGCCACGCCACCACCGCGCCCCCCAGCGCCGGCAGGGCGATGCCGGCCGCCGCGATCAGGAACACCGGCGAGGTCGGGGACGAGGCGCTGGCCCCGGCGACGACGTACGCGGTCGTGTTCGGGACCGAGCCGAGCGCGGTCGCGACCAGGAACGGCAGCCAGCCCATGCGGGAGACGGCGGCGCAGTAGTTCGCGGCCCAGAACGGCACCCCCGGGAAGAGCCGGGCGGCCAGCATGGAGCGCAGCCCGTGCCGGCTCAACTGGCCGTCCGCGGCCTTCAGGAGCCGGCCCCGCAGCAGTGGCCGCAGTGCGTCCTGCCCGAGGATCCGGCCCAGCCCGAAGGCGATCCCCGCACCCAGCACCGTGCCACCCAGCGCCGCGCCGAGGCCCAGCTGCGAGCCGAACAACGCCCCCGCGGCCAGGTTCAGCAGCGGCCGCGGCACGAACGCCACCGTGCACAACCCGTACGCGACCGCGAAGACCAGCGCCGCCGTGGCGCCGCCCAGCTGGGGTGGCCAGCCCTCGGCGAGCAGATTCTGCGGTTCGAAGAGCAGCACCCCGGACGCGGCCGCCGCGAGCAGCGTGACCAGCAGGGAGAGACGGGACCACGGGGAGAGCAGCACTCTCGTGCAGCGCACGGCGAGACCGGTGCGTGCGGGCGCGGGCACGGGCGTGACGGGGGCGGGCACGGAGACGGGGACGAGGAGCTCCGTGGCGGCGGCCCGGGGAGAGGCCGTGGCGGTGCCCCCAGAGCGGGTGGTGGCATCGAGCATCCGGCGACACTAACCGACGGAAGTGTGTGATCGCCGTATGGTTCGTCTCATGACGGTCACAGGTGCGGAAACAACCGGCGTGCCGCCGAGCGCGCTCGCCGACGCCGTGCTGGAGCGGCTGACCGCCGCGTACGCCGCCGCGGCCGACCCCGCCCGGGCGGCGGCCATGGGCGCGTACCTGAAGGACGTGGCCCCCTTCCTGGGCCTGCCCACACCCGAGCGCCGCGTCCTGTCCCGGGCCGTCCTCGCGGGCACGCCCCGCCCCGACGAGGCCGACTGCACGGCGATCGCCCTGCGCTGCTGGGCGCT
The DNA here is from genome assembly GCF_044548445.1 of Streptomyces sp. NPDC052016. Taxonomy (NCBI): domain Bacteria; kingdom Bacillati; phylum Actinomycetota; class Actinomycetes; order Kitasatosporales; family Streptomycetaceae; genus Streptomyces; species Streptomyces sp. NPDC052016. Next base: position 76,222 of record NZ_JBIUBX010000039.1, read on the forward strand.
GCCGCACCGCGAGTACCACTACTTCGCCGTCGACTACCTCCGTCGGCACGCCGGACGCTGCACCTCGGCGTTCCTGCCGGTGGCCCGACGGCTCGTCACCACCGTCCCCTGGTGGGACACCGTCGACCCGCTCGCCGCGCACGTCGTGGGCGCCCTCGTCGCCGCCGACCCCCGTCTCACCGCCGAGATGGACGCCTGGATCGCCGACGACGACCTCTGGGTCGTCCGCACCGCCCTCCTCCACCAGCTCCGCTACAAGGAGCGCACCGACGCCGACCGCCTCTTCGCCCACTGCCTGCGCCAGTCGGGACACGAGGACTTCTTCATTCGCAAGGCGATCGGCTGGGCCCTGCGCGAGTACGCCAAGACCGACCCGGACGCCGTCCGCGCCTTCCTGGCCCGCGAGCACGGGCGGTTCGCGCCGCTGTCGGTGCGGGAGGCGCTGAAGAACATCGGGAGCTGAGCCTCCCTCACCGCCGGCGGGGCGCCTGGTCGTCGGGCGTCTCGGGGCTCGCGAAGTGGAAGGGGACCGAGAGGCGGTCGGCGAGGGCCCTGCCGACCCGGCCGGCCACGACCGCCGCGGGGTGGCGGGCGGCCGGCTCCTCGTCGCCGAGGTGCCGGACGGCCGCGGACCGGTGGATGGTGGCCAGTCGCAGCTCCCCCTCCGGATCGTCGGTGACGGCCACGAGGTCCACGAACCAGTCGTGGAAGGTGTCCCCGTCCCAGACGGCCTCCACGGCCACCACCCGGCCCGGCGCGCCGGCCGCACGGGCGGTCAGCGACTCCAGGTCGAGAGGGCTGTCGGGCGTACGGGCGATCCGGTCGCCGTGGTGCAGGTAGCGGTCGTGGACGACGAGCTGGGCCTCGGTGAGCCCCAGGCCACGGGCCCGGCCGGCCTCCCAGACGACGCGGACCGCCTGCAGGCGGGCGTCCTGGAGGACGTAGCCGTCGGCCTGGTCCCGGACGCCGGCCGGCAGCAGCCGCCACCACTCGGCCGCGGTCATGTCGGTCATGCGGGTCGTGTCTCCCCTCTCGTGCCGCCTCGCCCCCGACTCTCCCTCGGGAAAACCATTCGACACCGGTCGAACCGTCGGCGAGGATCACCACCATGTTCCGGTACGCCTTCGTCCTCGCAGCATCCGCCGTCGCGGATGCTCCGAAGGCTGCCGTTCCCGTTCTCCTGGCCGCTGTCGACGGCGCCCGAAGCTGACCCTCTCCGGATCGTCCGGCGGACCCCGCAGGGGGAGGGTCGGCGAAGTCCTCGGGGTCCCCGTCCCGGCCGGCGTCCCGCCGCAGCCGGGGCCATCACTCGGCATCCTTTCCTGAGAGGCTTCGAGGTACCGCCATGCCCAAGACGGCATACGTGCGCACCAAACCGCACCTGAACATCGGCACGATGGGTCACGTCGACCACGGCAAGACCACCCTGACCGCCGCCATCACCAAGGTCCTCGCCGAGCGCGGCGCCGGCACCTTCGTACCGTTCGACCGCATCGACCGCGCCCCCGAGGAGGCGGCGCGCGGCATCACCATCAACATCGCGCACGTCGAGTACGAGACCGACACCCGGCACTACGCGCACGTCGACATGCCGGGCCACGCCGACTACGTCAAGAACATGGTCACCGGGGCCGCGCAGCTCGACGGGGCGATCCTCGTCGTCTCGGCGCTCGACGGGATCATGCCGCAGACCGCCGAACACGTCCTGCTGGCGCGGCAGGTGGGCGTCGACCACATCGTCGTCGCCCTCAACAAGGCCGACGCCGGCGACGAGGAGCTCACCGACCTCGTCGAGCTGGAGGTCCGCGACCTGCTCACCGCGCACGGCTACGGCGGCGACGCCGCGCCCGTCGTCCGTGTGTCGGGGCTCAAGGCCCTGGAGGGCGACCCGCGGTGGACGGCGTCCATCGACGCGCTGCTCGACGCCGTCGACACGTACGTGCCGATGCCCGAGCGGTATGTCGACGCGCCGTTCCTGCTGCCCGTGGAGAACGTGCTCACCATCACCGGCCGGGGGACCGTCGTGACCGGCGCGGTCGAGCGGGGCACGGTACGCGTCGGCGACCGGGTCGAGGTGCTGGGCGCCGGCCTGGACACCGTGGTGACGGGCCTGGAGACCTTCGGCAAGCCGATGGAGGAGGCGCAGGCCGGGGACAACGTGGCGCTGCTGCTGCGGGGCGTGCCCCGCGACGCCGTCCGGCGGGGGCACGTCGTGGCGGCGCCGGGGAGCGTGGAGCCGCGGCGGCGGTTCACGGCGCGGGTGTACGTGTTGTCGGCGGCGGAGGGCGGGCGTGCGACGCCCGTCGCGAGCGGGTACCGGCCGCAGTTCTACATCCGCACCGCGGACGTGGTCGGTGACATCGACCTCGGCGACGCGGGGGTGGCGCGGCCCGGCGAGACGGTGACCATGGCCGTGGAGCTGGGGCGCGAGGTGCCTCTGGAGCCCGGGCTCGGGTTCGCCGTCCGTGAGGGCGGACGGACCGTGGGGGCGGGGACCGTGATCGCCGTCGAGTGACGGTGGTGCCGTGGGGGGGGGGGGGGGGGGGGCCCCCCCCCCCCCCCCCCCCGCCCCGCCGGCCCCCCCCGGGGGGGCGGCCCCCCCCCCCGGGGGGGGGGCGCCCCCCCCCGCCCCCCCGCCCCCCCCCCCGCCCCCCCCCCCCGGCGGGGGGGGGGGGGGGGCCCGCCGGGGGGGGGGCGGGGGGGGGGGGGGGGGGGGGGCCGGGGCCCCCCCCCGACGCGCTGATCGCCGCGCTGGCCCAGCGGGGGGTCGAGGCGCGGGGGCGCAGCGGGATGAACGT
>NZ_JBIUBX010000040.1:0-60048 GCF_044548445.1 Streptomyces sp. NPDC052016
TGCGCACCGCGCCATGACGCATTTCCGTCGCCGGGCGGGCGCGGGGGCGTTGCGGCTGCGCACCGCGCCATGACGCATTTCCGTCGCCGGGCGGGTGCGGGGGCGTTGCGGCTGCGCACCGCGCCATGACGCATTTCCGTCGCCGGGCGGGCGCGGGGGCGTTGCGGCTGCGCACCGCGCCATGACGCATTTCCGTCGCCGGGCGGGCGCGGGAGCGTTTCGGATGCGCACCAGCGCCATGACCCCTTCCCGGCGCCGGGCGGGTGCGGGAGCGTCCGGGGTGTGCGCCGGCGCCACGACCCACTCCGGTGCGTTGGCGGGTGCGGGAGCGTGTCGGCTGCGCCGCGTCGCCATGGGTCGCTCTCGCGACTCGAGTGTGGCCCCAGCGCCATGGCCCACTCCGGTCGCCGGGCGAGTGCGGGGGCTTCTGGGCTGTGGCGCACCGCCGAGGCTCGCGGGGTGTGGTGACTTCTGCTCCAGGGGTGGTTTTTTTGCTGCGGGGCGATGAGTTTGGGGGTGGGGTGGTGTCTACATGGCGTCATCAGGTGGATCGGACAAGGAAGTGAATTCCATGCGGATCGTGGTCAGCTCGTTCATCAGTCTCGACGGGGTCGTGCAGGCGCCCGGGGGGCCGCAGGAGGACACCGACGGGGGGTTCGCGCACGGGGGCTGGACGCAGGCGTACTTCGACCCGGAGGTCGTCGGTGGGGCCTTCGACGGGGTGTTGGCGAAGGCCGACGCGTTGCTGTTCGGGCGGCGCACGTGGCAGACGATGGCCGGGGCGTGGCCGGAGCGGGCGGGGGATCCGTTCGCCGACCGGATGAACTCGATCCGGAAGTACGTGGTGTCCGGGACCCTCGGAGAGGGTGACCTCACGTGGGAGAACACCGAGTTGATCCGCGGTGGGGAGGCCGTCGGCCGGATGCGTGAGCTGCGGGACTCCGAGGGCGGGGACCTGGTGGTCATGGGGAGTCCGAGTCTGGTGCGGACCCTGCTGAGCGAGGGGCTCGTCGACGAGCTCGTGCTCATGCGGATGCCCGTCGTGCTCGGCGGGGGCAAGTCGATCTTCCCGGCGGACGGGGGGAAGCGGCCGTTCGAGCTCGTCTCCACGGCCGCCGCGAAGACCGGCGCGGAGGTCTGTGTCTACCGGGCCGCCGAGGGCTGAGCGAGGGGCGGCGGCGAGTAGGGTCGCTGGGTATGAAGCTTGCCTTCTCCACCCTCGGTGTTCCCGGTCTGCCCCTCGCCGACGTGCTGCGGCTCGCGTCCACGCACGGCTACCACGGCGTCGAACTGCGCACCCATCCTGAGGAACCGGTGCATCCGGGCCTCGGCCCGGAGCAACGGGCCGGCGTGGCCGCGCAGTTCGCGGCGGCGGGGGTCGAGGTGCTCGGGCTGGCCGGGTACGCCCGCGTGGCCGCGCCGGGCGAGGACGAGCCCGTCATCGAGGAGATGCGCGGGCTCCTCGGTCTCGCCCGTGACCTCGGCGCGCCGTTCGTCCGCGTCCTCCCCGGCGGGTCCGGGGAGCAGTCCGCCGCCGAGGCGGACGCCGTCGCCGCCCGGAGGCTCGGGACCGCCGCCGAGTACGCCGCCGATCTCGGCGTCCGGATCCTGCTGGAGACCCACGACTCCCACCGCACCGGCGCCGACGCGATGCGCGTCCTCGGTCTCGTCGGGCACCGTCATGTGGGCGCCCTGTGGGACGTGATGCACACCTGGCTGGGCGGCGAGCAGCCGCAGGAGACCTTTGCGGCGCTCTCGCCGTATCTCGGATACGTGCAGGTCAAGGACATCGCCTCGGCCGAGGACACCACCCCGCTGGCGCTGGGCGCGGGCGTGCTGCCGCTCGCCGAGTGCGTGGAGGTCCTCTCGCGGCACGGGTGGGACGGCTGGCTGTGCTGGGAGTACGAGAAGCGGTGGTACGAGGCCGCCGAGCCGCTGGAGATGCTGTTGGGGGCGGGGCGGGACCATCTCACTCGGATGCTCAGCGAGTCGGCTTGAGGGCCCGGCCGTAAACGACTGGCGGGTCAGCAGGGTCGCGGGTTAGCCTCCGCGCCGTGCATCTGCCTCTCGCGCCCGCCGCGCCCTCGGCGTCATGAGTCTCGGCCGGACTCTCCTCGACGTTCGTCCCCTGCGTACCTCCCCCGTCTTCCGGCGGCTGCTGATCGGGCGCACCGTGTCCACGCTCGGTGGCTTCATGACCATGGTCACCGTCATGTACCAGGTGTGGCACATGACCCACAGCGCGATCTGGAGCGGGGCGGTCGGGCTCGCGCAGGCGCTGCCGATGGTCGGGTTCGGTCTGTTCGCGGGGGCCTGGGTGGACCGGGCGGACCGGCGCCGCGTGTACCTGATGGCCACCGTCGGGCAGGCGGTCTGCTCGCTGCTGCTGGCCGTGCAGGGCTTCACCGGGCATGTTCCGGTGGCCGTCGTGCTGGGGCTGGTCGCGGTGCAGTCGTCGTTCGGGGCGCTCGGGGCGCCGGCGGCCGGCGTGTTCGTGCCGCGGTTGCTGCCCAAGGACCAGGTGGCCGCGGGTCTGGCCCTGAACCAGGTCACCGGCCAGGCGATGATGCTGCTCGGCCCGGCCGTCGCCGGTGTGGTGCTCGGCTGGTGGGGCATCGGCGTCTGCTACCTGCTGGACGCCGTCTCCTTCGGCCTCTCCTTCTACGGCGCCTTCGGCCTGCCCGCGCTGCCGCCCGAGGGCGAGAAGTCCCGCCCCGGCCTGCACGGCGTCCTGGACGGTCTGCGCTTCCTGACCGGGCACCGGGTGGTGCGCGGCGCGCTGCTGACGGACCTGGCCGCGACCGTGCTGGCGATGCCGACCAGCCTCTTCCCGCTGGTCAACGCCGAACGGTTCGGCGGTGATCCGCGCACGCTCGGCCTGTTCCTGTCGGCGTTGGCGGTGGGCGGGGTGACCGCGTCCGCGTTCTCCGGGCCGGTGACCCGGGCCGGCCGACCGGGGCCGGTGATGCTGTGCGCCTCCGCCACGTGGGGCGTGGCGCTCGCCCTGTTCGGCGTGATGACGAACGCGTGGGCCGGCCTCGGAGTGCTGGTGGTGGCCGGGGCGGCGGACGCGGTGGCCGTCCTGTCCCGGACGACGATCGTCCAGACCCGCACCCCGGACGCGCTGTTGGGCCGGGTCACGGCGGCCGAGACGATCGTCGGCCAGGCGGGCCCCCACCTCGGCAACCTGCGGGCCGGAGTCGTGGCCGGCTGGACCTCCGGCGCGACCGCCCTGATCACGGGCGGCGTGCTGTGCCTGCTGGCGGTGACGGGGGTGGCGGCCTCGACGCCGGAACTCCGTGGCCGGGCAGGGGCGGAGGAGCCGTCCTCGGCGCCCGGGAAGGCGGGGCCGGAGGAGGCCTCAGCGGCTTAGAAGCCGGAGTCGCCCTCTGCCGACGGCTGTTCCTCCCGTCCCCGGAGCCGCACGTCACCGTCCAGGCACCACTCCAGTACGGACGGCCAGGAGCCGTACCCGGCGTCCAGGTCCAGGTGGGCGGCGCCGGGGAGCACTTCGGCGGTCAGGCCCAGGGGGTGGCCGTAGGCGGTCTGGACGCCTTCCGGGCAGTACGGGTCGTCGTCGCCGGCGACGAGGCGGGTCGGCGTGGGAAGGGTGAGGCCGAGGGTGCCGAGCGGGGGGAGGGCGAACGCGGCGACCTCGGGGTGACGGGCCAGGACGGAGGCGGACGGGGGCGCCACCAGCAGGACGCGGTCCACGGCGTCGACTCCCGGCAGGCCGCGGGCCACGGCGTGCAGCCAGAGCACGACCGAGAGGCTGTGGGCGACGACGACCCGCTCGCCCCGGGGGTCGAGACGGCCGAGGTGGCGGGCCAGTTCGTCCAGCCACTCGGCCAGGACGGGGTCGTCGGGGTCGGGCAGTTGGGGGTAGCGGACCGCGTGGCCCAGCTCGGACAGCCGGTCGGCGAGCCAGTGCTGCCAGTGGTCCTCGGGCCGGTGGTTCTGCCAGCCGTGGAGGATGAGGAAGGAGCGCGTGGTCATGCGCCTCATGATTTCCGGCGCCGGCCACCAAGGTCCAGTTAACCTTCGCGCGTGGAATCGTTAAGCAGTTCCTTCACCATCGATCTGCGCCGCCTCACCGTCCTGCGGGAGCTGCAGCGCCGGGGCAGTCTGGCGAGGACCGCCGAGGCCCTGTGTCTGACCCCGTCGGCCGTCTCCCAGCAGCTCGCCGCCCTCGCGCGCGAGCTCGGCGTGCCCCTCACGGAACGGGAGGGCAGAGGCGTGCGCCTCACCGGACAGGCCAAGGTCCTCCTCGCCCACGCCGACGTCATCGCCGCCCAGTGGGAGCGGGCGCGCGCCGACCTGGCGGCGTACGCGGAGGGCGGCCGGGGCACGGTGACCGTCGGCTGCTTCTCCAGCGGCATCCTGGGCCTGCTCCCCGCTGCGCTGCGGGCCCTGCGGGCCCGTCTGCCCCAGCTCCGGGTGGACGTCGTGGAAAGCGAACCGCCGGATCTGTTCACCGCGCTGGACGGCGGGCAGGTCGACGTGGCGGTGGCCGTCGACTTCGCGGCGGCGCCCCCGTCCACCGACCGCCGCTACACCCGGCAGGACCTGCTCACCGACGTCCTGGACGTCGCCCTCCCGCCCGGCCACCCCCTCGCCGGCAGCACCGAGGTGCCGTTGCGGGAGCTGGCCCGTGATCCCTGGATCGTCGGCGACGCACGCGGCTGCTGCGGGGCGGTGACCCGTGCGGTCTGCGCGGCGGCCGGCTTCACCCCGGAGATCCGGCACGCCGTCGACGACTGGGCGGCGCTGGGCGGTCTCGTCGAGGCCGGCCAGGGGGTCGCCCTGGTCCCCCGCCTGGTCCGCTCCCTCCACGCCCACCGCGACCTGGCCCTGCGCCCGGCCGCGGGCGAGCCTCCCTCGCGGAACGTCTTCGTGGCCGTACGGGCCGGGTCGGAGGGGGATCCGGTACTGGCTGCGGTGCGGGAGGAACTGGGGGCGGCGGCGCGGTCGCTCACGTCCTCCGGGCCCGGAACCGCGCCACCCGCCGCTCCAGCAGCGCCCGCCGCGCGGGCCACTCCTCCGCCGTGATCGAGAAGATCGCGGAGTCGCGCATCCGGCCCTCCTCCCCCGGGGCCCAGGAGCGGGACCAGTTGCGCAGGACGCCCTCGAAGCGGGCGCCCACACTCTCGATGGCCGCGCGTGAGCGGCTGTTGCGGGCGTCCGTCAACAGATCCACCCGGGACACGTCCCACTCCTCGAAGGCGTGCCGGAAGAGGAGGAGCTTGGCCTCGGCGTTCACGCCGGTGCCCTGGGCGGAGGCCGCGAGCCAGGTGAAGCCGACCTCGACGGCGTCCAGCCGCTCGTCGCCGCGCCACGAGCGCGGCTCCCAGTAGGAGGTGGCGCCGACCGCCCGCCCCGAGGCCAGGGAGATCTGCGCGTACGGCGCGAGGCGCCCCGTGGCGGCGCGGGCGAGCTGGGCGTCGACGTAGTCGCCGACCTCGTGGGCCCGCGGCACCCAGGTGTAGGCGTACGACCCCCGGTTCTCCTCCGCCGCCACCGCCAGGTCGGCCGCGTGCCGGTGCTCCAGCGGCTCCAGACGCACCAGCGCGCCCTCCAGAACCGGCCCCTCCAGCAGATGACTCATCCGACGATGTCCTTCCGCAGCCGCCCGAACGCCTCGTGGAAACCGGGGAAAGTCTTGCGGACGCACCCGGGGTCGTCGAACGAGATTCCGGGGGCGCGCAGGCCGGTCACCGCGAACGACATGACGATGCGGTGGTCGCCGTAGCTCTTGATCTCCGTGCCGCCCCGCGCGACCGGGCCGGGCTGGATCTCGATCCGGTCGGGGCCGGTGGTCACCTCGACGCCCAACCGCCGGAGGTTCTCCGCGCACGCCTCCAGACGGTCGCACTCCTTGACGCGCGTGTTCGCCACGTCCTCGATGCGGACGGGGCCGGACGCGAACGGCGCGATGGCGGCGAGGGTGGGCATGGTGTCGGAGATGTCCCGCATGTTGACGGTGACGCCGTGCAGCTCGCCGCTGCCCTTCACCGTCGTACGGTCCCGCTCCACCGTCACCTGCGCGCCCATCCGCCGCAGGACGTCCACGAAGCCCAGGTCGCCCTGGAGCGCGCCCTCGCCGAGGCCGGGCACGGTGACCTCGCCGCCCGGTGTCACCGCGGCCGCCGCGAAGAAGTAACTGGCGGTGGAGGCGTCCGGTTCGATCGCGTACGTGGTGGCACGGTAGCCGCCCGGGGGCACCACGAAGACATCGCCCTCCCGGACGACCTCCACCCCGAACGCCCGCATCATCGCGATCGTGATCCCGACGTACGGCGCCGAGACCAGGTCGGTGACCCTGATGCGCAGACCCTTCCGGGTCAGCGGGCCGAGCAGGAGCAGGGCGGTCAGGTACTGGGAGGACTGGCCGGCGTCCAGCACGACGTCCCCGCCCTCGACGCCGGCCGCCGCGACGGTCAGCGGGTGATGGCCCTCCGCCTCCTCGTGCACCAGGTCGACGCCCAGGTCGCGCAGGGCCCGGGTGAGGGGCAGGAGCGGACGGCGGCGCATCTGGGGAGAGGCGTCGAAGCGGTAGGTGCCGTGGCCGGCGGCGGCGAGGGTGGGCAGGAAGCGGGCGGTGGTGGCGCCGTCCCGGCAGTACACGTCGGCCTCGGCGACCGCGGGCCCCTGCGGGCGGCCGTCGACCTGCCAGGCGTCCGGGGTGCGGCCGACGCGGTAGCCGAGCCGGGTCAGGCCCTCGGCGAAGCCCTCGGTGTCGTCGGAGCGCAGGGGCCGCTGGAGGGTGGTGACGCCGTCGGCGGCCGCCGCCAGGAAGAGAGCGCGCGCGGTGATGGACTTGGAACCGGGGATGTCGACGAGGGCCATGGCGTTGATGATCCCGCGAGGGGTTCTTCGGGGGCGCAGGCGTCCACGGGATGGACGGGCGCGGGCGCGGGTCAGGAGGCTTCCGCGGGGCGGCCGCGGCGGCGGCCCGGAAGGGGCGGCAGGGGCGGGGATCGGCAGCAGGGGCGGGCACCGGCAGGCGGGGCGCGGATCGGCAGGCAGGGGCGGGCACCGGTGGGCAGGGGCGGGGATCGGCAGGCAGGGGCGGGCACCGGCAGGGATCGGGCAGGCATCGGGCAGGCGGCGACCTACGGCACGCCCGTGCGGGGGGCTTTCAGGGGCGCGGGGAGCTGTGCGACCAGTCCTCGCGCGCCCGCGCACCCGGCACGACGGAACCACCCGGGACGGAGGGCGTCCGGCCGGAACCCCGCCGCGCCGGCGCCAGGGACGTCAGCGCCACCCCGCCCACCAGCAGCGCCGCCGCGCACCAGCGCAGTCCGCTCACCGGCTCGCCCAGGAACAGGGCCGCCGAGGACATGCCGAAGACAGGCACGAGGAGCGAGAAGGGGGCCACCGTCGACGCCGGGTGCCGCCGCAGCAGCCAGCCCCAGGCGCCGAAGCCGAAGACCGTCGTGACCCAGGCGACGTAGAGGACCGTGCCGGCGCCCTGCCAGTCCAGTGCCCGCAGCGCCCCCAGGTCCCTCGACGGACCCTCCGTCAGGAGGGAGAGGAGAAGCAGCGGCAGGACGGGGACGGTGCTCACCCACACCATGAAGTTCAGCGCGTCGGGCGGCGACGCCTTGCGGGTGAGGACGTTGGACGCGCCCCAGCAGGCCGCCGCCGCGACGACCAGGACGAAGGCGCCCAGCGGTCCCGAGGCGCCCTCGTCCGCGGCGGCCACACCGATGCCGGCGAGGGCGATCACCATGCCCGCGACGCGGGCCGGTGCGGGGCGTTCACCGAGGACGGCGGCGGCGATGCCCGCCGTGAAGACGGCCTGGATCTGCAGGACCAGCGAGGACAGCCCGGCCGGCATCCCCGCGTCCATGCCGACGAAGAGCAGGCCGAACTTCGCGACGCCCAGGACCAGCCCCACCGCCAGGATCCACTTCCACGCCACCTTCGGGCGGCCCACGAGAAACACCGCGGGCAGGGCCGCCACCAGGAAGCGCAGGGCCGAGAACAGCAGGGGCGGGAAATGGTCGAGGCCGATCTCGATGACGGTGAAGTTCACGCCCCAGACGGCGGCGACGAGCACGGCGAGGGCGAGGTGGGCGGGACGCATGCGTCGAGGATCACCCGGCCCGACCGTGTAGCACCAGCGAAGGTTGCTGCATGGTGGGATGAAGTACCGCTAATGCTTCGGGGAGCCGTCATGCTCGATCTCCAGCGTCTGCGCGCCCTGCACGCCGTCTCCGTGCACGGCACGGTCGGCGCCGCCGCGGCCGTGCTCGGGTACACGCCCTCCGCCGTGTCCCAGCAGATCGCCAAGCTGGAGCGGGAGACCAGGACCGTCCTGCTGGAGCGGGAGGGCCGCGGGGTGCGGCTCACCGCCGAGGCGCTGCGACTGGTCGACGCCGCCCAGGAGTTGCTGGCCATCGTGGAGCGGGCGGAGACCGAACTGGAGGAGCGGCGCGGGACGCCGGCGGGCCGGCTGACGGTGGCCGCGTTCGCCTCGGCGGCGCGCGGCCTGATGCCCGCCGTCCTGGCCGACCTCGCCGAGCGGCATCCGGCCCTCGACGCCCGGCTCTCCGAGATCGACCCGCACCTGTCCATCGGCCTGGTCGCCAAGGGCGCGCTCGACATGGCCGTCGTGCACGACTGGGACATCGCCCCGCTGCCCGTACCGCCCGGGGTGGAGCACGCCGCCATCGGGGACGACCGCTGCACCCTGCTCGTCCCCGACGGGCACCCCTTCGCCCGGCGGACCTCCGTACGACGCGAGGACCTCGGTGGCGAGCGGTGGGTGTGCCAGCCGCCGGGCCGCGTCTGCCACGAGTGGCTCGTACGGACCCTGCGCGCGGCCGGGCACGAGCCGGAGATCGTCCACCAGGCCGACGAGAACCCGACCCTGGTGGCCCTCGTCGCCGCCGGGCTCGGCATCTGCCTGATCCCGCGCCTCGGCCGCGGCCCGCTGCCGGCGGGCGTCGTCGAAGTGGCCCTCGACCCGACCCCCGTACGGCGGCTGTACGCCCTGTGGCGCGCGGGCGCGGCGGGCCGGCCCTCGATCACGGAGACCGTGCGGGTGCTGCGGGAGCAGTGGCCGAAGGTGTCAGCCGCCCACTGACCGCCTCGACGGGGGCCGGAGTCGTCCGCGATCCGCCCCGACCTGGGCGGAAGTTGTGCGCGATCCGCCCCGTACGGGACGGAGGTCGTCCTCAACCGCCCCGACACTCGACGGAGGTCGTCCTCACCCGACCCGACCCGCGACGGAGGTCGTCCTCACCCGCCCCGGCCGTGGCCCGCGCTCGCCGACACCCCGCCCCGGCCGTGGCCCGCGCTCGCCGATGCCCCGCCCCGGTCTCAGCCCGCAGTTCTCCAGAGCCGTTCGAGACGGTGGCCGTCGGCTCCTCCGGACACCCGGCGACCGAGAACCGGCCGGGGCGGATCGCCGCCGCACTCGCCGCGTGCCGGGGCCCGATCGGCGCACGCCTACGGCAGTCCCTCCCGTCGCTCCGCCGCACCCGCGCACCCCTCGTACCGACTTCCCGGCCGCGGGAACCCGCCCCGCCCGCCACTCGTCCAACCGCCAAGCTGCCGGAAGAGTCACCTCGGTGCGGTGTCGGCCCTCGCTGCTGGCTGCGATCGCTGACCACCCTCTCCGCCGTACCGCGGCCGGCAGCGTGCCGCCATCGGCGCGCCCCCCTCCAATGCGCCGATGGCGGGCCCCTCCCCGAGTAGCGTGCTGGCTCTCCCCGACCGGCCCGGAAGGAGCGCACATGCCCTCCAGACGTACCGTCCTCGCCGCCACCGCCGGCCTCGGCGCCGCCGCCGGCCTCACCGCCGCCTTCACCCTGACCGGCACCGCCCACGCAAACGACCGCCGCCTGCGCACTCTGATCGCGCGCATGAGCCTGGAGGAAAAGGTCGGCCAGGTCTTCGTCACCCGGGTGTACGGCCACTCGGCGACCGCCCCCGACCAGGCCGACGTCGACGCCAACCTCGAGGAGCTGGGCGTCCGGACGGCCGCCGAGCTGATCGCCCGTTACCGGGTCGGCGGGGTCATCTACTTCACCTGGGCCCACAACACCCGCGACCCGGACCAGATCGCCGACCTCTCCAACGGCCTGCAGCGGGCCGCCCTCCAGCAGCCGAGCGGGATCCCGCTGCTGATCTCGACCGACCAGGAGCACGGCATCGTGTGCCGGATCGGCAGTCCGGCCACGCTGTTCCCCGGCGCGATGGCGATCGGGGCCGGCGGCTCCCGCGCCGACGCCCGCACGCTCGGGCGGCTCGCGGGCCGGGAACTGCGGGCGATGGGCGTCCGCCAGGACTACTCCCCCGTCGCCGACGTGAACGTCGACCCGGCCAACCCGGTCATCGGCGTCCGCTCCTTCGGCGCCGAGCCGGAGGCGGTGGCCACGCTGGTCGCGGAGGAGATCCGCGGCTACCGGTCGGCCGGGGTGGCGGCGACCGCCAAGCACTTCCCGGGGCACGGCGACACCGCCGTCGACAGCCACTACGGCTTCCCCGTCATCACCCACACCCGTGAGGAGTGGGAGAAGCTGGACGAGGTGCCGTTCCGGGCGGCGATCGCGGCCGGCGCCGACTCGATCATGACCGCGCACATCCTGGTCCCGGCCCTCGACGCCTCCGGCGACCCGGCCACCCTCTCCCACCCCGTCGTCACCGGCCTCCTGCGCGAACGCCTCGGCTTCGACGGGGTCGTGGTCACCGACGCCCTCGACATGGCGGGCGTGCGCACGAAGTACGGCGACGACCGGGTGCCGGTGCTGGCGCTCAAGGCGGGCGTCGACCAGCTCCTCAACCCGCCGAAGCTGGACGTCGCCTGGAACGCCGTCCTCAAGGCCGTGCAGGACGGCGAACTGACGGAGCAGCGGCTCGACGAGTCGGTCCTGCGGATCCTGCGCCTGAAGACCAGGCTCGGCCTGTTCACCGACCCGTACGCCGACCCGGACGGCGTCCGGCGCACGGTCGGCACCCGCGCCCACCTCGCCACGGCCGACCGGATCGCCGAACGGACGACGACCCTGCTGGTCAACGGGGGCCCGCTGGTCGGCGAGGGCCCGCTGGTCGGTGGGAGCCCACTGGTCGACGAGGGCCGGATGGTCGAGGAGGACCCTTTGCTGCCCCTCTCGCCGCGCGCCCACGCCCGGATCCTGGTCGTCGGCGCCGACCCCGCCTCCCCCTCGGGCACCACGGGGCCGCCCACCACCGTCCTCGCCGCCGCCCTCACCGAGCTGGGTTTCACGGCGACTCCCCGGTCCACGGGCACGGCACCGTCCGACGCGACGATCGCCCAGGCGGTGGCCGCCGCGGGCGAGGCCGACGCGGTGGTGGTGTGCACGTACAACGTCACCGCGACGAGCCCGCAGCGGACGCTGGTGGAGCGGCTGTCGGCAACCGGCCGCCCGGTGGTGGCGGTGGCGATCCGCAATCCGTACGACGTGGCCCACCTCCCCACCGTCCGCGCCTGCCTGGCCACCTACTCCTGGACCGACGTCGAACTGCGCGCGGCCGCGCGCGTGATCGCGGGAGCGGTGAGTCCGCGCGGAACGCTGCCCGTGCCGGTGCAGCGGGCGGACGATCCGGCGCGGGTGCTGTACCCGATCGGCCACGGCTTGACGTACTAGCCCTTACGCCTGCCATCGGGCCGTGGGCGGCGTGCGCCACCTCGTGGCGTCGGGCGCGTACGGCCCTCACGCGTATGGATCGTCCCAGGATGCGGCATATGCCGAGGCCAGGAATGCTGACGGAGTCCCTGAGGAGCGCGCGAGCTACGGAGGAGACGTCGTGGCACCTCTGACTCGGATCCCGCTGGAGGGCGGGGGCAGCGTTCTGGTCGAGCAACCGGCGGCCCTGGGGGACGGGCCAGTGAAGGCCGGACGCATCGGTGACGCCATCCGTGACGTGCCGATGACCCTGCAAGAGGCCCTGGAGCCGGTCACGGAGGCGGCGCAGGCCGCGCTCGACCAGCTGCGCAAGGCCCGTCCCGACGAGATCACGGTCGAGTTCGGGGTGGACCTCGCGGTCGAGGCCGGGGCCGTGATCACCAAGAGCCAGGCCGGTTGCCACCTGCGGGTGACCGTGTCGTGGAAGAGCGAGGGCTCACCACAGGCCCGTGAAAGTACGGGCTGGTCGCCATGACCGGCACGGACAAGCAGCCTGGGGCCGGCATCGCTTCGGATCTGCTCTCCGCCGTGACCCGGATCCTCGGTCCGGACGGGGTGGTGGCCGGGACGGGGTTCCTGGTGGCCGAGGGGCTGGTCGTCACCTGCGCGCACGTCATCGAAGCGGCCGGAGGCGGGCCCGGGAGAGGCGTCCTGCTGTCCTTCCCCCATGTGGTGGGCGCGGACCGGGTGGAAGGACACGTCCCGGCCGAGCTGTGGCGTGCGGCCGAGTCAGAGGACGTGGCGTTCGTCCGACTCACCGACGGTATGCCGGCGGGCGCGAGCGTCCTGCCGCTGGGCTCCGCGGAAGGCTGCCACGGCCACCCCGTCCGCTCCTTCGGCTTCCCCGCCCAGGCCCCGCCGGAAGGACACTTCGGCTTCGGAGTGACCGGCGCTCTGCTGCCGGGCGCGGACGGCAGATGCACACACCTCCAGCTGACCGCCGCCAACGACCTCACCACCGGCTTCAGCGGCGGGCCCGTCCTCGACGAGACGACCGGCCTGGTCATCGGCATGCTTGCCGAGATCGCCGCGCCCGACGCGTACGAGAAGGGGCTGGGCATCGCCTACGTCACGCCGACGCAGGTGCTGCGGGAGATCCTTCCGGAGCTGGCCGAGCGGGAGGTGTGTCCGTACCGGGGCCTGGAGCCGTTCACGGCGGAGCACGCCCAGTGGTTCCACGGCCGGCAGGAGGCGGTACGGCAGGTGCTGGCCAACCTGGCCCAGCAACGGCGGCTGACGCTGCTGCTGGGACCGTCGGGGTCGGGCAAGTCGTCGTTGATCCAGGCGGGGGTGCTGCGCGAGCTGGCGGCCGGGCAGTTGCCGGGCAGTGATCGCTGGCTGCCGGTCCTCACTAGGCCGAGGCAGGACATGCTCGCTGAGATCGAGCGGGCGGGGTTGCCGGGGGCGAGCAGGGACGGGATTGTCGCGGCGGTCAACCAGAGGCTCGCGGCCGACCCGGGCTATCAGCGTGTCCTGCTGGTCATCGACCAGTTCGAGGAACTATTGATCCAGTCGACCAACGGCAGACTGCGGGACCTCCTGGCCGTCATCGACGAGGTCACGACGGCCGCCGACGCGTACACCAAGATCACCGTGATCCTGATCATGCGGGACGACTTCTACCCGCAACTGGCCGCCCTGGCTCCCAGGTTGCTGGAGGCGGCGATGCCAGGACTGCTGAACGTGCCGGGCACGCTGAGTCAGCAGGACCTGCACGACATCATCGTCCTGCCCGCCGAGGACGTGGGACTGCGCTTCCAGCCAGGACTACCGGAGCGGATCATCGGCGACGTCCTGGACATCACACCCGAGGCCGCCATCACCCGACAGGCGCCGGTCACCGCGCTGCCCCTGCTGGAGATGACGCTCAGCCAGTTGTGGCTCCGGCGGGAGGACGGTTACCTCACGCACGAGGCGTACCGGCGCATCGGAGAGGTCAGCGGGAGCGTGACCACGTGGTGCGAGGGCGCCTTGGAGGAGTTGTCCGCCGAGCAACGGCTCATCGCCCGGCGGGCGCTCACCTCCCTGGTGCACCCCGCAGACCCCAGCCACAACATCACGGCGGTGCGCACCCAGGTCCCCCTCGACGAACTGCGCGACCTGGCAGCCGACCCGAGCAACACCCCTGAAGACGAGAAGACGGCCGTCGACGCCGTCATCGCCACCCTCACCCGCCGTCGCATCATCACGACGCAGACCCTCCGCGCGCCGCAACTCCCGGGGGCTCCGCCCGGGGAACCGGTGGCCGAGCTGATCCACGAGGCGCTGATCCGGGACTGGGGGGCGTTGCGGAAGTGGGTCGACCAGGACCGTCGCTTCCAGGAATGGCTGGTGCGCACGAAAGAGCGGCACGGTCGCTGGGCCAGGGAGAAGGACCCGGGAGACCTGCTCGCCGGAACGGCACTCGCCGAGGCGCTGGAGTGGTCAGGGCGACGGCGGCTGCCGACGGACGTCGCGAGGTTCGTGACGGCGAGCAGGGAGCGCCAGCGGGCCATCAGCCGCCGGAGCAGGCGGATCAACATGTTCCTCGGCGGCGCGCTGGCCGTCGCGGTCATAGCCTTAGCGGGCGCGATCTGGCAGTCGAGGATAGCGAACGCCGAACAACAGAAGGCACTGTCCCGACAGCTTGCCGCCCAGGTCGACAAACTGGTCTCCACGAATCCGGAGCTCGCCTCGCTGCTGGCCGTGCAGGCTTATCGCAGCAGTGACACGTCCGAGGCATTTGACAGCCTGCGAAGCGTCGCAGCCTTGCCGTCGTACCGCCGCCTGTCCGAGCACCGCAGCGAGGTGCGAGCGGTGGCGTTCAACCCCGACCGTCGCACCCTCGCCTCCGGTGGCGGTGACAGAACCGTTCTTCTGTGGGATCTGGCCACCCGCAAGACCCGCACCACCCTCAAGGGCCACACCGACGCAGTGAACGCCCTGGCCTTCAGCCCGGACGGCCGGACACTCGCCACCGCCGGCGACGACAAAACCGTCCGTCTGTGGAACCCCGCAACCGGCAAACACCTCGCCACTCTCAAGGAGCCGGGTCAAGTGAGGTCGGTGGCGTTCAGCCCTGACAGTCGAACCCTCGCCACCGCCGGCGTCGACAAAACCGTCCATCTGTGGAACCTGACCACCCGCAAGATCCGCACGACCCTCCAAGGACACACCGACGCAGTGAACGCGGTGACCTTCAGCCCCGACAACCGAGCCCTCGCGACCGGTGGTGCCGACAAGACCGTCCGTCTGTGGGAGCCCTCTACTGGCAAACAACTCACCACACTCAAGGGCCACACGGAAGCGGTGACGTCGGTGGCCTTCAGCCCTGACAGTCGAACCCTCGCGACCGCCGACCTCTACTCCACTCGCCTCAGGAACGCCGTCACCGGACGAGTTCGCACCACACTGTACGAACCAGCGCCCCTACTGATTTTCAGCCCGGACGGCAAGACCTTCGCCACCGCTTACGACCGCTACGTACGACTGTGGGACGCAGCCTCCGGCGCACCTCGGACCACCCTCAGCGGACACGCCAACGCGGTTCTCTCACTTGCCTTCAGTCGGGACAGCCGTACCCTCGCCACCGCGAGCCGTGACAGGACAGTACGTCTCTGGGGCACGGCCACCGGCAAGGACCGCACCACACTCACGGGACACACCAACACGGTGTGGTCGGTGGCCTTCAGCCCCAACGGCCGCAGCCTCGCAACTGCGAGCGCCGACAAAACTGCCCGCCTGTGGGACCGGGCCACCGGCAAACCCAGCACCCGGCTCAGGGGCCATACCGACGAAGTGAACCGGGTGGTTTTCAGCCCCGACGGCGGCACCCTCGCCACCGGCAGCGACGACGGAACCGTTCGCCTGTGGGAAGCGGCCACCGGCAACCCGCGCACCACACTTCCCGGGCACGACAAGGCGGTGTATGCGCTGGCATTCCATCGTGACGGCCGCACGCTCGCGACCGCCGACGCCGACGGAACCGTCCACCTGTGGGACACGGAAACCAGGAAATCCCGGGCGCCACTCGCCGGACACGACGAGGCAGTCTGGTCGGTGGCCTTCAGCCGCGACGGCCGCACCCTCGCCACCGCCAGCGACGACTCCACCGCACGTATCTGGGACCTGGCCTCTGGCCGCACCCGCACCACACTCATCGGTCACAGCGACGTAGTGACGGCCGTGGACTTCAGTCCGGACAGCCGCACCGTTGCCACCGCCAGCTACGACGGAACCGTGCGCATCTGGGATGCCACCACCGGCGAAACGCGCACCTTTCTGATCAACGGCTACGGAGCAGTACAGACGGTGGCCTTCAGCCCCGACGGCCGCACCCTCGCCACCAGCGGCGACGACGGGGTGGTCCGCCTCTGGGACGCCGCTTCCGGCAAGGCCCGCGCCACACTCACCGGCACCGCCGGTGGCGTGCTCTCGCTGGCGTTCAGCCCTGACAGCCGCACTCTCGCCACCGCGGGCTACGAAGCCACAGTCCGGCTGTGGGACGTCGTCCCTCCCGATCCAGACGATGCGATCGAGCAGATCTGTCACAGAGTCAACCGCGATTTGACCGCTGAGGAACGCGCCGCCTACTTCCTCGACAGGTCGACCGACCCCGTATGTCCGAAGGAATGACCTGACGGCGGGTCATCCCAACCCGCCGCCAGTCACCTCAACGAACCTCAACCCCCGTCACGGCCGCAGCGCCGGCTCGCGCTCCACATCACGGACGTCCAGCTTCGCGTCGAACTTCGCCAGCGGCTTCGCCGCCGAGGCGTCCGCCCGGACGGCGGCCGGGGCGACGCCCGCCCACTCCAGGATCCGTGCCGTCGCCAGCGCCTTCTCGTCGGCGACCAGGCCGGCCACGTTGGCCCCGTGGTTCATGCCGGGCGCGGTGAACACGTACGAGTCCTTCGCGCCCTTGGCCAGGCGGAACGGTTCCGCGCCCCACGGGTCGTTCTCGCCGTAGACGAAGAGCATGTGGCGGGCGTTGTTCTTGACCCAGGTGTCCACGTCCCGCATGGCCCAGGGCTGGAACTTCATCGAGATGTCCCGGGGGACGAAGTTGCGCGGGGGCTGGTAGCCGTAGCGGATGTACTTCTTCTCGATGTGCGGGAAGTGGATCGTCGGGGCGCCCAGCTGGGTGCCCGCCTGGTAGTAGTACGGGGTGTAGGGCGACAGGCCCTGGTCGGTGTAGAAGGAGAAGCCGGAGATCGTGTCGATCGAGGTCCAGATCTCGTCGTCCGTCGCGGTCTTCGCGTCCGCCGGGATCGAGTCGCAGTCCGACAGCAGGCTGTACTGCCAGAAGCCCCAGACGTAGTCGAGGACGACGGCCTCGTAGGCGCGGTCCAGGCTGCCGATGGTGTCGAAGGTGAAGCCTTCGGCGGCCGCGTAGGCCTCGTACTTCTTCTCCAGCGGTTCGCGGCGCACCAGCGCCTCGCGCTGGACCGCGTTCAGGCGGTCGCGGCACTCCTTGGTGCCGACGTTCGCGAAGAAGCGGTCGTAGGCCGAGTCCTCCTTGTTGACGACGTCGTTGGGGGCCACGTAGGCCACCACGCCGTCCATGTCCTTCGGGTAGAAGCGCTCGTAGTAGGTGGCGGTCATGCCGCCCTTCGAGCCGCCCGTGGAGATCCAGTTCTCGGGGTAGAGCTTCTTCAGCGCCGTGAAGATGCGGTGCTGGTCGCTCGCGGCCTGCCAGATGTCCAGCTTGGACCAGTCGGCGGGGTCGGGGCGGGACGGGGTGAAGAAGCGGTACTCCATGGAGACCTGGTTGCCGTCCACGATCTGGGTGGGTTCGCGGCGGCTGGGGGTGGTGGAGACGTTGTAGCCGCCGGTGTAGAAGACCGTCGGGCGGCTGACGTCCTTGTGCAGCACGGTGATGCGCTGCTGGAACGTGCCCTTGGACGGGTGCCGGTGGTCGACCGGCTGGGTGTAGTTCAGGACGAAGTAGCGGTAGCCGGGGTACGGCTTCTCCTGGATCAGGCTCATGCCGGGGATCGCGAGAAGCCGGTCCTTGATGTCCGTGGCCTCCGGCTCCGCGGCGGTCGCCGCTCCGGCCGTGCTCAACGTGCCTATGAGCACGGTGAACGCCAGCAGCCATCTGAGCGCCTTGCGCATGCGCGTGCACCCTTCCCTGTGAGACAGATGTGCGCCGGAAGCTATCGGAGCAACACCCGTCACACCAGAGGGGGTTGGCGTACGGCGTCCTCAACCGGTCAGGACAGGAACCAGCCCGAGCTGCCCGAACCGCGGCCGACCGAGCCCTTGACCAGCACCGACCGGCGACCGACGTACACGTCGAGGGGCCCGATGCGGCGGGTTCGGCTGCCCGTCAGCTCGACCGGATGATGGCCGCGCGCCTGCACGCTGACCGACATCCGCTTCCTCGTGCCGGGGTACTTCTGCAGGGTGTAGGCGCAGATCCTGCCGTTGCTCTTGTAGACGTGCACCGCGCCGGTGGAGAACGCCACCGTCCTCACCTTCCGGCCCGGGCAGGGCGCGGAGGCGGCCTCGGCGCTGCCCGGTGTCACGAGCGCGAGCAGGACGGACGCGATCAGCACGGCCAGAACGGCCGTCGGCCCTCGGCGTATCGCCCCACTGTCCACAGTCCCGTCCCCTCCCGCTACCGCCGTCGCCGTACTGGCGTACGGACGCACGGCGTAGGGCGAACGGTTGCGCGGCCGTGTGGCGGGAGGGGGTCGTGCGGGTCAGCTCGCGGTGCCCACCGGCTCCCCGACGAAGGTCCGCCACAGCTCGGCGTACCGTCCGCCGCGCGCCAGCAGCTCCTCGTGGGTGCCGTCCTCGGCGATCCGGCCGTGGTCCATGACGACCACCCGGTCCGCGCGGGCCGCCGTCGTCAGGCGGTGTGCGACGACGAGTGTCGTACGGCGGCCCGCCAGGCGGTCGGTGGCCTGGTTGACCTGGGCCTCCGTGGCCAGGTCCAGGGCGGCCGTCGCCTCGTCGAGGAGCAGGATGTCGGGGTCGACCAGTTCCGCGCGGGCCAGTGCGATCAACTGGCGTTGCCCGGCGGAGAGGTTGCGGCCCCGCTCGGCGACCTCGTGGAGGTAGCCGCCGTCGAGCGTGGCGATCATCTCGTGCGCGCCGACCGCGCGGGCGGCCGCCTCGACCTCGGCGTCGGTGGCGTCGGGCCGGCCGTAGGCGATGGCGTCGCGGACGGTGCCGGGGAAGAGGTAGGCCTCCTGGGGGACGACACCGAGGCGGTGGCGGTACGAGGTGAGGTCGAGGGAGCGCAGGTCGGTGCCGTCGACCAGGACCCGGCCGGACGTCGGGTCGTAGAAGCGGGCCACCAGCTTCACCAGGGTCGACTTGCCCGCGCCGGTCTCGCCGACGAAGGCGACGGTCTGGCCGGCGGGGACGCGCAGCCGGATGCCGGTGAGGGCCTCCTCCGGTTCGTCGGAGGGGCCGTACGTGAAGTGCACGTCCTCGAAGGTGATCTCGCCGCGCAGGGAGCGGACTTCCAGGGGCTTCGCCGCGGACTTCGTGGACGTGGGCTCCCGCAGCAGCTCCTGGATGCGGCCCAGGGAGACCGTGGCCTGCTGGTAGCCGTCGAAGACCTGGGAGAGCTGCTGGACGGGGGCGAAGAACAGGTCGATGTAGAGCAGGTACGCCACCAGCGCGCCGGTCGTCAGGGTCGCCTCGTCGATCCGGCCCGCGCCCGCGATCAGCACGGCCGCCGCGGCCGCCGACGACAGGAACTGCACGAACGGGAAGTACACCGAGATCAGCCACTGGCCCCGGATACGGGCCCGGCGGTAGCTGTCGCTGCGCTCGGCGAACCGGCGCCCGCCGTCCCGCTCGCGCCGGAAGGCCTGCACGATCCGCAGCCCGGCCACCGACTCCTGGAGATCGGCGTTGACCCCCGACACCCGCTCGCGGGCGAGCTCGTACGCCTTCACGCTGGCCCGGCGGAAGAAGAACGTGGCGACGATGAGCGGGGGCAGGGTCGCGAAGACGACGAGGGCGAGCTCGACGTCGAGCACCAGCAGGGCGACCATGATGCCGAAGAAGGTGACGACCGAGACGAACGCGGTGACCAGACCGGTCTGCAGGAACGTCGACAGCGCGTCGACGTCCGTGGTCATCCGCGTCATGATCCGGCCGGTCAGCTCCCGCTCGTAGTAGTCGAGTCCGAGCCGCTGGAGCTGGGCGAAGATCTTCAGGCGCAGCGAGTACAGGACCCGTTCGCCGGTGCGGCCGGTCATCCGGATCTCGCCGGTCTGCGCGGCCCACTGCACCAGGACGAGGAGCAGGGCGAGGAGGGAGGCCGCCCAGACGGCGCCCAGCGCCGTGCGCGTGACGCCGTCGTCGATGCCGTGCCGGATCATCACCGGCAGCAGCAGGCCCATGCTCGCGTCGACGGCGACGAGGCCCAGGCTGACCAGGAGGGGCAGGCCGAAGCCGCGCAGGAGGCGGCGCAGGCCGTAGGACTCCTCGGGGGTGACCGCACGGGCCTCGTCGATGTCCGGGGTGTCGGTCGCGGGTGGGAGCGCGTCGACCTGGGCGAGGAGATCCGGGGTGGCCGGTGTCCCGGACAGGGCCGTGTCCTTCGGCTCGCGGTCGCCGGTCCACAGTCGGGGGGTCACCCCGATCTCGGCGTCGAACTCGGCGTCCAGCTCGTCCCGGACGGAGGTGTCCTCGCGGGGCCCGGCGGGCACCGTGTGGCCGGGCGAGACGCCGCCCAGCTCGTCGGGGTCGGTGAGCAGGCGCCGGTACAGCGCCGACCGCTTCTGGAGTTCCTCGTGGGTACCGAGGTCGGCGAGCCGGCCGCCGTCGAGGACGGCGATGCGGTCGGCGAGGTTGAGGGTGGAGCGGCGGTGGGCGATCAGGAGGGTGGTGCGGCCCTCCATGACGTGCCTGAGCGCCTCGTGGATCTCGTGCTCCACGCGGGCGTCCACCGCCGAGGTGGCGTCGTCGAGGACGAGGAGCCGGGGGTCGGTGAGGAGCGCGCGGGCGAGCGCGATGCGCTGGCGCTGGCCGCCGGAGAGGGTCAGGCCGTGCTCGCCGACCTTGGTGGCGTAGCCCTCGGGCAGCTCGGCGATGAAGCGGTCGGCCTGCGCGGCGCGGGCGGCGGCCTCGATCTCCTCGTCGGTGGCGTCCGGGCGGCCGTAGGCGATGTTGGCGCGGACCGTGTCCGAGAAGAGGAAGGAGTCCTCGGGGACGAGGCCGATCGCGGCCCGCAGGGAGTCGAGGGTGAGTTCGCGGACGTCGTGGCCGCCGATGAGGACGGCGCCGTGGGTGACGTCGTAGAAGCGGGGCAGCAGCAGGGAGACCGTGGACTTGCCGGAGCCGGAGGCGCCGACGACGGCGAGGGTCTCGCCGGGACGGATCTCGAAGGAGAGTCCCTTGAGCACGGGACGCTCGTCGTCGTAGCCGAAGGAGACGTCGTCGAACTCGACGGTCGCGGGGGCGTCGGCCGGCAGTTCCTTGGTGCCGCCCGTCAGGGTCGGCTCGGTGTCGATGAGCTCCAGGACGCGTTCGGTGCCCGCGCGGGCCTGCTGGGCGACCGTGAGGACCACGGCGAGCATGCGGACCGGGCCGACGAGCTGTGCGAGGTAGGCGGAGAAGGCGACGAAGGTGCCGAGGGTGATGTGCCCGCGGACGGCGAGCCAGCCGCCGAGGGCGAGCATCGCCACCTGGCCCAGGGCGGGGACGGCCTGGAGGGCCGGGGTGTACCGGGAGTTCAGCCGGATCGTGCGCAGGCGGCCCGCGAAGAGCCGGCGGCCGACCTCGCGCAGCTTCCCGGTCTCCTGCTCCTCCTGCCCGAAGCCCTTCACCACCCGGACCCCGCTGACCGCGCCGTCCACGACGCCCGCGACCGCGGCGGCCTGGGCCTGGGCGTACCAGGTGGCCGGGTGCAGCTTGGTGCGGCTGCGCCGGGCGATCCACCACAGGGCGGGGGCCACGGCGAGCGCGACGAGGGTCAGCGGCGGGGACAGCCACGCCATGATCACCAGGGAGATCAGGAAGAGCAGGACGTTCCCGATGGTCATCGGGAGCATGAAGAGCAGGCCCTGGATGAGCTGGAGGTCACTGGTGGCGCGGCCGACGACCTGGCCGGTGGACAGCTCGTCCTGGCGGCGGCCGTCGAGCCGGGTGATCGTCTCGTACATCTCGGTCCGCAGGTCGTGCTGGACGTCGAGGGCGAGACGGCCGCCGTAGTAGCGGCGGACGTAGGTGAGGGCGTAGACGACGAGGGCCGCGCCGATCAGGGCGCCCGCCCAGGGGGCCATGGCGCGGCTGTGGTCGCCGATCACGTCGTCGATGATCACCTTGGTGATCAGCGGGACCAGCGCCATCACGGCCATGCCGGCCAGGGCGGACCCGAGCGCCAGGACGACGTCCCCCGGGTGCCGCCAGGCGTAGTCCCACAGTCGCCGTGCCCATCCCCGTTGCGGTGCCACGCGGTGCCCTCCGATCGTCCTGATCTACCGGAAGGCACCAACGCGGACAGAAGCGGATTTCATCCCTCCGCAACATTCGGTGAACGGTCAGACACGGACACGCAGGTCGTAGAACCGCGTCGTCTGCACCGCGTTCTGGTTGTCGTCGCTCACCAGCAGCACCCTCAGGCCGCCCTTGCCGCGGCCCGTGATCACCATTCCCTCGATGTTGTCGAGGAGGGGGTTGGGCTGGGGCTGCTCGGCGGTGGCGCCGAGGGACGGGCAGTCGGCGATGTCGGCGAGCAGGGTCTTCCCGATCAGGCGTACGCCGTCCTGGCCCGTCAGGTTCTCGACGCCGCTGGTGTCGGTGGCGCGCCGCGGGTCGGCCAGGTACAGGCGGACGGTGTTGCCCACGCCGGAGGTGAAGCCGCGCTCCAGGACGAGGAGGCGGCCGTCGGGGAGCGCCTGGACCTCCGGGACGCCGAGGCCGGCGTCGGCGCGGTACCCGTACTGGGCGGCGAGGCGGAAGGACGTGCCGGTGCGCTTCCACGTCTGGAAGCGCACGACGCCCGAGGAGTCGCCGGAGAGGGCGTACTCCATGGACGCGAGCAGGGTGCGGCCGCCCGGCAGCAGGGTCAGGCCCTCGAAGGTGCCGTTGGGGGCGGCGCGGCCGGCCGGCGCGACCCGCAGGGCGTCCGGGACGGGGAGGCGGCCGAGGATCGCCCCCGCGGCGCTGTACCGGCGTACGGACGGCTCGGTCTCGGAGGAGACGAGGTACGAGCCGTCGCGGTCGACGGCCAGGCCCTCGGAGTCGAGGGCCGCGCCCGTCTCGTCGGCGAGGGGGACGACCGACTCGGGCGCGAGGGTTCTCGCGTCCAGGCCGAAGAGCGCGGAGCGGTCGGAGAGGGCGGCGAGCGAGCCGTCCTCGTCCACCGCCAGCGCGGAGAGGTTGCCGACGAAGGTGTCCTGGTGGGTCGTCTTGTCGAGGGCGTCGGAGAAGCCGTGGACGGAGACGGTGGTCGAACAGGCGTGCGGGGCGCCCGAGGAGCGGGCGTTCGCGGGCCCGGCGGCGGAGAGGCAGGCGGCCGCCGCCAGGCCGGCGGTGAGGGTGGCGAGTACGGTTCGCAGGCGCATGGCGGTCACGGTAGGACGGGCGGGTGACGGCCGGTGGGACGCGCCGTTAAGGATCTCCGGATCCCTGGCCGGGCTCAGGAGGCAGCGAGGTCGCGGTGGATGACCTTGGCGACGCCCTGGATGGTCGTGATGCCGTAGTTCATGGTGCTGTTGCCGTGCGTCAGGACGGTTATCAGGTAGTCGTGGCCGCCGCCCTTGAAGGTGCCCACGCTGTGCACGCGCCAGCCGTGGGTGGCGCGCGACAGCCAGCCGTTCTTGACGTGCCAGGAGACACCCGCCGGCCTGCCGTACGGGGTGCCCCAGCGCTGGGACGACACGACCTGGCCCATCAGCTGGAGGACGTAGGCGCGCCTGCTGTCGGTGAGGACCGTGTTCCTGGCCGTGAGCAGCTTGAGCAGCTTCTGCTCGTCGGTCACGGTGATCTGGGTCAGCCCCCAGTAGCCGTTCGCGCCCGGCTTCGTCTGCGTCATCCCGGCGGCGGTGAGGAAGCTCTTGATCTTCGTCACGCCGAGCTGCTTCCACAGGGTGGAGGTGGAGGCGTTGTCCGACTTGGTGATCATGGCCGTGGCGAGGCTCTTCTCACGGGCCGTCAGGGCGCGGTTCTGCTTCTGCGCGTCCCGCAGCAGTGCGGCGAGGACGGTGACCTTGACGACGCTGGCCGAGTCGTAGGCGGCGGACGCGCGCAGGGTGCAGGTGGTGTTGGTGCTGCGGTCGTGGAGGCCGACGGCGATGGTGCCCTTGCGGTTGGCGAGGGCGGCCGTGATGTCCTTCTTCAGCTTGGCGGCGAGGCCGGCCTTGGCGGAGGTGCAGGCGACGGCGGGGGCGGCGGCCGCGGCGGGGGTGGCCGCCAGGCCGGTCACGAGGGCCCCGGCGCCGAGGGTCGCGGCGAGGAGTCTCCTCGTACGTCTGGGATTCCGGAGAGTCATGCCGTGTTGACACACGGGTTCGGGTGAAAGGTTGTACGGCGTCGACGGGCCCGTCGAGAAAGCCCGGGCAAGGCGTCACCCGGGCCTGGGCGTCTTCACAGGTGGCGGCCAGCTTCGGCACAGCGGCCACCCACACGGGCCGTACAGCATGCGCAGGGTGACATCTGCCACCGATCCCCTCCCCCACCCGAGCGAGTCCGCCGAGCCGGCCGCGGCGACGGCGCGCACCGCGCCCGCCGCGTCCCCCGACCGGCCGCCGCCGGCGACGACCCCGGGGGCGCCTCCGCCGGGCCGGGCCCCGCGCTGGTCGCTCCCCGCGCTGATCGCGATCATGGCCCTGGCGGCGGTGCTCTACTCCTGGAACCTCTCCGGCTCGAGCCTCAACAGCTTCTACAGCGCCGCCGTGCTGAGCGGCACACAGAGCTGGAAGGCCTGGTTCTTCGGCTCGCTCGACGCGGGCAACTTCCTGACCGTCGACAAGCCGCCCTTCGCCCTGATGGTGATGGGCCTGTCCTGCCGCGTGTTCGGCTTCGGCACGTGGCAGATGATGCTGCCGATGATCCTCGTCGCCCTCGCGACGATCTGGATCCTGCACTCCTCCGTGAAGCGGGTCTGGGGCCACGGCGCGGCGGCGGTCGCCGCGCTGGTGCTCGCGCTGACCCCTATCACGGTGGCCATCAACCGGGACAACAACCCCGACACGCTGCTGGTGTTCCTGATGGCGGCCGGCGCGGCGCTGGCCCTGCGGGCGGTGCACAACGGCAGGGTGCTGCCGCTGCTGGGCTCGGCGGCCTGCTTCGGCCTCGCCTTCAACACCAAGATGCTCCAGGGCTACATCGCGCTGCCCGCGGTCTTCGCGGTCTACCTCTACGCGGCGAAGCCCGCGTTGGTGAAGCGGATCGTCAACCTGCTGCTCGCGGCCGTGGTGCTGGCGGTCAGCAGCTTCTGGTGGGCGGCGGCGGTCTCGCTCGTGCCGGCCTCCGAGCGGCCCTACATCGGCGGTTCGACCGACGGCAGCGCCTGGAACCTCATCATGGGCTACAACGGCCTCGGCCGGATCCTCGGCGGCGAGGGCAACGGCGGAGGCGGCGGGGGCGGCTTCTCCGGGACCGCCGGCATCGGCCGGATGTTCAACGACGTCCTCGGCGGCCAGATCTCCTGGCTGCTGCCCTTCGCGGGCATCGCCCTGCTGGCAGGCCTGGTCCTGTGCGGCCGCCGCGCACCGCGCACCGACCTCACCCGCGCCGCGCTGCTGCTGTGGGGCGGCTGGACGGTCCTGCACTACCTGACCTTCAGCATGGCCGAGGGCACCATGCACCCCTACTACACGACCGCCCTCGCCCCCGGCATCGCCGCCCTGTGCGGAGGCGGAGGCGCGATGCTGCTGCGCGCGTTCCGCGCCGACCGGCGGTGGGCGTGGGGACTGCCCGCGGGCCTCGTGGTGACCGCGGTGTGGGCGATCGTGCTGCTGCGCCGGGCCTCCGGCTGGAACACCTGGCTGTGGCCGGCCGTCGGGCTCGTCATGGCGCTCGCCGTCGTGGGCCTGTTCGCCTCCCGACCCCACTCTCGGCTTCGCTCGAGCGGGGGGACCCCCATCGGCAACCGGGCGCGGCTGCTGGCCGCCTCCGTGGCGGCGGCGGTCGTCGCGGCGGTGGCGGGTCCGGCGGCGTACGCCTGGTCGGTGCCGTCCGGTTCGGGCGGCGGCATGGGCGGCACGAACCCGACGGCCGGGCCCACCACGGGGAACGGCGGCTTCGGGGGCGGTGGCGGCCGGGGCGGGTTCCCGGGCGGCGGCACCGGCGGCCCCGGCGGCACGCAGCAGGACGGCCAGGCCGGCGGCGGCTTCGCCGGCGGCGCCCAGCAGGGCGGCGGTACGGCGCCCGGCGGCGGCACCGGCGAGCTGCCGGGCGGGCAGGCGCCGGGCGGCACGGGTGAGTCGGGCGGTACGCCGCCCGGCGGCAGCGGCCAGGACGGCGGGACGGGCACGCAGGGCGGCGGCTCCGCTCCCGGCGCCGGCGGCGGTACGGGCATGGGCGGAGGCATGGGCGGCGCGAGCAGCGAGCTCATCGCGTACCTGAAGAAGCATCAGGACGGCGCCAAGTGGCTGCTGGCGGTGTCCGGTTCGCAGAGTGCCGCGCAGCTCATCCTCAGCAGCGGCGAGCCGGTCATCTCCATGTGGGGCTGGTCCGGCTCCGACAAGGCGATGACCCTGGCCAGGCTGAAGGAGCTGGTGAAGAACGGCGAACTGCACTACCTCCAGATCGGTGGCTCGGGGATGGGCGGCGGCCCCGGCGGCGGCTCCACCGTCAGCTCCGAGGTGACGGAGTGGGTGCAGAAGCACGGGACGGCGGTGAAGGAGAGCGACTACAGCTCGGCGTCGGCCTCGGACTCCTCCGGCTCCGACGCCGACGCCGACGCCGACGCGAACTCGTCGTCGCAGAGCGGCCGGTCCACGTCGACGATCTACCGGCTGGACCCGTCGGACGTCAGCTGACCCGGACGAGCCACACAGCCCGAAGCGGCCCCCGACCCCTCGGTCGGGGGCCGCTTCGGCGTCCGGGCGCGTCAACTCGCGTAGACAAGGGGTGATTTGCCGTTTCCCGTCACCCGATGGACACGCGCCATCCATTTACACGGCCTCATGTCCATGTCACTCTCCCGATTGCCGCCTTCAATCAACCCGCGTAGATCGGACACCCCACATGCTGGCGACGACACGCATACGCCGATGGAAGCCGGTGGCCCTCGCCACCGCCGCCGTCCTGGCCGGCCTCACCGCTCCTGCCCTGACCGCGACCCCCGCCGCGGCCACCACGACGGCCTACGACTCGACGTACTACAAGAACGCGGTCGGCAAGACGGGTACGAGCCTCAAGTCCGCCCTGCACACGATCATCACCCCCCAGACGAAGCTCTCGTACTCGGCCCTCTGGGAAGCGCTGAAGGTCACCGACCAGGACCCGAACAACAGCGGCAACGTGAAGCTGCTCTACAGCGGCATCTCGCGCAGCAAGTCGCTCAACGGCGGCAGCACCGGCAACTGGAACCGCGAGCACGTGTGGGCCCAGTCGCACGGCGACTTCGGCACCTCGGCGGGTCCCGGCACCGACCTGCACCACATCCGCCCCGAGGACGTGACCGTCAACTCCGTCCGCGGCAGCAAGGACTTCGACAACGGCGGCAGCAGCTTCACCAACTCCGGCGGCAGCCTCACCGACTCCAACTCCTTCGAGCCGCGCGACGCCGTCAAGGGCGACGTGGCCCGCATGATCCTCTACATGGCCGTCCGCTACGAGGGCGACGACGGCTGGCCGAACCTGGAGCCCAACGACCTCGTCACCAACGGCAGCGTCCCCTACCACGGCCGCCTGTCCGTCCTGAAGGCCTGGAACGACGAGGACCCGCCGGACGCCTTCGAGGAGCGCCGCAACCAGGTCATCTACGACACCTACCAGCACAACCGCAACCCGTTCATCGACCACCCCGAGTGGGTCGAGGCGATCTGGTAGCCACGACCGGCACGGCACAGCACGACGAAGGGCCCTCCCGGGTGTCCGAAAGGGCCCACGGCGATGGGCCCGGGTGCCCGCCGGCGCCTACCGGTCGCCGTCGGACCGGGGAGCGCCGTACCAGCGCCACCGTGTGAGGCGGGCGTGACCGGGGAGTTCGGCGCGGCCGGTGGCCCACAGCAGGGTGGGCCACCGCTCGGTGTCCGCCGGGGCATGGGGGAAGAGCCGGGCCAGGACCCGGTCGCACAGGCCGGCGTCCGGCGTCCAGTCGACCTCCAGGCCCGTGGCCACGTCGTGCACGTGCACCAGGGTCTCCACGACCCCCATGGCGGCGAAGCCCTCGGGGTCGGCCGCGCCGAAGACGTGGTGGGCACGGACCGTCGCCGGTGCCGTCCGCACGACGGCCGTCAGCAGTGCCCCGCTCGCCTCCAGCACCTGCAGCAGGCCCGCCGGTCCGGCGTCGCGGTCCGCGAAGACGACGTTCGCCGGGCCCTTGGGGGTCCTGCGGCTCCAGACGAAGGGAACCCCCCTGTCCAGCGGCGGCCTCGCCGGGCCGAGTTGGGCGGCGTAGGAGAACAGGTCGTCGGCGAGGTGCTCGACCGTCTCCCAGCAACTCCACTCGAGGGAGCCGGCCTTCGCGTCCCAGTCGGCCGCCTCCGCCTCCCGCAGAGCGCCCACCGCCCGGCGGACGGCGAACTCCACGTCGTCGGCGGTGACGGGGCCACGGGACACGGGTGCTGTGTACATGACGGGCACCGTATCAACGGGCACCGCGCGCACGGCTCCCCGTTTCCGGGGCGGAGCCTCACCCGAGATGCGTCGGCGCGAACATCCGCAGCACCGCCGGGAGCACGACGACCGTCGGCCCGGCCGACGCCAGCGCCTTCGCCAGGTCCGTCTCCAGCGTCTCCGGCGACGTCCGCACCCCCGGAACTCCGAACGACTCCGCGAGCGCCACGTAGTCCGGGCGGGTCAGTTCCGTCGCCGTCGCCTGGCCGAAGGCGTCCGTCATGTACTCGCGGAGGATGCCGTAGCCGCCGTCGTCGACGATGAGCCAGGTGACGTTCAGGTCGTACTGCCGGGCCGTGGCCAGTTCGGCGATGGAGTAGAGGGCTCCGCCGTCGCCGGAGACCGCCAGGACCGGGCGGGTCGGGTCGGCGGCCGCCGCGCCCAGGGCCGCGGGGAAGCCGTAGCCGAGGCCGCCGGCGCCCTGGGCCGAGTGCATCGTGTTGGGGCGGCGGGCGTCGAAGGCCGACCACGCCCAGTACGCCAGGATGGTCATGTCCCAGAAGGACGGCGAGTCCGCCGGGAGCGCCCTGCGGACCGAGGCCAGCAGCTCCTGTTCCAGGGTCAGTTCCTGGGAGGCGATGCGCTCGGAGACGCGCGCCAGGAGCGCTCGGACGCGGTTCGGGGCTTCCGCGTCCTCCCTGGGCCGCACCGTCTCCAGCAGCGCCTGCAGCGCGAGGCGGGCGTCCGCGTGGATGCCCAGGGCGGGGTGGTTGGACTCCAGCTTGCCGAGGTCGGCCTCGATCTGGACGACGCGGCCCCGCGGCTTGAACGTGTGGTAGTTGGAGGAGAGTTCGCCGAGGCCGGAGCCGACCACCAGCAGGACGTCCGCGTCC
The DNA here is from genome assembly GCF_044548445.1 of Streptomyces sp. NPDC052016. Lineage (NCBI taxonomy): Bacteria > Bacillati > Actinomycetota > Actinomycetes > Kitasatosporales > Streptomycetaceae > Streptomyces > Streptomyces sp. NPDC052016. Next base: position 29,228 of record NZ_JBIUBX010000040.1, read on the forward strand.
TCCAGGAAGTCCGTGGTGTGGCGGTCCTCCAGCCAGGACTGCAGGGACAGCGGGTGCTCCCAGGGGAAGGCGCCCTTGCCGCCGAAGGTGGTGACCACCGGGGCCTGGAGCAGCTCGGCCAGCTGACGCAGCTTCTTCGACGCGTCCGCGCGGACCACTCCCCCGCCCGCGATGATCGCCGGGCGGGCGGCCTTCGACAGCAGATCGGCCGCCACCGCCGTCAGTTCGGGGCGCGGGGGCAGGTCCTCCGGGACGGCGTCCGGCGCCGTCACCACCGGGATCGCCGTCGGCGCGAGCAGCACGTCCTGCGGGATCTCCACCCATACCGGGCCGTGCGGGGCCGTCAGCGCCGACTTCCAGGCCTCCGCCAGCGCGGAGGGGATCTGGGACTGGGTGCGGACGGTGTGGACGGACTTGACGACGCCCCTGAACGAGGCCGCCTGGTCCGGCAGTTCGTGCAGGTAGCCGTGGCGTCCGCCGCCCAGGCCCGCCGTGGGGACCTGGCTGCTGATCGCCAGGACGGGCGCGCTCGCGGCGGCGGCCTCCTGGAGCGCCGCCAGAGACGTGAGCGCCCCCGGCCCCGTCGACAGCAGCAGCGGCGCGGCCTCGCCCGTGACGCGGCCGTACGCGTCCGCCGCGAAGCCCGCGTTGTTCTCCACGCGCAGGCCGACGTACCGCAGGTCCGAGCGGCGCAGCGCGTCGAACATGCCGAGGGCGTGCTGGCCGGGCAGGCCGAAGACGGTCGTCGCGCCGAGCCCGGCCAGGGTCTCCACGACCAGATCACCGCCGTTGCGGCCGGGAGGAGGGTTCAGGGCGGCCTCCGTCTGCGCGGCGGTCGGACGGAGCACCAGGTCGTGGTCGTGGGTCACTTGCCCTCGTTCTCCTTACGCGCCTCGGCGATCTGACGCGACATGATCGTGGTCAGTTCGTACGCCGTGTGGGACGCCGCCACCGACGTGATCTCCGCGTGATCGTACGCGGGGGCCACCTCGACGACGTCCGCCGAGACGAGGTTGCAGGAGGCCAGGCCACGCAGGATCTCCAGCAGCTCGCGGGAGGTCATGCCGCCCGCCTCGGGGGTGCCGGTGCCGGGGGCATGGGCCGGGTCCAGGCAGTCGATGTCGATGGAGATGTACAGCGGGCGGTCGCCGATGCGCTGGCGGAGCTGGTCGGCGACCTCGTCGGCGCCCCGGCGGTAGATGTCCGCGGAGGTGACGATGCCGAAGCCCATCTTCTCGTCGTCGGTGAGGTCCTGCTTGCCGTACAGCGGGCCGCGGGTGCCGACGTGGGACAGCGCCTCGGTGTCGAGGATGCCCTCCTCCACGGCACGGCGGAACGGCGTCCCGTGCGTGTACTCGGCGCCGAAGTAGGTGTCCCAGGTGTCGAGGTGGGCGTCGAAGTGGAGCAGGGCGACGGGGCCGTGCTTCTTCGCGACCGAGCGCAGCAGCGGCAGCGCGATGGTGTGGTCGCCGCCCAGGGTCATCAGGCGGGCGCCGGTGCCGAGCAGGTCGTCGGCCGCGGCCTCGATCGTCTCCACGGCCTCGTTGATGTTGAACGGGTTGACCGCGATGTCGCCGCCGTCCGCGACCTGGGCGAGGGCGAAGGGAGAGGCGTCCTGGGCGGGGTTGTAGGGCCGCAGCAGCCGGGACGCCTCGCGGATCGCGTTGCCGCCGAAGCGGGCGCCCGGCCGGTACGAGACGCCCGAGTCGAACGGGACGCCCACGACGGCGACGTCGGCGCGGCCGACCTCGTCGAGGCGGGGCAGCCGGGCGAAGGTCGCGGGGCCGGCGTACCGCGGGATGCGGGAGGAGTCGACAGGGCCGCGGGGCGTCTCGTTGCTGCTCATGAACTGCCTTCTTTCCTACGCTTCGTCGCGTATGTACTGCTCTGTACTACTGAGGACGACTCTACTGGGGAGCCGGGACGGGGTCGGACACGAGTTCGGGCTCCCGTCCGGCAAGACGGTCGCGCCAGACGGCCAGGACGGCCGCGTCGGTGGGCCTGGTCGCCAGGGAGACGGCGACGTAGGCGGCGAGGGAGGCGAGCAGGCCGTAGTAGACGGGCTCGTTGGCGAGGATGCCGTGGGTGGCCATCAGGACGACGACCGCGAGGCCGCCGACCGCGACGGAGGCGAGGGCGCCCTGAGCCGTGCCCCGCTTCCACAGCAGACCGCCCAGGATGGGCACGAGGAGGCCGCCGACGAGGAGGTTGTAGGCGACGGTCAGCGCCTCGACGACGTTGTTCAGCGCGATGGCGGTGCAGATCACCGCGACGCCCATGAGGAGGATGAAAGCGCGGTTGCCCTTGACCTCGTCGTGCGCCTCGTCCGAGGGCCGGACGACTCCGCGCAGCCGGGACCAGATGTCGTTGTTGGCGACGGTCGCGCAGGCGATGAGCGCGCCGGAGGAGGTCGACATCACGGCCGCGAGGGCCGCGGCCAGCACCAGCCCGCGGACGCCCATCGGGAGTTCGTCCTTGACGATCGTCGCGAAGGCGTCGTCCGCGGAGGCCAGGTTCGGGTAGAGCACCTTGGCGGCCGTACCGATGACCGCGCCGGCGAGGGCGTAGGCGAGGCAGTAGGTGCCCGCGACGGTGCCGCCCCACTTCGCGGTGCGGTCGCTGCGCGCGGTGAAGACGCGCTGCCAGATGTCCTGCCCGATCAGCATGCCGAAGGTGTAGATCAGCACGTAGGTGAAGATCGTCTCGCCGCCGATGCCCAGCGGGTCGAAGTACGAGGTGGGCAGCTCGGCCCTCATCTCGGAGAAGCCGCCCGCCTTGACGACCGCGATCGGCAGCAGGAGCAGCAGCACGCCGATCGTCTTCACCACGAACTGCACCATGTCCGTCAGCGTGATGGACCACATGCCGCCGAGCGTCGAGTAGGCGACGACGATCGAGCCGCCCAGGACGATCGCCAGCGTCCGGTTGATGTCGAAGAGGACGTCGAAGATCGTGGCGTAGGCGATGGTCGAGGTGACGGCGAGCATCAGGGTGTACGCCCACATGACGACGCCGGAGATGACGCCCGCCCGGCCGCCGTAGCGCAGGTCGAGCATCTCGGAGACGGTGTAGACCTTCAGGCGGGCGATGCGGGCCGAGAAGAAGACCGACAGGGCGAGGAGCCCGAGGCCGATGGTGAAGACCATCCAGGCCCCGGAGAGGCCGTACTGGTAGCCCAGCCCGACGCCGCCGATGGTGGACGCGCCGCCGAGGACGATGGCGGCCATGGTGCCGGAGTACATGGCGGGGCCCAGACGGCGCCCGGCGACCAGGAACTCGCTCTTCGAACGGGCGCGGCGCATGCCCCACCAGCCCATGGCCAGCATGCCGGCCAGATAGACGACGATCACGGTGTAGTCGACGGCCATACGGGGGCCTCCTTCGCGCACTCTCGGTGGCGTGTCGTGCAGAAACGGGGAAAGGCCGGCAGGGGCTCGCGGGGACATCCGCCCGTACCCGCGGCTGCCGGTCCGGACCGACCCTAGGTGGCCGGAAAGCGACTGCGAAGTGTACGTTTCATCCACTGGAACCGTACGGGGATGGAAGGAACGCACACCGTGCCGGATCCCGTCGCCCCGCCCACACCGCCGGTGCCGCTCGCCGCGCTGCTGGCCCGCGAGGACCTGGCCCTGCGCCAGATCGCCGGCCCGTCCGGGCCCGACCTGGTCGTCCACGGGGCGCACACCTCGGAGATGGCCGACCCGTACCCGTACCTGCTGGGCGGCGAGCTGCTGCTGACGGCGGGGGTGCACATCCCGGAGGGGGCGGGCCTGGACGGGGGCGGCCCCGGTGGGTCCACATCGGGTCCGGGCGACTACTTCGACGCCTACGTCGCCCGGATCGTGGCGGCGGGCGGCGCGGCGCTCGGCTTCGGGGTGGCGCCGGTGCACGACACCGTGCCGCGGGCGCTGGTCGCGGCCTGCGACGCGTACGCGCTGCCCCTCCTGGAGGTGCCCCCGCAGACCACCTTCTCGGGCGTGGCCCGCGCGGTCTGGCAGCTCATGGCCCAGGCCCGCCACGCCGAGCTGCGGCGCGTGACGGAGGCCCAGCAGAGCCTCGCCTCCGCCGCCTCCCGCCCCGACCCGGTGCCCTCGGTCCTGCGCCAGCTCGCCCAGCGGGTGGGCGGCCGGGCGGTGCTGTACGGGCCGGAGGGCGCCGAGATCGCCGAGGCGGGGCGGAGACCGGGCGGACCGGCCGACGCGCCCCTGGCGGAACTCGCCCGGGTCCTCACCGGCCGCGGCTCCGCCACCGCAAGCGACACGGCCGCCGACGGCACCCACCTGGCCGCCTACGCGCTCGGCGCCGGGCACGGTTTCGTGCTCGGGGTGGCCGCCCCGCGGCGGGAACCCGGGGACCACACCATCGCCTCCGTCGCCGCCGTGCTGCTCTCCCTCCTCACCGGCGAACACCAGAGCGGCACGGGAGCGGCCCGGTCGTCGGCGCTCGTCCGCCTGCTGCTGGGGGCCGCGCCGGAGACGGTGGCCCCGCTGCTGGGCGGGGAGCGGTGGCGTGTGGTGCACGGGCGGCCGGCGGCGCAGGCGGCCCCGGACGCCGTGGCCGCCTCCGCGCTGGGCGCCGCTCTCGGGTCGCCGCTGGTCGACCTCGCCGAGGGGGTCGTACGGGTCCTCGTCCCCGCCGAACCGGAGCCGGCCGAGCAGCCCGGATGGACGCTCGGCGTCAGCGCCGCCGTGGGGCCCGCGGACTGGCCGGCCGCCGACACGCAGGCGGCCCGTGCCCTGGCCCGGGCCCGGGCGACCCGCGCGCACCTGGTCCGGCACGGCGCCCGCCCCGCGCTCGCCGACCTCCTCGCGCCCGGCGAGGCCGAGGCCCACGCCCGTGCCCTCCTCGCCCCGCTCGGGGAGAACCCGGCGCTCGCCGACACCCTGCGCAGCTGGCTGTCGCTGCACGGCAGTTGGGACCGCACGGCGGTGGCACTGGGTGTGCACCGCAACACCGTGCGGCAGCGGATCGCGCGCTGCGCCGCCCTGCTGGGAGCGGACCTGGACGACCCGGACGTGCGGATGGAACTCTGGTTCGCCCTGCGGCAACGGTGAGTTCGACGGCGCACGTCAGAGGGAGTGACCCACGTCCCAGCGTCCGGGACACCGGCGACTCCCACAGGCGGCTGCCCCACAATGGACACCATGCCGATACCCGGGACACCCAGCCGCGCCGAGCTCGTCGACCACCTCGTCAGAACCCGCATCGCGGGGGACGTCGCCACCCCGCGCGAGAACAACCTCTCCCACTACCGCCAGCTGGCGAACGGTGTCCGCAACTTCTGGCTGGGCCTGGAGCTCGGCGACCGCTGGACCGACGAGCAGGACGTGCTCGCGGTGATGGCGGAACGGGTCGGCGTCAACGACGATCCCGAGTACCGGTACGGCCAGGACACCATCGACCCCCAGCTGACGGTCGACGCACTGGACCGCCTGGCGGGACGGCTGCGCAAGGCGGCCGAGGACCGGCAGCGGGTGCTGTTCGCCACCGGCCACCCGGGCGGCCTGCTCGACGTGCACCGCGCCACCGCAGCCGCCCTGCGTGCGGCCGGCTGCGAGATCGTCGTCATCCCGGACGGGCTCCGGACCGACGAGGGGTACGTCATGCAGTTCGCGGACGTGGCGGTGCTCGAGCACGGCGCCACCCTCTGGCACACGCATTCGGGCGAACCGATGAAGGCGATTTTGACCGCCCTGGAGCACGAGGGCCGCCCGCTGCCCGACCTGGTCGTCGCCGACCACGGCTGGGCGGGATACGCCGGTCAGCACGGCGTCGACTCCGTCGGCTACGCGGACTGCAACGACCCGGCCCTGTTCATCGCGGAGGCGGAGGGAACCGTCCAGGTGACGGTGCCCCTGGACGACCACGTCGTGAGCCCCCGCCACTACGACCCCATGACGGCGTATCTGCTGGCGGAGGCGGGGCTGGAGTAGACCGGTCCAAGGCCCGGGCGCACTGGAACGGCGCGGCGTGCGGCTCCTTCGGAGACCGCACACCGCGCCGTGGTTGATGTCGTATCAGTCGTGGTCACCGCCGTTGCCGTGGTCACCGTCGCCGCCACGACCGTTGTCGTCGTCGTGGTCGTCGTGGTCGCCATTGCCGCCACGACCGTGGTCGTCGTCGTGGTCGTCATGGTCGCCACGACCGTTGTCGTCGTCGTGGTCGCCATTGTCGCCACGACCGTAGTCGTCGTCGTGGTCGTCATGGTCGCCACGACCGTTGTCGTCGTCGTGGTCGCCATGATCGCCGTTGCCACCACGGCCGTGGTCGTCGTGGTCGTCGCAGTCGTCCCACCAGTCGTCGTCACAGTAACGACTGTCGCTGTACGACTTGGAGTCGGACGCAGCGGCGGTCCCGGTCGTGCCGGCCGCGATACCGCCGGCCAGCATCAGCCCGGCAGCGGACGCCGCGGCGAGACGCTTCGCACGTTGTGCTCGCATGGAAATACCTTTCGCTCCATCGTCTCCCGCGTCACCTGGAAGGCATGCGGGAATGGATGGCCGCAGCCGCAAGTGCACTTTGCGACAGGGTCTTGGAAATCACCGCATGTTGTCGTGAAGCACGGGCGCGACCGCCGACGCCTCCGAGACGCTCGCGGTTCACGGGCGAGCGCTGTGGCCTCGGTCCTCGCTTTCGGGACCCAGGTCGGCCGGGCGTGCCGTGCGTGCGGCTTTCACTCGACGAGCCTAGTCCCGCGATCGCGCATCGGCACCTCGGGCGACCCAGCGCGCACACGGGTCACCGTGGGACGCGGACCACACCCTCCTGGATCACCGTGATGGCGAGCCGGCCGTCCTGGGTGTATATGCGCGCCTGGCCGAGGCCCCGGCCGCCGTACGCCGACGGCGACTCCTGGTCGTACAGCAGCCATTCGTCGGCGCGGAACGGACGGTGGAACCACATCGCGTGGTCCAGGGACGCGCCGACGACGTCGCCGACCGCCCAGCCGCCGCGCCCGTGCGCGAGCAGCACCGAGTCCAGGAGCGTCATGTCGGAGACGTACGTGGCGAGCACGATGTGCAGATGGGGGTCCCCCCAGACGGACTGCGGGGAAGGGTCGTCGGCGAGCTTGCCGTTGGTGCGGAACCACACCTGGGAGTGCGGCTCGCGCGGTTCGCCGAAGCGGCCGTACGGCGGTTGGTCGACGTACCGCAGGTCGACCGCGGCGCGCGCCTCCAGGAACCTCTCCACCACCTGCGGATCGAGGTGGCCGTACCCCCGCAGCCGTTCCTCGGAGGTGGGCAGGGTGGCCGGGTCGGGCGCGGGCGGCATCGGAGTCTGGTGGTCCAATCCCTCCTCGTACGCCTGGAAGGACGCCGACAGGCCGAAGATCGGCTGGCCGTGCTGGACCGCGACGACGCGGCGGGTGGTGAAGGAGCGGCCGTCCCGCAGGCGGTCCACCGTGTAGACGATGGGTGCGCCGGGGTCGCCCATGCGCAGGAAGTACGCGTGCAGGGAGTGGGCGGGACGGTCCGCGGGGACGGTGCGCCCCGCGGCGACCAGCGCCTGCGCCGCGACCTGACCGCCGAAGACGCGCGGGACGACGGCGGAGCGGGACTGGCCGCGGAAGATGTTCTCCTCGATCTGCTCCAGGTCGAGCAGATCGAGGAGATCGTTCAGTGCCTGGTTCATGGAGGCTGTCGTACCGGCCGGTGATGTCGGCGGCTTTACAGACCCATGTCCTTCGCGATGATCGTCTTCATGATCTCGCTGGTGCCGCCGTAGATGCGGTTGACGCGGTTGTCCGCGTACAGGCGGGCGATCGGGTACTCGTTCATGAAGCCGTACCCGCCGTGCAGCTGGAGGCAGCGGTCGATGACGCGGTGGGCGACCTCGGTGCAGAACAGCTTGGCGCTCGCGGCCTCGGCGGGGGTCAGCTCACCGGCGTCGAGGGCCTCGGTGGCGCGGTCGGCGACGGCCTCGGCGGCGTCCACCTCGGCCTGGCAGGCGGCCAGCTCGAACTTCGTGTTCTGGAACGCCGCGACGGGCTGGCCGAAGACGGTGCGCTGCTGGACGTACTCCTTGGCGAACCGGATGGCGGCCTTGGCCTGCGCGTACGCGCCGTAGGCGATGCCCCAGCGCTCGGAGGCCAGGTTGTGGCCGAGGTAGTAGAAGCCCTTGTTCTCCTCGCCGAGGAGGTCCTCGACGGGCACCTTGACGTCGACGAAGGCGAGCTCGGCGGTGTCGGAGGTCTTCAGGCCCAGCTTGTCCAGCTTGCGGCCGATGGAGTAGCCCTCGGCCTTGGTGTCCACCACGAAGAGGGAGATGCCGTGGCGGCGGTCCTCGGCTGTGGGCGGGGCGGTGCGGGCGCAGACGATCATGCGGTCGGCGTGGACGCCGCCGGTGATGAAGGTCTTGGCGCCGTTGAGGACGTAGTGGGTGCCGTCCTCGGAGAGCTTGGCGGTGGTCTTCATGCCCGCGAGGTCGGAGCCGGTGCCCGGCTCGGTCATCGCGATCGCCCACATCTCCTCGCCGGAGACGAACTTCGGCAGGTAGCGCTTCTTCTGCTCGTCGGTGGCGAGCAGCTTGATGTACGGCAGACCGAGCAGCACGTGGACGCCGGAGCCGCCGAAGGTGATGCCGGCGCGGGCGGTCTCCTCGTACAGGACGGCCTCGAACTTGTACGAGTCGATGCCGGCGCCGCCGTACTCCTCGTCGACGCGGATGCCGAAGACGCCCAGCTCGGCGAGCTTGTAGTAGAAGTCGCGCGGCGCCTGGCCCTCGGCGAGCCACTCGTCGTACACGGGCACGACCTCGGCCTCGATGAAGGCGCGCAAGGTCTCCCGGAACGCCTCGTGATCCTCGTTGAACACCGTACGGCGCACGGCGCCACCTCCACGTACCTCGGCATGTCTAAGCGCTTGCTCATCGTTACCGTACCGGCGAGTACAAGGTGCGTCCAGGGTGCGTGAGTGGTAACGCTCGTCACGTCGAGCCCCCTCCGCCGACCCACCCACCCGACTCGCTCCGACAAGAAGCACCCACATCCGGGGCTCCGCCCCGAACCCCGAACACCCCTGCCCGCCGGTCACGCCGACTCCGTTCCGGCGTCCACTCCTCTCCCTGCCCGCACCTACGAGCCCTCCCCTGATGCCGGACGCCCTCGGCCGCGCTTCACCCCGGGCAGGTCAGGCACCACCCTCACGGCCGCACCCTTCCCCGGAGGCCGGACACCACCGCACGGCCGCGCCCCGTTATTCACGAAGGGCCGACCGGGGCCCGCCGACCCGTCCGCTGCCTAGGCGCAGGCGTCCCGCACGTCCCACCCCGACGGCCCCGCAGCCGCCGACGGCGCTCGAGCCCCACCAGGGCCACCTGCACCCGGCGACGAAAGTCGTCCGGTGGAGCGGGTGGGTGCACCGGGCCCGGGCCGAAGGCCGGCCCACGCCCCACCAGGGCCCCGCCCCGCGAGCGGCTGGAACCGGCCAGGAGCTGGACCCCATCAAGGGCCCACCCCGCCCAGGAGGCCACCCGCCAGGGGCCCACCCCGCCCAGGGGGCACGCCCAGTGCAGGCTTCCTACGCCCCGCCGGCGGAGGAAAACGCCCCGCGGGCCATTCGGTGCAGCAGCGCTGCCGTGGCTCCGCGGCCCGGCAAGGACCCGGCCCGGCCCAGGTGCGGGGTCGAGTTCAGCAGGCCGAACACGGAGTGGACCGCCGAGCGGGCGGTCGGTTCCGTCAGGTCGGGGTAGACCTCGCGGACCACCCCGACCCACAGCTCCACGTACTGCCGCTGCAGCTGCCGCACCAGCTTGCGGTCGCTGTCGCGGAGGCGGTCCAGCTCGCGGTCGTGCAGGGTGATGAGGGGGCGGTCGTCGATCGCGAAGTCGATGTGGCCCTCGATGAGGGAGTCGAGGACCGCCTCGGGGCCGACGCCGTCGGCCTCCTGGAGGCGGCGCTTGGCGCCGGTGAGGAGCTGGCCGCTGATGCCGACCAGGAGCTCCGCCAGCATCGCGTCCTTGCCGGGGAAGTGCCGGTACAGACCGGGGCCGCTGATGCCGACGGCGGCGCCTATCTCGTCCACGCCGACGCCGTGGAAGCCCCGTTCGGCGAACAGGCGTGCCGCCTCCTTGAGGATCTGCTCGCGGCGGGTGGGGGCGTCGGTTCTGGTGGCCATGAAGGCAATTCTAGACAGGGAGGTTAGCGGTCGTTAACCTGGAGGAAATGCGTTAACGCTCATTAACAAGGTGAGGGGACCGCAGGATGGAGCAGGCACCGGAGCTGACGAGCGCGGCCGATCCCGCGTCGGCGGCCTGGCAGGCCAATGAACAAGCCCACCTCGCGCTCGTGGAGGAGCTGCGCGGCAAGCTGGCCGCCGCCCGGCTCGGAGGGGGTGAGAAGGCACGGGCGCGGCACACCGCGCGCGGGAAGCTGCTGCCCCGGGAGCGGGTGGACACCCTCCTCGACGCGGGGTCACCGTTCCTGGAGCTGGCGCCCCTCGCCGCCGACGGGATGTACGACGGTCAGGCCCCGGCCGCCGGTGTCATCGCCGGCATCGGGCGGGTGAGCGGGCGGGAGTGCGTCGTCGTCGCCAACGACGCCACCGTCAAGGGCGGGACGTACTACCCGATGACCGTGAAGAAGCATCTGCGGGCGCAGGAGGTCGCGCTCGAGAACCGGCTGCCCTGTCTGTACCTCGTCGACTCCGGTGGCGCCTTCCTGCCCATGCAGGACGAGGTGTTCCCCGACCGCGAGCACTTCGGGCGGATCTTCTACAACCAGGCCCGGATGTCGGGGGCCGGGATCCCGCAGATCGCCGCCGTCCTCGGATCGTGCACGGCGGGCGGGGCGTACGTGCCGGCGATGAGCGACGAGGCCGTCATCGTGCGGAACCAGGGGACGATCTTCCTCGGCGGGCCCCCGCTGGTGAAGGCCGCCACCGGTGAGGTCGTCACCGCCGAGGAGCTCGGCGGCGGCGAGGTGCACGCGCGCGTGTCGGGCGTCACCGACCATCTCGCCGAGGACGACGCGCACGCCCTGCGGATCGTGCGGACCATCGTCTCCACTCTTCCGGCCCGCGACGCGCTGCCCTGGGAGGTGCGGCCCGCCGTCGAGCCGAAGGTCGACCCCTACGGGCTGTACGGCGCCGTCCCGGTCGACTCCCGTACCCCCTACGACGTGCGGGAGATCATCGCGCGCGTGGTCGACGGCTCCCGGTTCGCCGAGTTCAAGGCCGAGTTCGGGCAGACCCTCGTCACCGGCTTCGCCCGGATCCACGGCCACCCGGTCGGCATCGTCGCCAACAACGGCATCCTGTTCTCCGAGTCCGCCCAGAAGGGCGCCCACTTCATCGAGTTGTGCGACCAGCGCGGCATCCCGCTGGTGTTCCTGCAGAACATCTCCGGGTTCATGGTCGGCCGGGACTACGAGGCCGGCGGCATCGCCAAGCACGGCGCCAAGATGGTGACCGCCGTGGCCTGCACGCGCGTGCCCAAGCTGACCGTCGTGGTCGGCGGTTCGTACGGCGCCGGGAACTACTCCATGTGCGGCCGCGCCTACTCGCCCCGCTTCCTGTGGATGTGGCCGAACGCCAAGATCTCCGTCATGGGCGGCGAGCAGGCCGCCTCCGTCCTCGCCACCGTCAAGCGCGACCAGATGGAGGCGCACGGCCAGGAGTGGTCCGTGGAGGAGGAGGAAACCTTCAAGGACCCGATCCGGGCGCAGTACGAGCGTCAGGGCAACGCCTACTACGCCACCGCCCGCCTCTGGGACGACGGCGTCATCGACCCGCTGGAGACCCGCCAGGTTCTCGGCCTGGCCCTGACCGCCTGTGCCCACGCGCCCCTGGGTGACCCCCAGTTCGGCGTCTTCCGGATGTGAGGAGGGGACCCTTGTTCGACACCGTGCTCGTGGCCAACCGGGGCGAGATCGCCGTACGCGTCATCCGCACCCTGCGGTCGCTGGGCGTGCGCTCGGTGGCCGTCTTCTCCGACGCCGACGCCGACGCCCGGCACGTCCGCGAGGCCGACACCGCCGTACGGATCGGCCCCGCGCCGGCCGCGGAGAGCTATCTGTCCGTCGAGCGGCTCCTGGAGGCCGCCGCCCGCACCGGCGCCCAGGCCGTCCACCCCGGATACGGCTTCCTCGCGGAGAACGCCGGCTTCGCGCGCGCGTGCGCCGACGCGGGCCTGGTCTTCATCGGGCCGCCGGCGGAGGCCATCTCCCTGATGGGGGACAAGATCCGCGCCAAGGAGACCGTGCGGGCGGCGGGCGTGCCCGTCGTGCCCGGCTCGAGCGGCAGCGGCCTCAGCGACGCCCAACTCGTCGAGGCGGCCCGGGAGATCGGCACACCGGTGCTGCTGAAGCCGAGTGCCGGAGGCGGCGGCAAGGGCATGCGGCTGGTCCGCGACCCCGCCGCCCTGGAGGACGAGATCGCCGCCGCCCGCCGCGAGGCCCGCGCCTCCTTCGGCGACGACACGCTCCTCGTCGAGCGGTGGATCGACCGGCCCCGGCACATCGAGATCCAGGTGCTGGCCGACGGCCACGGCCGGGTGGTCCACCTGGGCGAGCGCGAGTGCTCCCTCCAGCGTCGCCACCAGAAGATCATCGAGGAGGCGCCCAGCGTGCTCCTCGACGAGGCCACGCGGGCCGCGATGGGCGAGGCGGCGGTGCAGGCCGCCCGTTCCTGCGGCTATCGGGGCGCGGGCACGGTGGAGTTCATCGTCCCCGGCGGGGATCCGTCGTCGTACTACTTCATGGAGATGAACACCCGTCTCCAGGTGGAGCACCCGGTCACCGAGCTGGTCACGGGCCTGGACCTGGTGGAGTGGCAGCTGCGGGTGGCGGCCGGGGAGCCCCTGCCCTTCGGGCAGGAGGACATCACGCTCACCGGGCACGCCGTCGAGGCCCGCGTCTGCGCCGAGGATCCCGCGCGCGGGTTCCTGCCCTCCGGGGGCACGGTGCTCAGGCTGTACGAGCCCGAGGGCGACGGCGTGCGCACCGACTCGGGGCTCAGCGAGGGCGGCGAGGTCGGCAGCCTGTACGACCCGATGCTGTCCAAGGTGATCGCGTACGGGCCGGACCGCGCGACCGCCCTCAGGAAGCTCCGGGCCGCCCTCGCGCAGACGGTCACACTGGGCGTGCAGACCAACGCCGGGTTCCTGCGCCGGCTGCTGGCCCATCCGGCGGTCGTGTCGGGCGAGCTGGACACCGGGCTGGTCGAGCGGGTGGTGGAGGAGCTGGTCACCACCGACGTACCGGAGGAGGTCTACGAGGCCGCAGCCGCCGTACGACTGGAGGCGCTGCAGCCCCGCGGGCAGGGGTGGACGGATCCCTTCTCCGTGCCGAGCGGCTGGCGGCTGGGCGGGGCGCACCGGCCGGTGGCCTTCGACCTGCGGGCGACGGGCCTCGAACCCGTCACCCACCAGGTGCGCGGCACCCACACCGTCACCGACACCCACGTCTTCGTCACCCTCGACGGCGTCCGTCACACCTTCGACCGGGCCGGCGACTGGCTGGGCCGGGACGGCGACGCCTGGCAGGTGCGCGACCACGATCCGGTCGCCGCGTCCCTGACCGGGTCCGCGCACGCGGGCGCCGACTCGCTGACCGCGCCCATGCCGGGGACGGTGACGGTCGTGAAGGTCGCCGTCGGCGACGAGGTCGCCGCGGGGCAGAGCCTGCTGGTGGTGGAGGCGATGAAGATGGAGCACGTCATCTCCGCCCCGCACGCCGGCACGGTCGCCGAACTGGACGTCACTCCCGGCACGACGGTCGCCATGGACCAGGTCCTGGCCGTCGTCACCCCGCACGAGCAGGACGAGGAGGCGGAGCGGTGAGCGGACGGGGACTTCCCATGGTCGTACCGGCCCGAAATCTGCCCACGCGGGTCAGGATCCACGAGGTCGGCGCGCGCGACGGCCTGCAGAACGAGAAGGCGACCGTGCCGACGGAGGTGAAGGCGGAGTTCGTGCGCCGCCTCGCCGGGGCGGGGCTGACGACGATCGAGGCGACCAGCTTCGTCCACCCCAAGTGGGTGCCCCAACTCGCCGACGCCGAGCAGCTGTTCCCGCTCGTCGCCGACCTGCCGGCGGAGCTGCCGGTGCTGGTGCCGAACGAGCGCGGCCTGGACCGGGCCCTGGCGCTGGGCGCGCGCCGGATCGCCGTGTTCGCGAGCGCCACCGAGTCCTTCGCCAAGGCCAACCTCAACCGCACGGTGGACGAGGCGCTGGCCATGTTCGCCCCGGTGGTGGAGCGCGCGAAGGCCGACGGCGTGCACGTCCGCGGCTACCTCTCCATGTGCTTCGGCGACCCCTGGGAGGGGGCGGTCCCGGTCCCGCAGGTCGTGCGGGTGTGCCGGGCCCTGCTCGACATGGGCTGCGACGAGCTGAGCCTGGGCGACACGATCGGCGTCGCGACCCCGGGCCACGTGATCGAACTGCTGGCCGCCCTCGGCGAACAGGGCGTCCCGGTCACCGCGCTCGGCGTGCACTTCCACGACACCTACGGCCAGGCCCTCGCCAACACCCTGGCCGCCCTCCAGTCCGGCGTCACCACGGTCGACGCCTCCGCGGGCGGCCTGGGCGGCTGCCCGTTCGCGCAGTCCGCCACCGGCAACCTCGCCACCGAGGACCTGGTGTGGATGCTGCACGGCCTCGGCATCGACACCGGGGTCGACCTCGGCCGTCTCGTCGCCACCAGCGCGTGGATGGCCGGCCATCTGGGACGGCCGAGTCCGTCCCGCACCGTCCGTGCCCTGTCCCACGAGGACCCTGAGGGCCGAGAGGGCCGCGAGGCCCACAAGGAGCAGTGACCGCCATGGACCACCGACTCTCCCCCGAGCTGGAAGAGCTTCGCCGCACGGTCGCGGAGTTCGCGCACGACGTCGTGGCGCCGAAGATCGGCGACTTCTACGAGCGGCACGAGTTCCCGTACGAGATCGTCCGCGAGATGGGCCGCATGGGCCTGTTCGGGCTGCCGTTCCCGGAGGAGTACGGCGGCATGGGCGGCGACTACCTCGCCCTCGGTATCGCGCTGGAAGAGCTGGCACGCGTCGACTCCTCGGTGGCGATCACCCTGGAGGCGGGGGTCTCCCTGGGCGCGATGCCGATCCACCTGTTCGGCACGGAGGAGCAGAAGCGCACCTGGCTGCCCCGCCTCTGCTCCGGCGAGATCCTGGGCGCGTTCGGCCTCACGGAGCCCGACGGCGGCTCGGACGCGGGCGCCACACGGACGACGGCCCGGCTGGACGGGACGACCGGCGAGTGGGTGATCAACGGCACCAAGTGCTTCATCACCAACTCGGGCACGGACATCACCGGCCTGGTCACGGTCACGGCGGTGACGGGCCGCAAGCCGGACGGCAGGCCGCTGATCTCGGCGATCATCGTCCCGTCCGGCACCCCCGGCTTCACGGTGGCGGCCCCCTACTCCAAGGTCGGGTGGAACGCCTCCGACACGCGTGAGCTGTCCTTCGCGGACGTCCGGGTGCCGGCGGCGAACCTGCTGGGCGAGGAGGGCCGGGGCTACGCCCAGTTCCTGCGCATCCTCGACGAGGGCCGTGTCGCCATCGCGGCCCTGGCGACGGGTCTCGCACAGGGCTGTGTGGACGAGTCGGTGAAGTACGCGCGCGAGCGCCACGCCTTCGGCCGGCCGATCGGAGCCAACCAGGCCATCCAGTTCAAGATCGCCGACATGGAGATGAAGGCGCACACGGCCCGGCTGGCCTGGCGGGACGCGGCGAGCCGTCTGGTCGCCGGCGAGCCCTTCAAGAAGGAGGCGGCGCTGGCGAAGCTGTACTCGTCGACGATCGCCGTCGACAACGCCCGCGACGCCACCCAGATCCACGGCGGCTACGGCTTCATGAACGAGTACCCGGTCGCCCGCATGTGGCGCGACTCCAAGATCCTGGAGATCGGCGAGGGCACGAGCGAGGTGCAGCGGATGCTGATCGCACGGGAGTTGGGTCTGGCGGGCTGAGAGCCAAGGGCCCGTCGTCCGGGTCGGGTCGCGGGGCTGCGACCCGGCCCGAACGGCCCGAACGACGCTCGTCAGCCGCCCAGCAGGCCAGCAGGCCCCGGATGTCCATCGCCGACTGTCCGGCCGCCCCGAGCGCGGCGACGGCGCCGGAGAGGGGGCCCGCTTTCAGCATCCGCTGGAACAGCCCGATCACCACGGCCACGCCCAGCACCCACAGCGTGCCCGCGCCGTCGTCCCGGCTGCTGTACGACGACGCGTTCTGGTTGAGGGACTTGAAGGACGACGCACACCACCGCGGTGATGGCGGTCCCCCGTCGGCGCTTGCACGGTGACCACTTGGGGACCATGGCGTCCCAGCAAGAGGCGGATTACGGCCAACTCCCCATTACTACAGGCAAATTGGCCGAAGGAGGCCCGGGCACAGACATCCCACAGGATGTGGATCACACCGCCCCACCTCTGGACAAGATCTGAGGTTAGGCTAACCTACCTTCGATCTGTCAGGCGGTATCCGCACGTTCGAAAGCAGCCACACTCATGTCCAACGCCAGAGCCACCCACCTCACCCGCCGCGGCATCCTGGCCGCCGGTGGCACCCTCGGCCTCGGTGCCGTTCTCGCGGCCTGCGGCGACGACGACGCGAAAAGCAGTGGCTCGGAATCGTCGGCGAACGCCTCCGCCAAGGCAGGCCCGTGGACGTTCAAGGACGACCGCGGCACCACGGTGAAGCTCGACAAGATTCCGGCGAACATCGTCGCGTTCACCGGCGTCGCCGCCGCCCTCTACGACTACGGCATCCAGGTCAAGGGCGTTTTCGGCCCGACCAAGACGACCGACGGCAAGCCCGACGTCCAGGCCGGCGACATGGACATCACCAAGGTCGAAATCCTGGGCAATGTCTGGGACGAGTTCAACGTCGAGAAGTACGCGGCGCTCGCCCCCGACGTCCTCATCTCCACGATGTTCGACGGCGCCGGCACCCTGTGGTACGTCCCCGAGGCCTCCAAGGACAAGATCGCCAAGCTCGCCCCGAGCGTCGGCGTCTCCGTCTACGACCGTCAGATCACCGCTCCCCTGGAGCGCATGTGGGAGCTCGCCGAGTCGCTGGGCGCCGACATGACGGCGGCCGAGGTCACCGACGCCAAGAAGCGCTTCGAGACGGCGGCCACCCGGCTGCGCGCGGCCGCCAAGGCCAAGCCCGACATCAAGGTCATGGCCGGCTCCGCGGCCGACCAGCTCTTCTACGTCTCCGGCACCAACCTCTCCATCGACCTCGAGTACTTCAAGGCCCTCGGCGTGAACTTCGTCGAGCCGCCGGAGAGCGCGAAGAAGGAGGGCGGCGGCTGGTACGAGTCGCTCAGCTGGGAGAACGTCGACAAGTACAAGGCCGACATCATCATGATGGACGACCGCTCCTCGACCATCCAGCCGGCCGACATCACCAAGCCGACGTGGAAGCAGCTGCCGGCCGTCAAGGCGGGTCAGGTCATCGCGCGTTCGCCCGAGCCGATCCTGTCGTACGACAAGTGCGTGCCGCTCCTCGAGAACCTCGCCGAGGCTCTCGAGAACGCGAAGAAGGTCGCCTGACCCCCAGGCGACAGAGGCGCGCGGGGGCGACGACCACGGGTCTGTCGAGGCCGCTCGCGCCACGCGCCGGGGCCGTGCAGGGACACGGCCCCGCATCCCGGGCGTGCCGCCCCGCCCCCGGACCGACACCTGACGACGCCTCAGGAGCTGTGATGACCACGGCCGTAGCCGCCCCGTTCCGCTTCTTCTCCCTTCAGGTCGTACGGACGATCCGGCTCGGGCCGTCTGTGGTCCGGGTGAGTTTCGCCGGGGAGGATCTGCAGTACTTCCTCTCCGACGGGTACGACCAGTCCCTGTCGCTCTTCCTGCCGCACCCGGGACAGAGCGAGCCGCAGGTCTGCCACGAGCTCGGCGACGGCTGGTGGCAGGCGTGGCGCGAACTGCCGGACGACGTGCGGGCGGTGATGCGCTCGTACACGCTCAGGTCGCTGCGCCGCGACGGGCTCGGCCGCACCACCGAGATCGACATCGACTTCGTGCTGCACGGCGTCGAACCGGGCGCCTCCGCCCCGGCGGGCCCCGCCTCGCGGTGGGCCTCGCGGGCGGCCGCCGGGGACCGGGTGGTGCTGCTGGGACCGGCGATCGCCGACAACCGGGCGATCCGCTTCCGTGCGCCCGAGGACACCGATCTGGTGCTCCTGTGGGGCGACGAGACGGCGCTCCCGGCGATCTCGTCGATCCTGGAGTCGCTGCCGGCCGGCCTGCGCGTGCGCGCCTGGCTGGACGTGCACGACGCCGGGACCATCCAGGACCTGGCGACCGCGGCGGACGCCGAGGTCACCTGGCTGGTGCGCGACGACCACCACGCACAGGACGTCGAGGGGTCCCCCATGGCCCTCGGCGCCCTGGGCGACGCCGCGCTCCCCTCCGCCGAGCGGCCGTACGTCTGGATCGCGGGCGAGTCGGGGTGCGTCAAGCAGCTGCGCCGGCACTTCGTCGGCGAGCGGGGGATCGACCGGCGCCGGGTCACCTTCGTCGGGTACTGGCGCCAGGGCCTGACCGAGGAACAGCTGCGCGAGCAGGAGTAGACAACGACCGTACCCGCCGGGCTTGTTGACCGGCGGGTACGAACGTGATCACCGTCACGGCAGTGGCCGGTTCTGGCCCATTCAACTTAGGTTAGGCTAACCTAAGTTGAACCCGAGACTCCGCCCCTGCGTCCGTTCCGCAGCGGACCGTCCCCATCGGAGGACCCCCACCATGCGCTCGCACCTGCTCAATGACACGACCGCGGAGCAGTACCGCCGCTCCGTGACCGAAGGAGTCGAGCGGGTGGCCGCCAAACTCGCCGCCACAGACCGTCCGTTCACCGGCGTCACGGTCGACGCCCTGGCTCCCCGCATCGAGCGGATCGACCTCGACAAGCCGCTGCACGACACCACGGCGGTCCTGGACGAGCTGGAGGAGGTCTACCTCCGCGACGCCGTCTACTTCCACCACCCCCGCTACCTCGCCCACCTGAACTGCCCGGTCGTCATCCCGGCCGTCCTGGGCGAGGCGGTCCTCTCGGCCGTCAACTCCTCCCTCGACACCTGGGACCAGTCGGCCGGCGGCACGCTCATCGAGCGCAAACTGATCGACTGGACGGCCGCCCGCATCGGTCTCGGCCCCGCCGCCGACGGTGTGTTCACCTCGGGCGGATCGCAGTCCAACCTGCAGGCGCTGCTGCTGGCCCGTGAGGAGGCCAAGAGCGACGACCTGTCGAAACTGCGCATCTTCGCCTCCGAGGTCAGCCACTTCAGCGTGAAGAAGTCGGCGAAACTGCTGGGCCTGGGCCAGGACGCCGTGGTCTCCGTCCCCGTCGACCACGACAAGCGCATGCAGACCGTCGCGCTCGCCCACGAGCTGGAGCGCTGCGCGAAGGACGGCCTGACCCCCATGGCCGTCGTCGCCACCGCCGGCACCACCGACTTCGGCTCCATCGACCCGCTGCCCGAGATCGCCGAGCTGTGCGACCGGTTCGGCGCCTGGATGCACGTCGACGCCGCCTACGGCTGCGGCCTGCTCGCCTCGGTGAAGTACCGCGACCGCATCGACGGCATCGAGCGCGCCGACTCCGTCACCGTCGACTACCACAAGTCCTTCTTCCAGCCGGTGAGTTCGTCCGCCGTGCTGGTCAAGGACGCGGCCACGCTGCGCCACGCCACCTACCACGCCGAGTACCTGAACCCGCGCCGGATGGTGCAGGAACGTATCCCCAACCAGGTGGACAAGTCCCTGCAGACCACGCGCCGCTTCGACGCGCTCAAGCTGTGGATGACCCTCCGGGTCATGGGCGCCGACGGCATCGGGCAGCTCTTCGACGAGGTCTGCGACCTCGCCGTCGAGGGCTGGAAGCTGCTGGCCGCCGACCCGCGCTTCGACGTCGTCGTCCAGCCGTCGCTGTCCACCCTGGTCTTCCGCTACATCCCGCAGGCCGTCACCGACCCGGCCGAGATCGACCGCGCCAACCTCTACGCCCGCAAGGCCCTGTTCGCCTCCGGCGACGCGGTGGTCGCGGGCACCAAGGTGGGCGGCCGCCACTACCTGAAGTTCACCCTGCTCAACCCCGAGACCACGACGGCCGACATGGCCGCCGTCCTCGACCTGATCGCCGGCCACGCCGAGCAGTACCTGGGAGAGTCCCTTGACCGCGCTTCCTGAGTCCACCGCCTCCACGGAGAAGACCCACGACTTCGTGGGCATCGGGCTCGGCCCCTTCAACCTCGGCCTCGCCTGCCTGACCGAGCCCATCGACGAACTCGACGGCGTCTTCCTGGAGTCCAAGCCCGACTTCGAGTGGCACGCCGGGATGTTCCTCGACGGCGCCCACCTGCAGACGCCGTTCATGTCGGACCTGGTCACCCTCGCCGACCCGACCTCGCCGTACTCCTTCCTCAACTACCTGAAGGAGAAGGGCCGGCTGTACTCGTTCTACATCCGGGAGAACTTCTACCCGCTGCGGGTCGAGTACGACGACTACTGCCGCTGGGCCGCCAACAAGCTGAGCAGCGTCCGCTTCGGCACGACGGTCGCCGAGGTGACCTACGACGAGACGGCCGAGCTGTACGCGGTACGCACCGAGGCCGGCGAGGTCTTCCGCGCCCGCCGCCTGGTCCTCGGCACCGGCACCTCGCCGCACTACCCGGAGGCGGTCAGCGGTCTGGGCGGCGACTTCTTCCACAACTCCCGCTACGTGCAGAACAGGACGGAGCTGCAGAAGAAGCGGTCGATCACGATCGTCGGCTCCGGCCAGTCGGCCGCCGAGATCTACTACGACCTGCTCAGCGAGATCGACGTCCACGGCTACCAGCTGAACTGGGTGACGCGCTCCCCGCGCTTCTTCCCGCTGGAGTACACCAAGCTCACGCTGGAGATGACCTCGCCGGAGTACATCGACTACTTCCGCGAGCTGCCCGAGGCCACCCGCTACCGGCTCACCGCCGAGCAGAAGGGCCTGTTCAAGGGCATCGACGGCGACCTGATCAACGAGATCTTCGACCTGCTGTACCAGAAGAACCTCGGCGGTCCGGTCCCCACCCGCCTGCTCACCAACTCCTCGCTGAACGGCGCGAGGTACGAGAACGGCACGTACACCCTCTCCTTCCGCCAGGAGGAGCAGGAGAAGGACTTCGAGATCAGCTCCGAGGGGCTGGTCCTGGCCACCGGCTACAAGTACGCCGAGCCGGAGTTCCTCGAGCCGATCCGGGACAGACTGCGCTACGACTCCCAGGGCAACTTCGACGTCGCCCGAAACTACGCCATCGACACCACCGGCCGGGGTGTGTTCCTGCAGAACGCGGGCGTGCACACGCACAGCATCACCTCGCCCGACCTCGGCATGGGTGCGTACCGCAACAGCTACATCATCCGAGAGCTGCTCGGCAGCGAGTACTACCCGGTCGAGAAGACCATCGCGTTCCAGGAGTTCAGCGCATGAGCACCACCACCGCAATAGGCCACCTGACCCTGCGCCCCCTCGACCCGGTCAAGGACGGCGAGCTGCTGCACGGCTGGGTGACCCACCCCAAGGCTGCCTTCTGGATGATGCAGGACGCGAAACGGGAGGACGTCGAGCGCGCGTACATGGAGATCGCCGCCGACGAGCACCACCACGCCCTGCTGGGTCTGCACGACGGCGAGCCGGCCTTCCTGATGGAGTACTACGACCCGCGCCACCGCGAGCTGGTCGGCCTGTACGAGCCGCGGCCCGGCGACGTCGGCATGCACTTCCTGGTCGCCCCCACCGACCGGCCCGTGCACGGCTTCACCCGCGCGGTCATCACCGCCGTGATGGCGCACCTGTTCGCCGACCCGGCCACGGCCCGCGTGGTCGTCGAACCCGACGTCTCCAACAAGGCCGTCCACGCCCTGAACGAGGCCGTCGGCTTCGTGCCCGAGCGGGAGATCCAGAAGCCGGAGAAGAAGGCGTTGCTGAGCTTCTGCACGCGGGAGCAGTTCGCGGCCGCCACGGGGGTGAGCGCATGAGCCTCGCCGACGCCGTGGCCCACCTCTCCCCCGAGCGCTGGGAGAAGGCCAACCGCCTCCTGGTCCGCAAGGCCCTCGCCGAGTTCGCCCACGAGCGGCTGATCACCCCCGAGGAGACCGGGGACGGCGGGTACGTCGTCCGCGGCGACGACGGCCTGACGTCCTACCGCTTCACCGCCGTGCGCCGCGCCCTCGACCACTGGGAGGTCGACGCCGACTCGATCACCCGCACCCGGGACGGCGCCGAACTCCCGATCGCCGCGCTGGACTTCTTCATCGAGCTGAAGAACACGCTGGGCCTGAGCGACGAGATCCTGCCGGTCTACCTGGAGGAGATCTCCTCCACCCTCTCCGGCACCTGCTACAAGCTCACCAAACCGCAGGTGACCTCCGCCGAGCTGGCGAAGGCCGGCTTCCAGGCGATCGAGACCGGGATGACCGAGGGCCACCCCTGCTTCGTCGCCAACAACGGCCGGCTCGGCTTCGGCGTCCACGAGTACCTGTCGTACGCGCCGGAGACCGCGAGCCCGGTCCGCCTGGTGTGGCTGGCCGCGCACAGGTCGCGGGCGGCGTTCACGGCGGGCGTGGGGATCGAGTACGAGTCCTTCGTCCGGCAGGAGCTGGGCGAGGAGACCGTCGAGCGCTTCTACGGCATCCTGCGCGACCAGGGCCTCGACCCGGCCGACTACCTCCTCGTCCCGGTCCATCCCTGGCAGTGGTGGAACAAGCTGACGGTCACCTTCGCCGCCGAGGTCGCCCGCCGGAACCTGGTCTGCCTGGGCGAGGGCGACGACGAGTACCTGGCCCAGCAGTCCATCCGGACCTTCTTCAACCGCACCCACCCCGAGAAGCACTACGTGAAGACGGCCCTGTCCGTCCTCAACATGGGCTTCATGCGCGGCCTGTCGGCGGCGTACATGGAGGCGACCCCGGCGATCAACGACTGGCTGGCCCAGCTGATCGACAACGACCCGGTGCTGAAGTCGACCGGCCTGTCGATCATCCGGGAACGGGCGGCCGTGGGCTACCGGCACCTGGAGTACGAGGCGGCGACCGACCGCTACTCGCCGTACCGCAAGATGCTGGCCGCGCTGTGGCGGGAGAGCCCCGTCCCCTCCCTCCAGGACGGCGAGTCGCTCGCCACGATGGCCTCCCTGGTCCACACCGACCACGAGGGCAGGTCGGTGGCCGGCGCCCTGATCGAACAGTCCGGCCTCGCGCCCGCCCACTGGCTGCGCGCCTACCTCCAGGCGTACTACACGCCCCTCCTGCACAGCTTCTACGCCTACGACCTGGTCTTCATGCCGCACGGCGAGAACACGATCCTCGTGCTGAGGGACGGGGTCGTGCAGCGGGCGGTCTACAAGGACATCGCCGAGGAGATCGCGGTCATGGACCCGGACGCGGTGCTGCCGCCCGAGGTGCGGCGCATCCGCGTCGAGGTGCCCGAGGACAAGAAACTCCTGTCGATCTTCACCGACGTCTTCGACTGCTTCTTCCGCTTCCTCGCGGCGAACCTGGCCGCCGAGGGGATCCTGGAGGAGGACGACTTCTGGCGCACGGTCGCCGAGGTGACCCGCGAGTACCAGGAGGCGACGCCCGAACTCGCCGACAAGTTCCGGCAGTACGACATGTTCGCCCCCGAGTTCGCGCTGTCCTGCCTCAACCGGCTCCAGCTGCGCAACAACAGGCAGATGGTCGACCTGGCGGACCCGTCGGGCGCCCTCCAGCTGATCGGCACCCTGAAGAACCCGATCGCCGCGTTCTGATCCGGACGGGCGCCCCCGAGTACGGTCCTCGGGGGCGCCCGTCGTGCTGTCCGGTCCCCGACCGCCGGCGGGGCCGGAGCGAAGCGGCCGATGGAACAATCCCCTCATGGCGGAAATCATCCAGAAGGACGGCACCTGGGTCTTCGACGGCGACGCCCTGCGGCTGACTCCGGGGAGGGACAAGAACGTCGGACTGCTGCGCAGGACGCTCGGCGAACTCGTGGTGCCACTGGGGGCGTTGGCGGGGATCTCGTTCGAGCAGGGGAAGAAGAGCGGACGGCTGCGGCTGCGGCTCCGGGACGGCGCCGATCCGCTGCTGCACGCGACCGGCGGCCGGCTGACCGAGCCGCACGACCCCTACCAGCTGATCGTCGAGTCGGACCGCTACGGCGTCGCCGAGTACTTCACGGACGAGGTCCGCAACGCGCTGCTGCTGGACCAGGTCCCCTCCCAGCCGGTGGACGCCTATCTGCTGCCCGGTCCGTCCGTTCCGCTGTCGGTGTCCGCCGGGGACGGCACCGCGAGCTTCGACGGCGAGCACGTCCGGCTGGAGTGGAACTGGAAGACGGAGGACGCCAAGGCCGCCGCGGGCGCCCGCAGTCTGCCCCTCGCCGAGATCACGGCCGTGGAGTGGCACCCGGCCGTCGGCCTGGAGAACGGCCATCTGTGCTTCACCGTGCGGGGCGCGCCCACGAAGACCCCGCCGAAGTACGACCCCAACGCCGTGGAGCTGTGGGGCTTCAAGAGGGACCCCCTGATGGCGCTGGTGGCGGCCGCCGTCCAGGCCCGGCTCCCGCACCCGGCGGCGGCCCCCGAGGAGGCCGTACGGCCGCCGGAGGCCACCGCGCGCCCCCTCGCCGCCCCGCCGCCCGCCGAGGACGACCACGACGCGCTGCTGCGGCGGCTGCGCGAGCTGGGCGAGCTGCGCCGCGACGGGGTGCTGACCGAGGAGGAGTTCACGATGGCCAAGCAGGCGGTCCTGAAGCGGATGTGATCTTCCCCAGCGACGGTCTCGTTCCGCCCGCCGTCCCGGGTTCGACGTCGACCCAAAGATCCTTGACAGGCTCGTGCCCGAATTCGGGCAAGATTCTTGCGAAAGTCGGTCCGGTACCCCAGGATCTACCGGGTGCACGAGGAACTTGTCGATCATCTGACGCGCTCCACGCCCCTGAACAGGGGCGAGGCGCTGCGGGTGATCCAGGACGTGCTCGCCTACTTCGACGAGACGACCGAGGAGTACGTCCGTCGCCGCCACCGCGAGCTCCAGGCCCAGGGCCTGGTCAACGCGGAGATCTTCGAACGGATCGAGGCGGACCTGAAATACCGTGCGGTCGCCCCGCCGGAGCTCACGCTCAGGCAACTGCGGCGCATCGTCTACGGCTGAGCCGAAGCTTGGGGATACACATATATGTGCGGAATTGTCGGATACATCGGGAAGCGTGACGTCGCTCCTCTGCTGCTCGAAGGACTGCAGCGCCTGGAGTACCGCGGCTACGACTCCGCGGGCATCGTCGTCACCTCCCCGAAGACGGCCGGCCTGAAGATGGTCAAGGCCAAGGGCCGCGTCCGCGACCTGGAGGCGAAGGTCCCGGCCCGCTTCAAGGGCACCACCGGCATCGCCCACACCCGCTGGGCCACGCACGGCGCCCCCTCCGACATCAACGCCCACCCGCACATGTCGGCCGACCTCAAGGTCGCCGTCGTCCACAACGGCATCATCGACAATGCCGCCGACCTGCGCCGCAAGCTGGAGGCGGACGGCGTCGAGTTCCTCTCCGAGACCGACACCGAGGTCCTCGTCCACCTCATCGCCCGCTCCGAGGCCGAGAAGCTCGAGGACAAGGTGCGCGACGCGCTGCGCGTGGTCGAGGGCACCTACGGCATCGCCGTCATGCACGCCGACTACAACGACCGCATCGTCGTCGCCCGCAACGGCTCCCCGGTCGTCCTCGGCATCGGCGAGAAGGAGATGTTCGTCGCCTCGGACATCGCCGCCCTGGTCGCCCACACCCGGCAGATCGTCACGCTGGACGACGGCGAGATGGCCACCCTCAAGGCGGACGACTTCCGCACCTACACCACCGAGGGCACCCGCACCACCGCCGAGCCCACCACCGTGGAGTGGGAGGCCGCCTCCTACGACATGGGCGGCCACGACACCTACATGCACAAGGAGATCCACGAGCAGGCCGACGCCGTGGACCGCGTGCTGCGCGGCCGCATCGACGACCGCTTCTCCACCGTGCACCTCGGCGGCCTCAACCTGGACGCCCGCGAGGCGCGCCAGATCCGCCGCGTGAAGATCCTCGGCTGCGGAACCTCGTACCACGCGGGCATGATCGGCGCCCAGATGATCGAGGAGCTGGCCCGCATCCCCGCGGACGCCGAGCCCGCCTCCGAGTTCCGCTACCGCAACGCGGTCGTCGACCCCGACACCCTCTACATCGCCGTCTCCCAGTCCGGCGAGACCTACGACGTGCTGGCCGCCGTCCAGGAGCTGAAGCGCAAGGGCGCCCGGGTCCTCGGTGTGGTCAACGTGGTCGGCTCGGCGATCGCCCGCGAGGCCGACGGCGGCATCTACGTGCACGCCGGCCCGGAGGTCTGCGTCGTCTCGACGAAGTGCTTCACCAACACCACGGTCGCCTTCGCGCTGCTCGCCCTGCACCTGGGCCGCACCCGCGACCTCTCGGTCCGCGACGGCAAGCGGATCATCGAGGGCCTGCGCAAGCTCCCCGCCCAGATCGCCGAGATCATGAAGGGCGAGGAGGAGATCAAGAAGCTGGCCGAGCAGTTCGCCGAGGCCCGCTCGATGCTCTTCATCGGCCGCGTCCGGGGCTACCCGGTGGCCCGTGAGGCCTCCCTGAAGCTCAAGGAGGTCTCCTACATCCACGCCGAGGCCTACCCGGCCTCCGAGCTCAAGCACGGCCCGCTGGCCCTGATCGAGCCGGCCCTGCCGACGGTCGCCATCGTGCCCGACGACGACCTGCTGGAGAAGAACCGCGCCGCCCTGGAGGAGATCAAGGCCCGCAGCGGCCAGATCCTCGCGGTGGCCCACCAGGAGCAGGAGAAGGCCGACCAGACGATCGTCGTCCCGAAGAACGAGGACGAGCTCGACCCGATCCTCATGGGCATCCCGCTCCAGCTCCTCGCCTACTACACGGCGAAGGCCCTGGGCCGGGACATCGACAAGCCGCGCAACCTGGCGAAGTCGGTGACGGTGGAGTAGTTCACCGCTCCCCCCGCCGCCCCGCGCGGACATGAACGACCCCCTGTGCGCCACCAGCACAGGGGGTCGTTCCCTCAGGAGCCGGAGCCGCCCGTCACCCCGGCTCCTCGCTGCGTCAGCCGGTGGCCGTCACCCCCCGGCCGGCAGCACGCCGTGGGAACGCCGTTGGCCAGTGCGCGAGCGCCGCGGTGGCCGCGTACCACGCGACCGCCCCCGCCGCGACGGCGAACCAACCGCCCACCTTGGCCAGCGAGTCGGTGTCGGACAGCCGCGCGACGGCGAGCAGCGCGAGGGCGACGAAGAACAACCCGTGCGTGCCCTGCGCCAGTTGGTCGCCCCCGGCGAGGGTCAGGGAGAGCGCCACGAGGGCGAACAGGAGCAGGAAGAGCCCGGCGGCGTTGTCGGAGACCTGGGCGCCGGCCGAGACGGCCCAGGTGAACCAGAGGGCGCCGAGGGCCGCGTAGGCGGTACCGGTGGCCGTGTCGCGGTCCCGGAAGGCGAAGAGGCCGGCGACGAACAGTGTGACGCCGCCGATGTAGTGGGCGATGGATACGGCGTCCGCCGCCGTCACGCCGTCGATCAGGCCGGTGTACCCGAGTCCGAACGCCAACAGGGTGATGCCCAGGGCGAGTCGGCCGACGATCGTGGTGGTGCTTCCCGCAGAGACGTCGTTGTCCACGGCGGGCTCCCTTCATGCATTGTGCAGTTGTGCGGTGAGCGTTATATGCCCTTCACAAGGGCACAAACACCTCTACGCGCGAGTAGGTTCGCGCGGCGCACAAAGGGGGCGGGGGTTACCCAGAACTCATCTCACCTGGGAGAAAGGCGAGTTACGGAATGACAACGACGGGCCGCTTCGCCCGCTTGGCGAGCCGCCCGGCGACGGACCCGAAGATCCGTCCGACGATGCCGTGCGTCGAGCCGACGACGATCGCGTCGGCCTCGTACTCACGCCCCACCTCTTCGAGCTCGTGGCAGATGTCACCGCCGCGCTCGACCAGGATCCACGGCACCTCGGAGAGGTAGTCCGCACAGGCCAGCTCCAGACCGAGCACCTCGGTGCGGTGGTCCGGCACGT
Organism: Streptomyces sp. NPDC052016; assembly: GCF_044548445.1. NCBI lineage: Bacteria > Bacillati > Actinomycetota > Actinomycetes > Kitasatosporales > Streptomycetaceae > Streptomyces > Streptomyces sp. NPDC052016. The sequence continues at coordinate 57,271 of NZ_JBIUBX010000040.1, forward strand.
CGACGAAGACCGGCGGCTCGCAGCCGGCCCACACCGTGGTGGGCAGCCGGTTGGCGACGTGCACGATGATCAGACCCGCGCGGGAGCGGTGGGCCATGCCGATCGCGTAGGCGAGGGCGCGCTCACTGGAGGTGGAGCCGTCGAAGCCGACGACGACGCCGTGCTTGAAGGCGGGATCGCAGGAAGGGCGTGCTTCTTCCGCCGCCAGGGGATCGGCCGCCGTGGGGTCGGCGACCGGCCGCTTGCGGTCCGCGGGTTCGAAGAATTCGTGACCGGCCATGGCTGTCTCGGCGTATCGATCCTTATACGGGTGGGACGAGCTGGAGCGGCGGAGCTGTGTCCGGGAATCATCTTCCCAACCCCATACCCCCAAGGGTACGGCGGCACGCTTCGTCGGCCCAGGTCCCGCGCGTGGTCCGTGGGGGTTCCAGGGAGCATGCACGAGGGTGCGCCCGTAACGCAATGGTTGCTGCCCCGTACAGGCGGTTTGCACAGGATTCAATTTCCCGTGGCTCAGGGCGTGAGTGACCGACCCGCCGAACAGGCGTTGATCCCGGTGACGAACCGCCGCAGGGAGGAGCCCGCCGCATGCCCTCGTCCCGCCCGGACCCGGAGGCCCACACCGGCGACGACCGGACCACCGACCTGATCCGCTGGGCGGCCTTCAGCTGCGTCCTGGTCCCGGTGGTCCTCCTCTGGTACGGCAGCTCCCTGGCCGGCGCCGCGGGCACCGCGCTCGGCCTCGCCGCCGTCACGGCCGCCTGCCGGCTGCTGCTGCGCCGGTCCGAGCGGTACGCGGCCCGCACGCCGGCCGAGCGCCGAAAGCAACAACAGACTCGGGAATCACAGGAGTCACGTGCGCCACAGCGGGCACAGGCTCCGTACGGGCCGGGGTCGCCCGCGCCGCGCACGCCGCGTCGCGGACGCCGTCAGCGCACCGGAACGGGGTCTCACCGTGGCGGTCGTCACAGCGGCGGAAGCACACCGGTCGGCTGACCGGTTTTCACGCACGCGACCGTATCTTTTCAGCCAACTTCCGGATACCGCGCATCCCTTGCCTTAACCACCCCCCACCCCCCGTTCGACCTGCACGGAAAGGGTCTCCGGGACCCTGCGCACCCTACGGAGATTGGCCACCGCGACGAGGCGCACTTCCCTGCGCCTCCCACGAGTGCAACGCTTCGTGATCGAATGCTTCACGCCAAGTTGCCATGTCGACAATGTGCCGGGTGCTGAACTGGCCACTCCGGCATCACGCGACACAGTAGATTCGATCTTGACTGTCTACGGCGGGGGACTCGTGCAGGACCGAGGGGAAACGTGCAGGAGCGACACAACCGAGGAGCCGCGACCACCGAGGGGGGCTTAGCAGGATGAGCCACGACTCCACTGCCGCGCCGGAAGCCGCGGTCCGGAAACTGTCCGGGCGACGCCGCAAGGAGATCGTCGCGGTGCTGCTGTTCAGCGGCGGCCCCATTTTCGAGAGTTCCATTCCGCTGTCGGTGTTCGGGATTGACCGCCAGGACGCCGGCGTGCCGCGCTACCGCTTACTGGTGTGCGCCGGCGAGGACGGCCCGCTGCGGACCACAGGGGGCCTGGAACTCACCGCACCACACGGCCTGGAGGCGATCTCCCGGGCGGGCACGGTCGTCGTGCCGGCCTGGCGTTCGATCACCTCCCCGCCACCGGCGGAGGCGCTCGACGCACTGCGCCGGGCGCACGAGGAGGGCGCCCGCATCGTGGGCCTGTGCACCGGCGCGTTCGTGCTGGCGGCGGCGGGTCTGCTGGACGGCCGTCCGGCCACCACCCACTGGATGTACGCGCCGACGCTGGCCAAGCGCTATCCGTCGGTGCACGTCGATCCGCGGGAGCTGTTCGTCGACGACGGCGACGTCCTGACGTCGGCGGGTACGGCGGCCGGAATCGATCTCTGCCTCCACATCGTGCGGACGGACCACGGCAACGAGGCGGCGGGCGCGCTGGCCCGGCGCCTGGTGGTACCGCCCCGCCGTTCGGGCGGGCAGGAGCGCTATCTCGACCGCTCTTTACCGGAGGAGATCGGCGCCGACCCGCTCGCCGAGGTCGTCGCCTGGGCGCTGGAGCACCTCCACGAGCAGTTCGACGTGGAGACGCTGGCGGCCCGCGCGTACATGAGCCGGCGGACGTTCGACCGCCGCTTCCGGTCCCTGACCGGCAGTGCGCCGCTGCAGTGGCTGATCACCCAGCGGGTGCTGCAGGCCCAGCGTCTGCTGGAGACGTCGGACTACTCCGTCGACGAGGTCGCCGGCCGGTGCGGGTTCCGCTCGCCGGTGGCCCTGCGCGGTCACTTCCGGCGGCAGCTCGGCTCGTCGCCGGCCGCGTACCGGGCGGCGTACCGTGCCCGCCGGCCGCAGAGTGAACGCCCGCCGGTGGACAGCGAGCCGGCGCCGGTCGCGGCGTCCCCGGCGGGGGCGCCGGTGGGGCCGCCGTCCCTGCACCCGGAGACCGGCGTACCGCCGCAGGTGCGGCGGACGGCGGGAGCGGGTGCGGTGGGCTCGACCGCGTCGGCGGCGTCCGCCCTGGCGGCGGAGCACGCGCGCGACGCGTACGCGGGCTCGTCACGGGCGGGCCTGCCGGGGCCGCGCAGCGGGATGTGAGAGGGGGCAGGGGCGGGGGGGGGGGGGGTGGGGCCCCCCCCCCCCCCCGCCACCCCCCACCCCCCGGGGGGCCGCGCGCGGCCCCCCCCCCCCGCCGGGGGGGGGGGGGCGCGGGGCCCCCCCCCCCCCCCCCCCCCCGCCG
>NZ_JBIUBX010000041.1:0-49662 GCF_044548445.1 Streptomyces sp. NPDC052016
CCCCCCCCCCCCCCCCCCCCCCCCCCCCCCCCCCCCCCCCCCCCCCCCCCCCCCCCCCCCCCCCCCCCCCCCCCCCCCCGACCCACCCACCCCCCCGAAGGCGCCCCCCGCCAGCCGCCGCAGGCACCCCGCAGGCACAACCCCCCACCCTCTGTCCGAGATCAATCCCGGTGTACGGGACAATCAAGCCATAGGACAGAACCACGGGGAGGAACCGTGTCCGGATTCGTAGAAAAGCCCGAACCCCTCGAGGTCCCGGGCCTGGTGCACCTCCACACCGGCAAGGTGCGCGAGCTGTACCGGAACGAGGCGGGCGACCTCGTGATGGTCGCCAGCGACCGAACGTCCGCCTTCGACTGGGTGCTGCCGACCGAGATCCCCGACAAGGGCCGCATCCTCACCCAGCTCTCCCTGTGGTGGTTCGACCAGCTCGCCGACCTGGTCCCCAACCACGTCCTGAGCACCGAGCTGCCCGCGGGCGCCCCCGCCGACTGGGCCGGCCGCACCCTGGTCTGCAAGTCCCTGCGGATGGTCCCGGTGGAGTGCGTGGCCCGCGGCTACCTCACCGGCTCGGGCCTCGCCGAGTACAAGGCGTCCCGCACGGTCTGCGGCCTCGCCCTCCCCGAGGGCCTGGTCGACGGAAGCGAACTCCCGGCCCCGATCTTCACCCCGGCCACCAAGGCCGCCGTGGGCGAGCACGACGAGAACGTCTCCTACGAGGAGGTCGCCCGCCAGGTCGGCGCCGACACCGCCGCACAGCTGCGCCAGACGACCCTCGCCGTCTACTCCCGCGCCCGCGACATCGCCCGCGACCGCGGCATCATCCTCGCGGACACGAAGTTCGAGTTCGGCTACGAGGGAGACACCCTGGTCGTCGCCGACGAGGTCCTCACCCCCGACTCCTCCCGCTTCTGGCCGGCCGACCAGTGGCAGCCGGGCCGCGCGCAGCAGTCGTACGACAAGCAGTTCGTGCGCGACTGGCTGACCTCGGACGCGTCCGGCTGGGACCGCGCGAGCGAGCAGCCGCCGCCGGAGCTGCCCCAGGAGATCGTGGACGCGACCCGCGCGAAGTACGTGGAGGCGTACGAGCGCCTGACGGGCATGAGCTGGTCGTAGGCCGGCAGGACGGCAACAAGCCCCCCGGCAGGAGCCGGGAGGCTTGTTCGACGAGCGGACGACGAGGCTCGAACTCGCGACCTCAACCTTGGCAAGGTTGCGCTCTACCAACTGAGCTACGTCCGCCTTGCACCGTGGTGCGAGAGCAACTATACCCAACCCCGCTCGCGCGCGAGCCGCACCGCCGTATGCCGGTTCTCCGCACCGAGCTTGGAGGCGGCCGACGAGAGGTAGTTGCGCACGGTCCCGGGCGACAACGCGGCCCGCTCGGCGATCTCCGCGACGGGCGCGCCGTCGGCGGCGAGTTCGAGCACCTCGGCCTCGCGCGAGGTCAGCGGCGAGTCCCCGGCGGCGATCGCGTCGGCGGCCAACTCGGGGTCGACGTAACGGTTCCCGGCGTGCACGGTACGGATGATCTCGGCGAGCCGCTGGGCACTCACCGTCTTGGGGACGAACCCGCGCACACCGGTCGCAAGCGCCCGCTTCAGGTGCCCGGGCCGGCCGTGACTGGTGACGATCAGGACCTGGCAGGCGGGCAGTTCGGTCCGGAGGGACGTGGCGACCTTCACACCGTCCGCGCCCGGCATCTGCAGATCGAGGACGGCCACGTCCGGCGCGTGCGCCCGTGCCATGGCCAGCGCCTCCGGCCCGGTGGCCGCCTCGGCGACGATCAGCAGATCGTCCTCCAGGGAGAGCAGAGCCGCCAGCGCGCCCCGAATGAGATGCTCGTCGTCGGCGAGCAGCACCCGCACGCTCACGCGCTGACCTCCCCCACCACACCGGTCCCACTGCCCCCGGCACCCTTCTCCACCACATCACTCTCACCAGCGGTATCGGCCAGCGGCGCTCCAGCCACCCCCCGCCGGGACGTGTCCGCCACCCCCCGCCGGGACGTGTCCGCCACCCCCCGCCGGGACGTGTCCGCCGCCTCCCGCCGGGACGTGTCCGCCGCCTCCCGCCGGGACGTGTCCGCCGCCCCTGGCAGGGACCCACCGGCCACCCCCCGCAAAGCCCTCTCCTCCGCCTGCGCCAGCGGCACTTCCGCCACCACCCGGAACACCCCACCCTCCGCGAAGCCCGCCTCCAGGGTCCCGTCCACCTCCGCCAGCCGCTCCCGCAGCCCCGCGAGCCCCGATCCGCCGCGAGGGCCTGCGCCCGCTCCTCCGGCGGCTCCTCCGGTGGATCCGTCAGCCCCCATCCCGACACCTGCCCCGTCGTTCTCCACCGTCAGCACCACACGTCCCCCCGTCACCCGAAGTCCCACCGAGCACCGCCCCGCGTCCCCGTGCCGCAGCACATTGGTCGTCGTCTCCCGCACCACCCAGCCGAGCGCCGACTGCACCTGCGTCGGCAGCCCGTCGGCCACCCCGGGGGAGGTCCGTATCTCGCACTCGATCCCGGCGGCCGTCAACACCCCCTGAGCGCCGGAGAGTTCGACCCCGAGGTCGGCCTCCCGGTACCCCCGTACCACGTCGCGCACCTCGCGCTGCGACTCCTGCGCGATCCGCTGTACCTCGATCATCTGCTCCACGGCCTCCGGCCGGCCCCGTCGGGCCAACTGCACGGCGAGCTCGCTCTTCAGTGCGATCACCGCGAGGTTCCGCCCCATCACGTCGTGCAGGTCCCGCCCGAACCGCAGCCGCTCCTCCGCGACGGCGAGCCGGGCACGGGTCTCGCGGGCCTCGTCGAGCTCGTAGACGGCGTTGAGGAGCCAGACGGAGAAGACGGATGTGCCGCTGATGAAGGCGCCGCCGACCAGCACCGCCACCATCGAGACCAGGACGGCCGCGACGGGCAGCCCGAGCGGGAGCGCCACCGCTCCGGTGCCGAGGGTGTAGCCGACGACGACCGCGGTCGCGCGCCGCCCTCCGCGGACGCCGAGCGTGGTGTTGCCCGCCGCGAAGATCGTCGTGACCCCGAAGACCCCGCCCGCGGCGGTCTCGACGGACTCGTGGCCGCCCGACCCGTGCTCGGCGACCCACAACGCGACCACACCGACCGCCGCGCTGGCGGCGGCGAGCGTCCACAGCAGCCGGACGGGCTGGGGACGGCGCCCGCGCGTCCAGTCCAGCGCCCGCGACGCCGTCACGGCGCAGAGCGCGGAGTGCCCGAGCACCAGCACCGGCAGCCACAGCCCGGCTCCCGTCCATACCCCCGAGCCGAACGGCACCCCCGCCGACGTGAACTCGGCCACGGCGAAGAAGTGGAACGACCACCGTGTGTACGTCTCGACCTTCGCCGGTGTGCTCTTCCGTCGCCACCAGCCCGCCGGCCTGCCCATCCTCGCGTCTCCCCCGTTCCCCCGGTACGTCAGCGCCGCGGCTCCCACCGGAACCACCGCCGTACAGCAAACACCGCCAGCACCGTCCAGGCCAGCGCGGTGGCCAGGGTGCCCAGGGCCTGGTAGGCGGAGAGGTCGCCGGTCCAGCCGCCGCGGACGAGCGTGATGACCGGGCTCAGCGGAAGCAGCTCCAGGACGGAGGCGACCCGGTCGGGCATCAGCTCCAGCGGAACGGTCACGCCGGAGCCGACCATGGAGACGATCACGAACGGCATGGTCGTGACCTGCGCGCTCTCCACGGTCCGCGTCACACTCGCCGTGACCGCCGCCAGTGCCGCGCACATCACGAGCCCCGTCAGGATCCCGAGTACGGCGAGAAGGGGCGCCTCGGGAGCCGGCACGTCGAGGAAGGCCGTACAGCCCGCCACCAGCACCAGGCACTGCACCAGCCCCGTGGCGAGCACCGGCAGCGCGGAACCGGTCAGGACCTCGCCGTCGCCCAGTTCGCCGGTGCGCAGCCGCTTGAGCACGAGTTCCTCGCGCCGGGCGGTGTAGATGCCGGCGAGCGCCCCGTACACGCCGAACAGCAGCGAGAACCCGATCGCGGCGGGCAGCATCACCAGCCCGACGGTGAGCCCCGCTTCGCCGACGTCCATCCCGTCGACCACCGACCGCAGGCTGAACGGCAGCGCGAGCGGCACCAGGACGGCCGCGACGAGCGTCGCCTTGCTGCGCCGGAGCAGCGTCAGCTCGGCCCGGGCGAGGGCGGCCATCCGGCTCACCGGCGTGGTCACCGCCCCCCTGCCCGCAGCCCCCGAACCCCTGCCCGCGGCACCCGACCTCGAGCCCACGGCCCCCGCCCCCGGGCCCGAAGCCCCCACGCCCCGGCCGGCCGCACCCGACCCCGCGCCCACCGAACCCCTCGTCGAGCCCTCCGAGCCCCTCATAGCCCCCCCGTTCATGCCACGACCTCCTCGTCCTTCTCCACGGCGTCCCGGGCGATCCCCAGGAACGCCTCCTCCAGCGAGGCCGACCGCACGTCGAGGCCGCGCAGTTCCACCCCGGCCCGCTCGGCCCACACCAGGAGCCCCGTGGCCGCCCGCTGCAGCTCCCGCGTCCGCAGCCGGACGAGGCGCCCCTCGGTCTCGTGGTCGCACACCCCCAGCTCGCCGAGCGGCGGCAGATCGCCGACGAAGTAGCCCTCGGGCAGTTCGAAGGAGATCCGGGAGGGCTGCGCGGCGGTCACCTCCGCCGGTGTCCCGGCGGCCGCGATGCGCCCCTGGTGGAGGATGGCGAGCCGGTCGGCGAGACCCTCCGCCTCTTCCAGGTAGTGCGTGGTCAGCAGCACGGTCGTCCCGGCGTCGCGCAGTGCCCGCACCAGGTCCCAGGTGTCCCGGCGGCCCTCCGCGTCCAGACCGGTCGTCGGCTCGTCGAGGAACAGGACCTCCGGCTCCCCGAGCAGCGCCAGCGCCAGGTCGAGCCTGCGCCGCTCGCCCCCGGACAGCTGCTTCACCCGCACCCCGGCCTTCCCGTCGAGGCCGACCAGCGCCAGCGCCTCCTCGGCCGGCCGGGCGCCGCTGACACAGCCGGCCCACATGCGCGTGGTCTCCCTGACGGTGAGCTCGGAGGGAAAGCCGCCCTCCTGCAACATCACCCCGGTGCGCGGCCGTACGGCGGCCCGGTCGGCGTACGGGTCGTGGCCGAGGACTTTGACCTCCCCGCCGTCGGGCCGCTGGAGTCCCTCCAGCAGTTCGACGGTCGACGTCTTGCCGGCCCCGTTGGTGCCCAGCAACGCGAAGATCTCTCCCCGGTCGACGTGGAAGGAGACCCCGCGCACCGCCTCGAACCCGCCCCCGTACACACGCCGGAGGTCGGTGACCTCGATCACGTGCTCTTCCGTGTCCCTGGCTTTCCTGGCTTCCATGACGTCAGCGTCCCGGCGGAAGGACGGGGGCGGCAGTGCACGCTGTCACCACTCCCCATGACAAATGTCAGAACGGCCGCCCGCCGGAGACGAAGGAACGGGCGCACACGAAAAGACCCCGGTCCATTGGACCGGGGTCTCATTCCCGAGCGGACGACGAGGCTCGAACTCGCGACCTCAACCTTGGCAAGGTTGCGCTCTACCAACTGAGCTACGTCCGCATTGCCTCCGACCGGCTCTCACCGATCGGTGCGAGCACCAGCCTACCTGATCCAGACGAGTGGTCGGGAAGGTGATGCAGAGCGGGTGACAGGAATCGCACACTGCGCCTTCCCCCTGGAAGGGGGATGTTCTGCTACTGAACTACACCCGCGCGGCCTCCGTGAGCTGGGCTTTTCGGCCCCGCCCGGCGGCGTGCTCCAGACATTAGCCGACCATGAGGGGGGTAGCGCAAGTCGGTTGTCCGCAGGGCCCGCCCGCGGGCCCCGGGACACCTCGGGCGCGTCGGCTCACTGGGCCTCGGCGAAGGCCTCGTAGACCTTCTTGGGGATCCGCCCGCGCGCGGGCACGTCCATCCTGTTCGCCTGGGCCCAGGCGCGGACGGCCGCCGGGTCGGGGGCGACCTCCGTCTGCTGATACGCCTTGCCGGACCTCGACCGCTTGCGGCCGGCCTCCACGTACGGCGCGAGCGCCTTACGCAGTTTCTTGGCATTGGCTTCATTCAGGTCGATCTCGTACGACTTGCCGTCGAGTCCGAAGGCGATCGTTTCCGCCGCTTCCGAGCCGTCGATGTCGTCAAAGAGAGTGACCACGACCTTCTGCGCCACGAATATCGGTCCCTTCGTGCGACAGCTCCGCGATGACACCCCGGGATGACGTGCCCGGACGTCGCGGAGTTGTCGACTGTCCGCCTGTTACGGGGCAAAGTATCGGCTATTGCCATTTCATTTGTACAGTGCCCGGCAATCGAATGTGAAGCTCGACTAAATCTCCCCGCGTGTCCCAAAGATTCAGTGGGGGCGGAGCGACTTCGATTGAGGGTGCTGGTGGTGGACGGGTCGGCGCAATAGGTCATGCGTAGTCATCCGGGATCTTTCCCTGAACTTTTGGTGAAGGGCTGCTCCGCCACCAGATCGTGATGTCGGCCGTGATGGCGCTCACGTGGTTTCCTACAACTCTACTCGCGTAGAAATTTTGTGCGGGTAGTCTGAAGACACCTGCAGGAACCTGCTCAGCACCACAACACCGGGAGTGCCAGTGGCACGCGTCGTAGTCGACGTCATGCTCAAGCCGGAGATCCTCGACCCCCAGGGCCAGGCGGTGCAGCGCGCACTGCCGCGGCTGGGTTTCGAAGGCATCTCGGACGTACGTCAGGGAAAGCGATTCGAACTGGAAGTTGACGGACCGGTCGACGAGGCGGCGCTCGCCCGCATCCACGATCTTGCGGAATCCTTCCTCGCGAACACCGTGATCGAGGACTTCACCGTCCGGGTCGAGGAAGTCGCGGAGGCCGTGAAGTGACCGCTCGTATTGGCGTCGTCACTTTCCCGGGCTCTCTCGACGACCGGGACTCGCAGCGTGCGATCCGGCTGGCGGGCGCCGAACCCGTGGCCCTGTGGCACAAGGACAAGGACCTCAAGCAGGTCGACGCGGTGGTGCTCTGCGGTGGCTTCTCCTACGGCGACTATCTGCGCGCCGGGGCCATCGCCCGCTTCTCGCCGGTGATGGACACGGTCATCGAGCAGGCGAAGGCCGGTCTGCCGGTCCTCGGCATCTGCAACGGCTTCCAGATCCTCACCGAGGCCCACCTCCTCCCGGGCGGGATGCTCGGCAACGACCACCTGCACTTCATCTGCCGCGACCAGAAGCTGCGGGTGGAGAACGCGGACACCGCCTGGACCACCGACTACACGGCCGGCCAGGAGATCCACATCCCGCTGAAGAACATGGACGGCCGCTACGTGGCCGACCAGTACACGCTGGACAAGCTGGAGGCCGAGGGCCGTGTCGCCTTCCGGTACCTGGACTTCAACCCGAACGGCTCGCTCAACGACATCGCCGGCATCACCAACGAGGCCGGGAACGTCGTGGGCCTGATGCCGCACCCGGAGCACGCCGTGGAGCCGCTCATCGGCACCGGCCGCACCGACGGCCTCCCCTTCTTCACCTCGATCCTCAAGAAGCTGGTCAACGCATGAGCCGGACGCCTCTGGACACGGTCGAGCACGCGGCCGCGACCCCCGACGTCGAGCTGCCCTGGGCCGAACTCGGCCTGAAGAAGGACGAGTTCGAGCGCATCGTGGAGATCCTCGGCCGCCGGCCCACCGGCGCCGAGCTCGCCATGTACTCGGTCATGTGGTCCGAGCACTGCTCCTACAAGTCCTCCAAGGTCCACCTCCGCCAGTTCGGCGAGAAGGCCCCCCGGTCCGACGCCCTCCTCGTCGGCATCGGCGAGAACGCCGGTGTCGTCGACGTCGGCCAGGGCTACGCGGTCACCTTCAAGGTCGAGTCGCACAACCACCCGTCGTACGTGGAGCCCTACCAGGGCGCGGCCACGGGCGTCGGCGGCATCGTGCGCGACATCATCGCGATGGGCGCCCGCCCGGTCGCGGTCGTCGACCCGCTGCGCTTCGGCGCGGCCGACCACCCGGACACCAAGCGCGTCCTGCCGGGCGTCGTCGCCGGCATCGGCGGCTACGGCAACTGCCTGGGCCTGCCCAACATCGGCGGCGAGGTCGTCTTCGACGCCTGCTACCAGGGCAACCCACTGGTCAACGCCGGCGCCATCGGCGTCATGCGGCACGAGGACATCCACCTCGCGAAGGCCTCCGGCGCGGGCAACAAGGTCATCGTGTACGGGGCCCGGACCGGCGGCGACGGCATCGGCGGCGCCTCGATCCTCGCCTCGGAGACCTTCGACGACGCCAAGCCGTCGAAGCGCCCCGCCGTCCAGGTCGGCGACCCCTTCCAGGAGAAGCTCCTCATCGAGTGCACCCTGGAGGCGTTCGCGGAGAAGCTGGTCGTCGGCATCCAGGACCTCGGCGCGGCCGGTCTGTCCTGCGCCACCTCCGAGCTGGCCTCCAACGGCTCCGGCGGCATGCGCGTGACGCTGGACGACGTCCCCCTGCGCGACTCGACCCTCTCGCCTGAGGAGATCCTCATGAGCGAGTCGCAGGAGCGCATGTGCGCCGTCGTCGAGCCGGAGAAGGTCGACCGCTTCCTCGAGATCTGCGAGAAGTGGGACGTCATCGCCACCGTCATCGGCGAGGTGACCGACGGCGACCGCCTCGAGATCTACTGGCACGGCGGCAAGATCGTCGATGTCGACCCGCGCACGGTCGCGCACGAGGGTCCGGTCTACGAGCGCCCGTACGCCCGTCCCGACTGGCAGGACGCCCTCCAGGCGGACGACGCGAACAAGCTGCCCCGCCCGCAGACCGCCGAGGAGCTGAAGGACCAGGTCCTGAAGCTGGTCGGCTCCCCGAACCAGGCCTCGAAGAAGTGGATCACGTCCCAGTACGACCACTTCGTGCAGGGCAACACCGTCCTCGCCCAGCCCGAGGACTCCGGCATGATCCGCATCGACGAGCAGACCGGCCTCGGCGTGGCCATCGCCACCGACGGCAACGGCCGGTACGCCAAGCTGGACCCCTACCACGGCGCCCAGCTGGCCCTCGCCGAGGCGTACCGCAACGTCGCCACCACCGGCGCCAAGCCGCTCGCCGTCTCCGACTGCCTGAACTTCGGCTCGCCCGAGGACCCGGCGGTGATGTGGCAGTTCGCGGAGGCCGTCCGCGGTCTGGCCGACGCCTGCCAGCAGCTCGGCACCCCGGTGACCGGCGGCAACGTCTCGCTCTACAACCAGACGGGCGAGGCCGCCATCCACCCGACCCCGGTGGTCGCGGTGCTGGGCGTCATCGACGACGTCGCCCGCCGCACGCCGGTCGCCTTCCAGGAAGAGGGCCAGCTCCTCTACCTCCTCGGCGACACGCGTGAGGAGTTCGGCGGCTCGGCCTGGTCCCAGGTGGTCCACGACCACCTCGGCGGCCTGCCCCCGACGGTCGACCTGGAGCGCGAGCGCCTGCTGGCCGAGATCCTCATCTCCGCCTCCCGCGACGGCATGATCGACTCCGCGCACGACCTGTCCGACGGCGGTCTGATCCAGGCGGTCGTCGAGTCGGCGCTGCTCGGCGGCAAGGGCGCCCGCCTGATCGTCCCGGACGGTCTGGACGCCTTCACCTTCCTCTTCTCGGAGTCGGCCGGCCGCGCGGTCGTCGCCGTCCCGCGCTCGGAAGAGGTCCGCTTCAACGACATGTGCGGCGCCCGGGGCCTCCCGGCCACCCGCATCGGTGTCGTCGACGGCGACACGGTGGACGTCCAGGGAGAGTTCGCCCTCACCCTGGCCGAGCTGCGCGAGGCGCACGAGGCGACGATCCCGGCGCTGCTCGCGTAGGCGGCACGACGGTCGAGGCCCCGCCCGGCTCCGTGGTTCGGAGTCCGGGCGGGGCCTTCGCACGGGGTCGGGTCGTGTGGAGGCCCCCACCGTCTGCCGGACCCCGCTGGTAGCTTCGGCGAACGATCAATGCCGACGGGCGACGGCAGCGGGAAGCCGCTGCTGACCCTGCGCGTCGACGCCGGTCCGGACAGCGGGCCGGGCAACCTCGTCCCCCGGTCCGGGCTCGAGGTCCCCGAGCGCTGGCAGCGCATGGAGGTCCCGGCCGGCGGCGTGGTGCCGACCATGGTGAGCGCGGGCGCCACGACCGTCCGGCTCGCCTGCCCCGACGGGACGTACCGGGGTGACCCGGTGGGGAGCCTCGAGGTCACCGCCACGGCCGCGTACACCGGGCTGTGGTCGTACGCGGCCGCACTCCGAGCGAGGACGAGCGCCGCCGGATGGCGTCCATCGCGGTCCGCGCCGCCGACGAGGCGGCGGCACGGAAGCTGGGCTGTTCCACCCGCTCCGCGGCCCTCCCGGGCCGGCTCCCGGCCGTCCCGGCGCTCGGCCCGGCAGCGCGGGCGACGGGCACCTGCGCCTGGTACGCCCACCTGAACGCCCCGGCCGCCGACCGGCCCTGGCTTCCCGAGCGGGCGACGGCGACGGCGGCCGACGACGACGTGTGGCGCGAGCGGTGCGTCCTGGCCATGACGACCGGCCGCGCCCTCTTCGACCGCTCCCACGACAGCGACAGCAGCCGCGCGAGCCTCCGGCCCGGTACCGCGGTACGACGGGTGGGCCGACGTCCAGACCTTCTACGGACAGGACACCCCCGACGTGTACCTCACCGGCTGGCACTGCGCGGACCCGACGACCGGCCCGTCGCCCCGGGCACCGCGGGCCGCGGCGCCAAGGACGGCACCACGTGGTGGGCGACCTCCACCTGCGACGGCGAGCCGGCCGTGCACGTCCTGCGCGCGCAGTACGTCTACGCCCGCACGGCCGCCCCCCACCTGGAACACCCTCCGCGCCTACGTCGACGACGTCGCCACCCGCCGCCACTGCACCGACGGGCGCTTTCCGCGGCGGTCGGCCTTCCGCGCGGAATAGGCTCACCGTCATGTCCCCGACGAAGAAGCGCACCAGGACGTACGACTCCGCCAGGATCCGTGCGGCGGTTCTCGCCCAGCTCGGCCATGTGGGGGAAGCCGTCCGGGGCCTCACGCCCGAGCGACTGGCGCTGCCCACGCGACTGGGCGAGTGGAGCGTGCGGGACCTGGTCGCGCACATCGGGATGGCCGTCACGGCCGTCGGCCGGTCCCTCGACCTGCCCGAGCCGGTGAGGCAGGACGCCACGATCCTCGACTGGCCGTTCGCGACCGGCGCCCACTCCTCGGCCATCGACGAGTTCACCCGGGGGATCGCCGAGCGCCACCCCGACCTCGACGCCTATCTCTCGGGCGTGGCGCGGGACCTGGTCGAACGGCTCGACGCCCATCCCGGGACCAGGCTGCTGGCGACCAACGCCGGCGCGATGTCCCTCGACGAGTACCTGGTCACCCGGACCGTCGAACTCGTCGTCCACACCGACGACCTCAACGCCGCCGTGCCCGGCCTGGACGTCCCGTTCGAGCGTCAGGCGCTCGCCGCCGCCACCCGTCTCCTCGCCGACGTCCTCGCCGTACGGGCGCCCGGCGGCGCCACGGAGGTGCGCGTGCCGCCGTACGCCGTCGTGCAGTGCGTCGAGGGTCCCCGGCACACCCGTGGCACCCCGCCCAACGTCGTCGAGACCGACCCGCTGACCTGGGTCCGGCTGGCGACCGGGCGGCTGGTCTGGAAGGACGCCGTCGAGGAGGCGAAGGTGAGCGCGAGCGGGGAGCGGGCGGACCTCTCGGCGCTGCTGCCGCTGATGTCCTGACGCGCGGCCGGGCCGATTGGTGTGCGACACCTCACTCGCACCGCCGGAACGGGCGGCCGCCCGCCCGCCCCGGGAGCGCTCGCGTCCCACGATCCGATCACGCGAATCGCGCTCTGACCTGCGCGAATGAGTCGATCACCAAGGGGTTGGCCCGGCGGTTGCCGAGTTACCGGCAAGTATCCCCAATTCGGACCAGTGGTCGACCTCGCCTACACTCGATGACGTGCCACGTGGTGACGGTCGACTCAATCACGATCTGCTTCCCGGCGAGAAGGGCCCCCAGGACGCATGTGGCGTCTTCGGTGTCTGGGCTCCGGGTGAAGAGGTCGCAAAGCTCACGTACTTCGGGCTCTACGCCCTCCAGCATCGGGGCCAGGAATCCGCGGGAATCGCGGTCAGCAACGGCTCCCAGATCCTCGTCTTCAAGGACATGGGCCTGGTCTCCCAGGTCTTCGACGAGACCTCGCTCGGTTCGCTCCAGGGTCACATCGCGGTCGGACACGCCCGCTACTCGACCACCGGCGCCTCCGTGTGGGAGAACGCCCAGCCGACGTTCCGTGCCACCGCGCACGGCTCGATCGCGCTCGGTCACAACGGCAACCTCGTCAACACCGCCCAGCTCGCCGAGATGGTCGCCGACCTGCCCAAGCAGGAAGGCCGCACCCCGCGCGTGGCGGCCACCAACGACACCGACCTGCTCACCGCGCTCCTGGCGGCCCAGGTCGACGAGGACGGCAAGCCGCTGACCATCGAAGAGGCGGCCCACCAGATCCTCCCGCAGGTCAGGGGCGCCTTCTCGCTCGTCTTCATGGACGAGCACACCCTCTACGCGGCCCGCGACCCGCAGGGCATCCGCCCGCTGGTCCTCGGCCGTCTGGAGCGCGGCTGGGTCGTCGCCTCCGAGACCGCCGCCCTCGACATCACCGGCGCCAGCTTCGTCCGGGAGATCGAGCCGGGCGAGTTCGTCGCCATTGACGAGAACGGTCTGCGCACCTCCCGCTTCGCGGAAGCGAAGCCCAAGGGCTGTGTCTTCGAGTACGTCTACCTGGCCCGCCCCGACACCGACATCGCCGGCCGGAACGTGTACCTCTCCCGCGTGGAGATGGGCCGCAAGCTCGCCAAGGAAGCCCCGGTCGAGGCCGACCTGGTCATAGCGACCCCGGAGTCCGGCACCCCGGCCGCCATCGGCTACGCGGAGGCCTCCGGCATCCCGTTCGGCGCCGGCCTGGTCAAGAACGCCTACGTCGGCCGGACCTTCATCCAGCCCTCACAGACGATCCGGCAGCTTGGCATCCGCCTGAAGCTGAACCCGCTCAAGGAAGTCATCAAGGGCAAGCGCCTGGTCGTCGTCGACGACTCCATCGTGCGCGGCAACACCCAGCGCGCCCTGGTCCGCATGCTCCGCGAGGCGGGCGCCGCCGAGGTCCACATCCGGATCTCCTCGCCGCCCGTGAAGTGGCCCTGCTTCTTCGGCATCGACTTCGCCACCCGCGCCGAGCTCATCGCCAACGGCATGACGATCGACGAGATTGGCACCTCGCTCGGCGCCGACTCCCTGGCGTACATCTCCATCGACGGCATGATCGAGGCGACCACCATCGCCAAGCCGAACCTCTGCCGTGCCTGCTTCGACGGCGAGTACCCGATGGAGCTGCCCGACCCGGAGCTGCTCGGCAAGCAGCTGCTGGAGACGGAGCTGGCCGCGGGCCCGGCCGCCACGGCCGCGGCCGACGCGATCCGCCGCCCGTAAGCCCGTACGTATCACCAACCCGAAAGATCCCAGGCAATGTCTGCTGTCTCTGATCAGTCGCCTCCGGCGACGGGCACAACCGGTGCTTCCTACGCGGCTGCCGGCGTCGACATCGAAGCGGGCGACCGCGCGGTCGAGCTGATGAAGGAGTGGGTGAAGAAGGCGCAGCGTCCCGAGGTCCTCGGCGGCCTCGGCGGCTTCGCCGGCCTCTTCGACGCCTCCGCCCTGAAGCACTACGAGCGCCCGCTGCTCGCCTCCGCCACGGACGGCGTCGGCACCAAGGTCGACGTGGCCCGCCAGATGGGCGTGTACGACACCATCGGCCACGACCTGGTCGCCATGGTCATGGACGACATCGTGGTGTGCGGCGCCGAGCCGCTGTTCATGACCGACTACATCTGCGTCGGCAAGGTCCACCCCGAGCGGGTCGCCGCCATCGTCAAGGGCATCGCCGAGGGCTGTGTGCTGGCCGGCTGCGCCCTGGTGGGCGGCGAGACGGCCGAGCACCCGGGCCTGCTGGGCGCGGACGACTTCGACGTCGCCGGCGCCGGTACGGGCGTCGTGGAGGCCGACCGCCTGCTGGGCGCCGATCGCATCCGTACGGGTGACACGGTGATCGCCATGGGCTCCTCCGGCCTTCACTCGAACGGGTACTCCCTCGTCCGCCACGTCCTGCTGAACCAGGCCGGCCTCTCCCTCGAGGCGCGCGTCGAGGAACTGGGCCGCACCCTCGGCGAGGAACTCCTGGAGCCGACGAAGATCTACTCGCTGGACTGCCTGGCCCTCACCCGCACCACCGAGGTCCACGCCTTCAGCCACGTCACCGGTGGCGGACTCGCCGCCAACCTCGCCCGTGTCATCCCCGACGGACTGCACGCGACCGTCGACCGCTCCACCTGGACGCCCGCCCCGATCTTCGACCTCGTCGGCCGGACCGGGAACGTCGAGCGGCTGGAGCTGGAGAAGACCCTCAACATGGGCGTCGGCATGATCGCGATCGTGCCCGAGCAGTCGACCGACGTGGCCCTGGCGACGCTGGCCGACCGCGGGGTCGAGGCATGGGTCGCCGGCGAGATCACCGAGCGCGGCGAGCACACCAGCGGTGCCGCTCTGGTCGGGGACTACGCCGGCTGAGGTCTGCGGAACCCTCGGAATCCTGTGGACAGCACAAGACCCGGTCGGTGACCGAAGTCACCGACCGGGTGAGTGCTCAGTGCAAGGTCAAGCGCCGCGACGGTGTTGGTGCGAGGAGTCCTCGTCCTCGTCCTCGTCGTCGTCCGCGTACAGCTCGGCGTACCGGGCGTACGGGTCGTCGTCTTGCTCATCGTCCTCGAACGGCTCGCCATTCGGCGGCATGTTCGACGTCGATGCGCCCAGCTCTTCGGCCAGGCGTGAGAGGTCCGTCCCGCCGCTGTTGTACTTCAGCTGGCGGGCGACCTTCGCTTGCTTGGCCTTGGCCCGGCCGCGCCCCATGGCTCGACCCCCTCAACGACGGGGCTCGACGGCCCCAGAGTCTTGACACGCGTTCATGATCCGGAACGGACTCTCCGCGGAGAGGCCGGTCCGTAGGGCTTCCACGGTACCTGAGCCCGCACCCATACGGTACGTCGCCCGTAGCACGCGCGTGTGCACAGAACCCTCGAGGTGCCCCGTCCTCGCTGGTCAGTGGCGATTTTAACCACTTATTGGCCGACGACCCGCCGGTAAGAGTGAGAGTTCTCTCCAACTTTCCTCCGGCAGGTACCGAACAAACCGGCGATCGGTGCGGGGACGGGGCTTTCCCGGGGCTCAGCGGAACCCTGGCCTCCGCCTCACCACCCGCGCGCCCGGGCCGCCTCGTGCATCCGCTGCTCGGCGATCCGGTCGGCCGCCGCGGCGGGCGGGATCCCGTCCGCCTTCGCACGTGCGAAGATGGCCAGCGTGGTGTCGAAGATCTTCGCCGCCGTCGCCCTGCACCGCTCGAAATCGAAGCCGTGCAGTTCGTCGGCGACCTGGATGACGCCGCCGGCGTTCACCACGTAGTCCGGCGCGTAGAGGATCCCGCGGTCGGCGAGGTCCTTCTCCACGCCCGGGTGGGCGAGCTGGTTGTTGGCCGCGCCGCAGACGACCTTGGCGGTCAGCACCGGCACGGAGTCGTCGTTCAGCGCTCCGCCCAGTGCGCACGGGGCGTAGACGTCCAGCCCGTCGACGCGGATCAGCGCCTCGGTGTCGGCGACGGCCGTGACCCCCTCGGGGTGCCGGTCGAGGATCCGGCGCACGGCGTCCTCGCGCACGTCCGTGATCACGACCTCCGCGCCCTCGTCGCGCAGGTGGTCCACCAGGTGGTGGCCGACCTTGCCGACGCCCGCCACGCCGACCCTGCGGCCGCGCAGCGAGGGGTCGCCCCACAGGTGCTGGGCGGAGGCCCGCATGCCCTGGTAGACCCCGAAGGCGGTCAGGACGGACGAGTCCCCGGCGCCGCCGTTCTCGGGCGAGCGCCCGGTCGTCCAGCGGCACTCGCGCGCCACGACGTCCATGTCGGCCACGTAGGTGCCGACGTCACAGGCGGTCACGTACCGCCCGCCGAGCGAGGCCACGAAACGGCCGTACGCGAGCAGCAGCTCCTCGGTCTTGATCACTTCGGGGTCACCGATGATCACGGCCTTGCCGCCGCCGTGGTCCAGACCGGCCATGGCGTTCTTGTACGACATCCCGCGCGCGAGGTTCAGGGCGTCGGCGACGGCCTCCGCCTCGGTCGCGTACGGGTAGAAACGGGTGCCACCGAGCGCGGGGCCCAGGGCGGTGGAGTGGATGGCGATGACGGCCTTGAGGCCGCTGGCGCGGTCCTGACAGAGCACGACCTGCTCATGACCCGCCTGATCCGAGTGGAACAGGGAGTGCAGTACGTCGACAGGGGCGCCGGATACGTCGGTCACGGTGGTGACTCCTGGGTAACTAGCGGCGGTCGGGACCAGGCTCCCGTACGGGTGGCGGGGCCTGTGGGATGAGCGTAGAGCCTGCGCGGGCCGCTGAACGCGTGGTGCCGCGGATCACCTTCTAGCGGAGTACGGACGTGGGACGATTTGCATGTTTTACGGCCCGGTCGGGGGACCGGCCGACAGGTTTCCCACGCGGCCGAAGGGGGAGGGAGCAGGCGTGCCCCAGGTGTCCTCGGTGATCGTTCCGTACGCTGCCTATCTGCGCGTGTACGAGCCGCTGGCCGCCTTCCCGGAGCCGGAGCGCAGCCACTGGGCGCGCTACGCCCGCCGCTCCGACCGCCCCTCCTACCAGGACGAGCTGCGCCGCTCGCTGGCCGACCTGCTGCCCACCCCGCCGGTCGCGGTGCCGGTGCACGAGAGCGGGGACGCGTTCGTGCTCGACGTGGACGGCGTGGTGTGCGTGTGCCCGTGGCGCACCCGGCTGCGCGGCTGGCAGGCCCTGGGCGAGCTGGGCGACGAGCTGCCCGGCCCGGTCCTGGACGCCGTCCTGCCCCCGGTGGTCCGCCTCCAGGCCGCCCAGGACTACGAGCGCTGGCTGGCCGGCAACCCCGACGCCCGCCCCTGGATCCGCACGGCGACCTGGCAGATCCCGCTGCACTGGTTCGTGCTCGTCTCCGACGAGGAGCGCCAGTGGGACAAGGGCACCGCGGAGCTGCCCCCCGTGCTGCGCTACCGCACGCCGATGGTGCAGGCCCGGCGCCGGGTGGCCCGGGGTCTGCGCGCCCTCAGGGACGCCATGGAGGAGGGGCCGCTCATCGACGGCCTGGTGGACGTGGGGCGCTGGCTGGAGGAGTTCCACCCGCGCTCGCTGGTCGAGCTGGACTACGGCGGCCTCGTCCACGCCCTGCCGGCCGGGGACCTGGAGAGCGATCACTCGGCGGCGGACGTCGCCGCGGGCATCGACGCCCTGCGGCGCGGCGACGGCAGCGCGGCGGGCGAGGCCTACGCCCGGCTCGTGGAGCGCTGGCGGTCGGTGCGGGACCGGCGCTCGGCGAACTGACGGTGTGACAGATGCGACATTTGTTCGCTTAGTGACGTAGGTCACGGCCGCAGAGGCTTCGAACAGCGTACGGTTCACCGCACTTCACGGAACTGACGGGACGTTGGACCCGTTCCGGGCGTATGGCGCAAGAGCCGCCAAGGGTGATGGACCGCACGTACGCGGCCCTTGCGTCGCTTGCCCCCCCTCGTGCCAAAATAGGACAAGGAGCCCGGGGAGGGCTCCTCCGTCCACTTGTGCTCCATCGTGGGGGGAATCTCAGCATTGCACGCTTTGGGGGGTCTGGTGACTCCTGATCGCCGTGTGACTGATCGTCACAGTGGCGTGACTGTCCGCTATGGCATGGTCCATCGGCTTCCGTCGCCGATGAACACCTGGGGGGCAATTCCATCGGTTTGGCCGACGCGGCTGGACAGATGGTGTAGTTGTAGTGCCGAGGACAAGCCGTTCGTCCTATAACCGACTCGACTCGCGTCCGCCATTTCGGGCAACGCGGGTCAAGGTGCAGAATTTAGAGGAAAGAACCGAGAAGGTTCGGTTCTCCCGAGGAGGCCGCTCATGACCGCTCGCACCCCTGATGCTGAGCCGCTGCTGACCCCGGCTGAGGTCGCCACGATGTTCCGCGTTGACCCGAAGACGGTCACGCGGTGGGCGAAGGCCGGCAAGCTCACGTCGATCCGCACGCTCGGCGGGCACCGCCGTTACCGCGAGGCCGAGGTCCGCGCCCTGCTGGCGGGCATCCCGCAGCAGCGCAGCGAGGCCTGAACAACTGAATAACCGGGCAAACGCAGGTCCCCCAACCTGTCGAAACGCCCGAACACTGGCTCCACACGACGCGGGTCCTGCCCCAACAGGCCCGTCGCCCACCGGGTGCGTCGTCGATCGCGCTGGACTCCGCCGGGTCCAGCGCGATCTTTTTTGTGCGCCCGGACCTGTCTACCGGGTGGCTCTGTGAGCGCCCTTGTCGGAGCCTGGGGAGTCTCTGGGAGCTTCCGGGAGGGATCCTCCGAAGCGGTGCCGGAGAGGTGCAGGGAGTGGTGCAATTGCACATATTAAATTGAACAGTTGTAGGAGCCTGGTAAGAACCCACGTTCCCGAAACTCATGCGGTGACACCCGTCACATGCCACTGGCCTTGTTGCCGTCGCGCCGCGTGCGCTAGAGGAAGCGCTTGCCCTTCCCCTTCCCAGCAGCCCACGCCGGTAAGGCTGTTGGGCCTGCCGGCGGTCGTACCCGTCCCGCAGGCAGGCCCACCGTCACGTCGGCGAGGGGCTCGAGGAGGCTTCGCCCTCGGCGGCCTCCTGCGGGGCCTGTGAGCCCCGTGGCGCGCCGTCCATCGCCAGGCGCAGCAGACGGTGGCAGATCGGGCAGTGGCGGGTCAGATGCCGGTAGGACGACGCGGCCGACAGGTGCGCGCGGAGCAGGGCCCGCGTCTCGTGCCTAGCCGATGCCGCCATACGCCACCTCCGGGAGGCCCACGCGGGGAACGGGGCCCTGAACTCTGGGGTACCGGCGGAATGTGACGCCGTCAAGGGAGCGGGGCGCGTGCGCGGCCGCGAGCGGGGCGCACGGGGACCCCGGGGGTGGGCAGGCGGGCCTGGACGAGGTGGCACCGGCGGGGTTCTGACGGGATGTGCTGTGCGCGAGGGCGGCCACGCCCGCGGGTGCGCCGGTCGGGCGTTGCCGGTCGGGCGTGCCGGTCGGGCGTGCCGGTCGAGTGCGCCGGGATACAGAAGAGCCCGGGTCCGAAGACCCGGGCTCTCGTTTCACTGCGGTCCTGACGGGATTTGAACCCGCGGCCTCCACCTTGACAGGGTGGCGAGCACTCCAAACTGCTCCACAGGACCAGGTTTCGCGGCACTTGGTGTTGCGTTGTGCTGCGAGAAGAGACTGTACAGGAGGGTGGGCCCTTGGTCGAACTCACCCTCCGTGCGGATGTCGTCACGGCGCGGCCGCGTCGATGGCCTTCACGATCCGCTTGTCGGAGACGGGGTACGCCGTGCCCAACGCGTGGGCGAAGTAGCTGACCCGCAGCTCCTCGATCATCCAGCGGATGTCCAGCACCGAGGAGGGGACCGGCCGGCCCTGGGGGAGCTGCTCCAGGAGCCAGGCGTACTCGTCCTGCATCTCGTGGACCTTCTCCATGCGCGTGGTGTCGCGCTGGACGTTGGCCGGCATCTGCTGCAGACGCCGGTCCACGGCCACCAGATAGCGCATCAGGTCCGGCAGCCGGCGCAGCCCCGACTGCGTCACGAAACCCGGCCGTACGAGCGCGTCCAGCTGCTTGCGCACGTCCGTCAGGTTCGCGAGCAGTGCGGGGCTGCTCACGGCCTTCAGACGGCGCTCACAGGCCTGCCAGGCGGCCAGCACCTGCTGCACCTGCCCGACCGTCCGCACGGTGGTGTCGACGATCTCGGCGCGCACCTTGTCGTACAGCTTCCGGTACGACTCCTCGTCCCACGCGGGCCCGCCGAAGTCGCCGATCAGCTTGTCCGCCGCCGCCATCGCACAGTCGTCGAAGAGGGCCTGGATCGATCCGTGCGGGTTCGAGGACAGGGCGAGCTTCTGGGCGTTCGTCAGCTTCTCGGACGCGAACTTCGCGGGGTTCACCGGGATGTTGCGCAGGATCAGCCGGCGGGTGCCCTTCCACATCGCCTCCGCCTGCTCCGCCTCCGTGTCGAACAGCCGTACGGAGACGGTGTCGCCGTCGTCGACCAGGGCCGGGAAGGCCTTCACGGGCTGACCGGCCCGGCGCGTCTCGAAGACACGGGTGAGCGTGCCGATCGTCCAGTCCGTCAGTCCGGACCGCTCAAGGGACTCGCCGCCCTGCCGCTCGGCGGTGGCCGCGGCGGCCTGGGAGAGGGCCCTGCGGGCCTTCGGCTTCAGCTGGAGCTTCAGGGTCTCGAGGTCCTTGTCCTCGGCCAGCTTGCGGCGCCGCTCGTCGACGATCCGGAAGGTGATTTTCAGGTGGTCGGGGACCTTCGACCAGTCGAAGTCGTCGGCCTCGAAGGGCACGCCGACCATCCGCTTCAGCTCACGCGCCATGGCCGAGGTGAGCGGCTCCTGCAGGGGCGTCGCCCGGTCCAGGAACCGCTTCGCGAAGTTGGGCGCCGGCACGTAGTTGCGGCGGATCGGTTTCGGGAGGGAGCGGATCAGCTCGGTGACGACCTCTTCCCTGAGGCCTGGGATCTGCCAGTCGAAGCCCTCGTCGGTGACCTGGTTGAGGACCTGGAGCGGGATGTGGACGGTCACGCCGTCCGCGTCCGCGCCCGGCTCGAACTGGTAGGTGACGCGGAACTTCAGCGGCCCCTGCCGCCATGAGTCCGGATAGTCGGCCTTGGTGACCGCCTCCGCCGACTCCCGGATGAGCATCTCCCGCTCGAAGTCCAGGAAGTCGGGCTGCTCGTGCCGCTTGCGCTTCCACCAGGAGTCGAAGTGGGCGCCGGACACCACGTGCTCGGGCACCCGCTGGTCGTAGAAGTCGAACAGCGTCTCGTCGTCGACCACGATGTCCCGGCGCCGGGCGCGGTGCTCCAACTCCTCGACTTCGCTGAGGAGCTTCCGGTTGTCGGCGAAGAACTTGTGGTGCGTCCGCCAGTCGCCCTCGACGAGTGCGTTGCGAATGAAAAGTTCGCGGGAGACCTCCGGGTCGATCCGCCCGTAGTTCACCTTCCGCTGGGCGACGATCGGCACGCCGTACAGCGTCACCTTCTCGTACGCCATCACGGCCGCCTGGTCCTTCTCCCAGTGCGGCTCGCTGTACGTCCGCTTCAGCAGGTGCTCGGCGAGCGGCTCGACCCACTCCGGCTCGATCTTCGCGTTGACGCGGGCCCAGAGGCGGCTGGTCTCCACCAGCTCCGCCGACATGACGAACCGGGGCTGCTTCTTGAAGAGCGCCGAGCCGGGGAAGATCGCGAACTTGGCGTTGCGGGCGCCGAGGTACTCGTTCTTGTTGCCGTCCTTCACGTCCTTCATCCCGATGTGGGAGAGGAGACCGGCGAGGAGGGAGATGTGGACGCTGTCGGCGGGGGCGTCCTGCTCGTTGAGGTGGATGCCCATCTGCTTGGCGACCGTGCGGAGCTGGGTGTAGATGTCCTGCCATTCGCGGATGCGCAGGAAGTTGAGGTACTCCTGCTTGCACATCCGGCGGAAGGACGACGAGCCGCGCTCGCGCTGCTGCTCACGCACGTACCGCCACAGGTTGAGGTAGGCGAGGAAGTCGCTGGTCTCGTCCCTGAAGCGGGCGTGCTGCTGGTCGGCCTGGGTCTGCTTGTCGGCCGGGCGCTCGCGCGGGTCCTGGATGGACAGCGCGGCGGCTATCACCATGACCTCGCGGACACAGCCGTTCTTGTCGGCCTCCAGGACCATCCGGGCCAGGCGCGGGTCGACGGGCAGCTGGGCCAGCTTGCGGCCGGTCTGGGTGAGCCGCTTGCGCGCGTCCTTCTGCGCCGGATCGAGCGCCCCCAGCTCCTGCAGGAGCTGCACGCCGTCGCGGATGTTGCGGTGGTCCGGCGGGTCGATGAACGGGAACTTCTCGATGTCGCCGAGGCCGGCCGCGGTCATCTGCAGGATGACGCTCGCCAGGTTCGTCCGGAGGATCTCCGCGTCCGTGAACTCCGGCCGGGCGAGGAAGTCGTCCTCGCTGTAGAGGCGGATGCAGATGCCGTCGCTCGTCCGTCCGCAGCGGCCCTTGCGCTGGTTGGCGCTGGCCTGCGAGATCGGCTCGATGGGCAGCCGCTGCACCTTGGTGCGGTGGCTGTAGCGGCTGATGCGGGCGAAGCCGGGGTCGATGACGTACTTGATGCCGGGGACGGTCAGCGAGGTCTCGGCCACGTTGGTCGCCAGAACGATCCTGCGGCCGGTGTGCGGCTGGAAGACCCGGTGCTGCTCGGCGTGCGAGAGCCGGGCGTACAGCGGAAGCACCTCCGTGAACCGGTACTTCTTCTTCTCCAGCGCGTCCGCGGTGTCCCGGATCTCCCGCTCACCGGAGAGGAAGACGAGGATGTCGCCCTGCCCCTCTCCCATCAGCTCCTCGACGGCGTCGGTGATGGCGGTGATCTGGTCCCGGTCGGCGTCCTCGGAGTCCTCCTCCAGGAGCGGCCGGTACCGCACCTCCACGGGATACGTCCGGCCGCTGACCTCGATGATCGGCGCGTCGCCGAAGTGCCGGGAGAAACGCTCGGGGTCGATGGTGGCCGAGGTGATGACGACCTTGAGATCCGGCCGCTTCGGCAGCAGCTGGGCGAGGTAGCCCAGCAGGAAGTCGATGTTGAGGGACCGCTCGTGGGCCTCGTCGATGATGATCGTGTCGTAGGCGCGCAGCTCGCGGTCGGTCTGGATCTCGGCGAGCAGGATGCCGTCCGTCATCAGCTTCACGAAGGTGGCGTCCGGGTTCACCTGGTCGGTGAACCGCACCTTCCAGCCGACGGCCTCCCCGAGCGGCGTCCTCAGCTCGTCCGCCACGCGCTCGGCGACGGTCCGGGCGGCGATACGGCGGGGCTGGGTGTGCCCGATCATGCCGCGCACGCCCCGGCCCAGCTCCATGCAGATCTTCGGGATCTGGGTGGTCTTCCCGGACCCGGTCTCGCCGGCGACGATGACGACCTGGTGATCACGGATGGCGGCCGCGATCTCGTCCTTCTTCTGGCTGACCGGGAGCTGCTCCGGGTAGGTCACGGCGGGCACACGGGCGCGCCGCGCGTCCATCCGCTCCCGGGACTGGGCGACCTCCGCCTCGATCTCGGCGAGAACGGCGGCGCGGGCCTCCGGCTTGCGGATCTTGCGCGCGCCTTCGAGCCTGCGCCCGAGCCGGTGCGCGTCACGCAGGGACAGCTCGGCCAGGCGGGGGGCGAGGGCGCCGAGGGCGGGGGCAGGGTGCGTAGACATACGCGATCCAGGATCTCATCCCCACGAAAATCGTGGCGAACGCTTTTGCCGCGCGCCCCCGACGCCCGGCCCGCGCACGCCACCGCACCCCCAGCGGCACTCCCGGACGGAGCACCCGCGAGGGCCGCTGGGGCTGGAGGGGCAGAGGTGCCGCATGTGTGCTGGGCAACGTGAAGAGCCCCGTCCGGGGGACGGGGCTCTTGGCTGTGGCTGGGGCCGGGGTCGAACCGGCGACCTTCCGCTTTTCAGGCGGACGCTCGTACCAACTGAGCTACCCAGCCACGAGGCTTCCGGGGAAACCTCAGCGGTCCTGACGGGATTTGAACCCGCGGCCTCCACCTTGACAGGGTGGCGAGCACTCCAAACTGCTCCACAGGACCAAGCGATGTACGACAGTGTCGCACACGTTGTTGCGTGCCCCCAACGGGATTCGAACCCGTGCTACCGCCTTGAAAGGGCGGCGTCCTAGGCCGCTAGACGATGAGGGCTATCGGCCCGCCTGGGCGCTTCTCAGCGCGTCGGGGACGTGAGAAGCATATGGGATGGCGGGAGGTATCGCCAAAACGGTTTACGGAGCGTTGTCCGAGGGCGTGACCGACGGGGCCGGCGGCGGGCTGGGGGACGAGGGGGTGGAAGGGGTGATGGACGGGCTGGTGGAAGGGGTGGGGGAGGGGGTGGCGCCCGGTTGGTTCTCCTTCGGGAGGTGGCGGCTGACCTCGGCCGTCGTCAGGCCCAGCCCGCCGAGTTTGATCGCGTCCCAGGCCTGGAGGCGGCGGGTGTCGCGGTCGAAGTAGAGGATCGACGCCTCGATCGGGTCGGGGTACTTTCCCTCGACGGCGCGCAGGCCGCTGCCGCCGGTGGAGCCCTCGATGCGCAGCCGGGTGCCGTTCTCGAGGATCTCCATCTCCGCGTGGTGGACGTGGCCGGCCAGGACGAGGGGGACCTCGCCGTCCGTCCGGCGGGCCGCGGAGGGCTCGTGGGCGATGGCCACGTCGACGGGGGTGCCGGCCGCCCGCTGGGCGCGGAGCGCGGCCGCGAGGCGGTCGCCCGCCGCCTCCTGCACTCCGTCCCCGTCCGGGACGGTGGAGCGGTCGGGGGTGAACTGGGGGTCGCCGATGCCCGCGAAGCGCAGGCCCGCGAGGGTGACCGCGCGGCCGTCGTCGAGGACGTGGACGTTCTCGATGCCCTCGAGGTAGCGCTGGGTGACCCGCGAGTCGTGGTTGCCGCGGACCCAGACGTAGGGCGCGCCCAGGTCGGCGATGGGGTCGAGGAAGCCGTTCTCCGCCGCTGTGCCGTGGTCCATGGTGTCGCCGGAGTCGACGATGACGTCGACCTTGTACTGCTCCACGAGCGAGGCGATGATCTTCCAGCTCGCGGGGTTGAGGTGGATGTCCGAGACGTGCAGGACGCGGACGGTGGTGGGGTCCGGCTGGTAGGTGGGCAGCGTCGAGGTGACGTCGTAGAGCTTGGTCACGTTGGTGACCAGGCGGGCCAACTCCTTCTGATAGACGTCGAATTCGGTGACGATGCTGCGGGCGCTGCCGACCAGGGAGGGGGCTGAGGAGAGCAGGCCCGAGAAGCGGGGTTCCAGGACCGACTTGGGGTTCCAGGTGGCGTAGGCGGTGGCGCCCGAGGCGGCGAGGAGGGCGAGGGCCAGGCCGCCGGCGGCGAGGGCGCGGCGGGGGCGGCGGTAGACCGCGAGGCCGAGGGCGGTCGCGCCGGAGACGACGGCGACGCAGGAGCGGACGGCCAGGTCGAGGGTGCCGTGTTCGACGTCGCGGGCGACCTCGTCCTGGAGGCCGGAGAGGCGTTCGGGGTGGTCGACGAGGGCCTGGGAGCGGGCGGGGTCGAGCTGGTCGACGTTGACGTCCAGGCGGACGGGGGCGACGTGGCTGTCGAGGTGGAGGGCGCCCAGCGGCGAGACGTTGATCTTGGTGCCGCCGGTGATGGAGGGGCGCAGGGTCATCGTCGTGTTCATCGGGCCGACGGCGGCGCGGACGTTCCCGACGATCAGCAGGCCGAGCCACGCGCCGACGAGGACGACCGCGGTGAGGCCGAGGGCGCGGCCCCAGGGGCGGGGCCGGGCGGCGAGTTCGGGGGTGGTGGTGCGGGGTGAGCGGCGGGGCCGGTGGCGTGTCGTGCGTTTCCGGTTCGGTCGGTTCAGGCGCTTCATGGGGTTCAGGGCTGCGGGGACGCGGACCATTGGTCCCCTATGCCCAGGTGCGCGCCCGGACATGCGGGTGTGGCCCTCGTACGGCCGTGCCGTACCGGAGAATGGGCACGTGCTGGAGATGACGCGCGAGGAGTTCGAGGAACTGGTCGCCGAGGCGCTGGACCGGATCCCGCCGGAGCTGACACGGCTGATGGACAACGTCGCCGTGTTCGTCGAGGACGAGCCGCCGGCGGACGACCCGGGGCTGCTCGGGCTGTACGAGGGCACTCCGCTGACCGATCGCGGGGAGTGGTACGCGGGGGTGCTGCCGGACCGGATCACGATCTACCGGGGGCCGACGCTCCGGATGTGCGAGACGCGGGAGGAGGTCGTCGAGGAGACGGAGGTGACCGTGGTCCACGAGATCGCGCATCACTTCGGGATCGACGACGCCCGGCTGCACGCACTGGGGTACGGCTGAGCCGTCGGCGTGCGGGGCGCGTGTCCTCTTGTGGGCGGCGGGAGTTGGGGAGGTTGACTTCTGCGTCTGCCCCCGGAGGTGGCCCGTGCGCCCCTTGTCCCTACCCGTTCGCCTGGCCGCCACGGTCATGGCCGTCGCCGCGGCCGCCGGATGCATGAGCGTCGGGGAGGGGGAAGAGGGCCGGGCGGAGCCGTCGCGCTCGGCGGGGCAGCACGGCGGTGAGGCGCCGGACGGCGGGGCCGGGGTGTCGGCCGGCGGGCACGGGTTCGGTGCGGCCGGCGGCGACGACCGGCACGGGCGCGGCAAGGACGGGAAGAAGGGCCGCCACGGCGGGTCCGCATCACCGTCGGCCGAGCCGTCGCCGGGCGCGAGCGCGCCGGCCTCAGCCGGTGCGCATCCGGGCGGGAGCGAGGGGCCGGGGCAGCCGGAGCCGCCGGGGGAGGAGCCCACGCCCACGCGTTCGGCCGATCCGGAGCCGCCGCCGTCGCCGGAGCCCCCCACGTCGCCCACGCCCGAGCCGACGGTCGCCGAGCCGTCGTCGTCGGCGCACGAGGAGCCGGCGCCGCAGTTGGTGGAGCGGGAACCGGCGCCCGAGGCGGGAGCGCCGGCGTAGGCGGGGCGGGTCTGCGGTGTGGGAGGGTGGTCCCGGGTGGTGTGACCCACGTCCCTGGGGATCGGTTTGCCTTCGAGGGTGGTGGGTGCGTATGGTGGTAGATCGTTTGATCCCATTTGCCCGGCGCCACCGCAGAGCGCGCCGTGTGGCGCGTACTCTCCCTTGCCGTGGCTGACCGCATAGAGGCGGTCGTATTGCGAAACACGGAGTTGACGGGCGCGTGCCGACGAGACTCCGGAAGGTTTCGCATACGCATGTCCATTTCCCGTACTGATCACGTCGTCGTGCCCGAGAACGTCGAAGTGCCCGAGAACAACGACGAGGCCGTCGAGAACCTCGCGGCCGGCGCCGACGAGGCGCCCCAGGTGACCTTCGCTGACCTGGGTCTGCCCGAGGGCGTCGTGCGCAAGCTCGCGCAGAACGGCGTGACCACCCCCTTCCCGATCCAGGCGGCGACCATCCCGGACGCCCTGGCCGGCAAGGACATCCTCGGCCGTGGCCGCACCGGCTCCGGCAAGACCCTCTCCTTCGGGCTGCCGACCCTGGCCACGCTGGCCGGCGGCCGCACCGAGAAGCACAAGCCGCGCGCCGTGATCCTCACGCCGACGCGCGAGCTGGCGATGCAGGTCGCCGACGCGCTCCAGCCGTACGGCGACGTCCTGGGCCTGAAGATGAAGGTCGTCTGCGGCGGTACGTCGATGGGCAACCAGATCTACGCCCTCGAGCGCGGCGTCGACATCCTCGTCGCCACCCCCGGCCGCCTGCGCGACATCATCAACCGCGGCGCCTGCTCCCTCGAGGACGTGCAGATCGCCGTCCTCGACGAGGCCGACCAGATGTCCGACCTGGGCTTCCTGCCCGAGGTGACGGAGCTGCTGGACCAGGTCCCGGCGGGCGGTCAGCGGATGCTGTTCTCCGCGACCATGGAGAACGAGATCAAGACCCTCGTCGACCGGTACCTGAACAACCCGGTCAGCCACGAGGTCGACGCCGCCCAGGGCGCGGTGACGACCATGTCGCACCACATCCTCATCGTGAAGCCCAAGGACAAGGCGCCGGTCACGGCCGCGATCGCCTCTCGCAAGGGCCGCACCATCATCTTCGTCCGCACCCAGCTGGGCGCCGACCGCGTCGCCGAGCAGCTGCGCGACTCCGGCGTGAAGGCCGACGCCCTGCACGGCGGCATGACCCAGGGTGCGCGCACCCGGACGCTGGCCGACTTCAAGGACGGGTACGTCAACGTCCTGGTCGCGACCGACGTCGCGGCGCGCGGCATCCACGTCGACGGCATCGACCTGGTCCTCAACGTGGACCCGGCCGGTGACCACAAGGACTACCTGCACCGCGCCGGCCGTACGGCGCGCGCCGGCCGTACCGGCACGGTCGTCTCCCTCTCCCTGCCGCACCAGCGGCGTCAGATCTTCCGCCTGATGGAGGACGCGGGCGTCGACGCCGCGCGCCACATCATCCAGGGCGGTGCGGCCTTCGACCCCGAGGTCGCCGAGATCACCGGCGCCCGGTCGATGACCGAGGTCCAGGCCGAGTCCGCGGGCAACGCCGCCCAGCAGGCCGAGCGCGAGGTCGCCCAGCTCGCCAAGCAGCTGGAGCGCGCGCAGCGCCGTGCGACCGAGCTGCGCGAGGAGGCCGACCGGCTGGTGGCCCGGGTCGCGCGCGAGCGGGGCGAGGACCCCGAGGCCGCGGTGGCCGAGGCGCAGGCGGCGGCCGTCGAGACCGTCGAGGCCGTGGCCGAGGTCGCGGTGCCGGAGCAGCCGGCCGCGCGGGACATCGACCGGGGCGAGCGCGTCGTTCGTGACGAGCGTCCGGCGGCTTCGTCGTACGAGCGGCGGGAGCGGCGGGACGATCGGGGCGGTCGTTCCTTCGAGCGCCGTGACGACCGTCGGCCGTTCGACCGTGACCGTGACCGGGACCGTGGCTTCAACCGTGACCGTGACGACCGCGGTGGCCGTTCCTTCGAGCGCCGTGACGACCGTCGGCCGTTCGACCGCGACCGTGACCGGGACCGTGGCTTCAACCGGGACCGTGACGACCGCGGTGGTCGCTCCTTCGAGCGCCGTGACGACCGGGGCGGTCGTTCCTTCGAGCGCCGTGACGACCGTCGGCCGTTCGACCGCGACCGCGACCGTGACCGCGGTTTCAACCGGGACCGTGACGACCGCGGTGGCCGTGGCTTCGAGCGCCGTGACGACCGGGGCGGCTTCCGCCGCGACGAGCGGGGCGGGCACCGTGGCAGCGACCGTCCGTTCAACCGCGACCGCCGTGACGACCGCCCGGGCTTCCGCGCCGGCGGCCACGACCGCCCGTTCGGCCGTCGTGACGACCACCGCGGCGGCGGCTCCTTCGGGCGCCGCGAGGACAAGCCGCGCTGGAAGCGCAACGGCTGACCGCAGCGGCCTGAGTGACTGAACGCCGTGGCCCCCACCGACACACCGGTGGGGGCCACGGTGTTTTCCGTGCCAGCAGGGGTTGAAACCCCTTTCTCCGGGACTGTGAAGCGGCTGTAGGATCAGCCGACTTGTGAGACGGATGTGAAGGCCGTTGGGCCTCGGGCGCTGGAATCGTGTCCGGACCGTCTCCTGGTGCCCGGGGAGGGGCCTTTCTTGACTGGTCATCGGTTCCAACGTCTGCGTCTCGTCGCCGCCTCCGCCGTCCTGGCGGCCGGTCTGACTCCGCTGTTGCCTTCGGCCGCGGTCGCGGACACACCGCAGGAGACGGTGGTGCCGGCGACGCTGCGCAGCACCTACACCTCCGGCGCGCTCTACGGCGGGTCCACGTACGCCGGGCGCGACGGTGCAGGCACCCAGGGCGTGTTTCACAGCCTGGAGGGCTCCGGGCTGGTCTGGACGCGGTACGCGGACGGCAGGTCCGTGAAGGTGGTCCATCCGGAGGGACACCCCACCTACAGCACGGCCGGCGGTGACACCCTCGCGTACCGGTACGCCGACGGCCGGGTCGACCTGTGGAACGCGGCCGACGACACGACGCGCACGGTCCGGACGCCCGAGAGCCTGACCTATCTCACCGCCTACGGCGACCTGGCGGTCGCCTACCGGCAGTGGAAGGACGAGAGCGGGACGACCCGGCGGGAGATGCACCTGCTGTTCCCGGAGGCCGACGGCAGCACGCGTGACGTCACGGTCACCGGGCTGCCCGAGCAGTACACCTTCGGGATGCCCAAGGGCGGGGACGCCGACGGGCTGCTGTTCCTCGCCGGGCGGCCGGGCGGCGGGGAGTACGTGTGGGCCATGGTCGACAAGCGGACCGGGCAGGTACGGAACACGACCCCGCCGCGCTCCAAGGTCTACCTCAACGCGCAGGTGACCACCGATCACGTGGTGCTGTTCAACCTCGACGACCCGACCGTGCAGGTGTACTCCCGCTCCGATCTGTCGGCCGCCCCGGTCGCGGTCACCCTCGACGGCAGTGGCCTCAGCCCCACCAGGGACCTCGCTGTGGTCGGCGACTGGCTGGTCCACGGGTCAGGTACGGCCGTGATCGCCAAGCCCTTGGCGGGCGGATCCTCGGTGACCCTGCTGTCCAAGGCGCACCCGGCGATCGGCGCCGTTTCCGACGGCACCGCCGTGGCTGTCGGCCGTACGTCGGACACCACCGACGACTGGGGCGTCCAGCGCATCCAGCCGGGCCCTGACGGCCGGCCGGTCGTCACGCAGGTCAAGTCGCTGGCCCAGCCGCCGCGCAAGATCCAGGGGCTGTCGCTGGACCAAGGGCGGCTCGTGGTCGCGGACTTCGAGAAGCAAGGCAGCCGGGACGCCTACGGCAGGACCGTCGCCGCGACCGGCACCCCCGAGTTCGGCCAGCGCAGTCAGTTCACCGGCTCCTCCGTCCTCCTCGGCGACTGCGAGGCGGCGGACGTCGCCTGCGCACAGGTCCGGGGGGTCGCCGACGGCCGGATCGCCTGGCTGGAACACGACGGGGAAACCGACCGCATCAGGGTCGACGGGCCTGGCGGCAGCGACTTCTGGGAACGCACCGGACTTCCCTCGGGCGGACGGATCACCGACGTCTCCGGCGACTACCTGATCCACACGACCGACACCCGGCAGACCGTCTACCAGATCGACGACAACTCCGTCGTCCCGCGTCACATCGGCACGCCCGTCGCGTCCGCACTCTCCGGCGACACCCTGTGGCTCGCCGGCGAGACTCCCGGCACCGTCACCGCGTACGACGTGACCGCGAAGCGGACCGTCGAGACGCTCACCACCGACGCCGGCTGCACCCCGACCGACCTGCAGGCGGTCGGCCGCTGGCTGTACTGGACGTGTGACGGCCGCGCGGGCGTGTTCGACCGTACGGCGGGCAGGTCCGTGCCGGTGCCGCCCGGCGAGAGCGGGCTCGGCGACGGATTCGTCGTCACCCACGACAAGGAGGCTGGGAAGCTGGTGCTCACCGCGGTCGCCGACGGCACCCCCTCCAGCCGGGTGATCGGCGATCTGCCGGACACCGGGGTCTCGCAGCGGGACGTCCGCTGGACGGTGGACGAGTCCGGTGCGAACGCCGCCTACGTCGACGAGCAGGAGCGGGTGCACCTCGTGCCGTCCGGCGTGGCCCAGCAGCCGCTGCGCCTGCTGAGGCCGGTGCGCAGTGCGGCGACGCACAACGCGGACATGACGCATCCGGACCTGTATCCGCTGACCACCGTGCTGCTGTCGAAGCCGGCCGCCGGCTGGCGGCTGATCCTGCGCGACAAGGCGACCGGCAAGGTGGTCGACACGGTGGACGGCGGTGCCGCGCGCGGCGAGCTGAAGGTCGGCTGGGACGGTGCCCCGGGCACCGGGACCGTGTTCGCGCCCAACGGCGTCTACGACTGGACTCTGTCGGTGACGCCCGCGGACGGCGTCGGTGCTCCTCTCGAGACGCGGGGCACGGTCCGGCTGCAGCGTGGTGCCGCGGTGTACCACGACTACGCGGGCCTCGGTCTGGCCGACGGCACAGGAGACCTGCTCACCCTCGCGGGCGGCACGCTGAGTGTGCACGAGGGCACCGGCCGGGGGACGTTCACCGCGCCCTTGGGCAGCTGGGGCTGGCCCACGAAGATGACGGCCGTGGCGGTCGGCGACCTGAGCGGGGACCGCTGCAACGACTTCCTGGTGCGGGAGAGCAGCGGCGCGGCTCGCCTGTACAAGCCGGGCTGCGACGAGATCCCGGAACCGACCACGCCGAACACGACCCTTGCGACCAGCGGCTGGAACACGTTCGACATCGTGACCTCCCCCGGTGACATCACCGGTGACGGCCGCCCCGACGTGATCGCCCGCAAGGCCGCCACCGGCGTCGTCTACCTCTACAAGGGGACGAGCGCGGGCCGGCTGGCCTCCGGCGTGAAGCTGTACGCCGACTGGAGGACGTACAAGAAGGTCGTCGGCGCCGGGGACCTGAACGGGGACGGCGTCGGGGATCTGCTCACGCAGGACAAGGCGAACAACCTCTACCGGTTCTACGGCAGGAGCAACGGGACCTTCGCCCCGGGCGTGAAGCTGTACGCGAACTGGGGTGCCCCGTACAACGCGCTCGTCGGGGTCGGGGACATTACCGGGGACGGGAAGGCGGACCTCGTGGCGCGGGACACCGCGGGCGTGCTCTACCGGATCCCGGGCAACGGCAGGGGTTCCTTCTCTCCGCGGGTGAAGATCGCCACCGGCTGGCAGTCCTACACGATCTTCTAGCCGCGTCCCTCGATCCCGCGCACCCCCGGCACGCGGGACGACGCCGAAACGACGGATCCGTGACCTTTCGTCGTCCGCCGGCAGGGCCGTGTCCCCGATACCCGATCGGAGACACGGCCTCGTCCGGCTATGCTCAGGGTGGGCAACATCGCCTGGGCCCTTAGCTCAATTGGCAGAGCAGTGGACTTTTAATCCATTGGTTGTGGGTTCGAGTCCCACAGGGCCTACGGCGCGGGTCACGGGGTACACCCTCGGACCCGCTGTGCGGCGCCCGAGCCGGCTTCGGTCGGCTCGGGCGCCGTCTCGTTTCCGGGGCACGGCCGGCCGGGCGGAGGCCTGACTGGGCAGGCTCGTGCCGGTGCGGACGCCAGGTGCTCGGGGGTCGTCGGCGGGCGGCGAGGAGCGCGATGTCGTCCTCGCACGTGCCGCTGGTCAGCCGGGTCTGGAGCGTGTCGAGCAGGTGCTCCAGCGGGCCGTCGGCCGACAGCCCCCTCTCGGTGAGCCTCCTGCCGTCGGCAGAAGGCATCGGGGGTCCCGTGACCATCGTGCGCGGAGCCTGGGCCTGAGCCTGGGGAGGCCATGACGGCGGGAGTCTTTCGGGATTCACCGGCTTCTCCAGCTGTCCGTCGGTCCCTTTCCCCATCGTGTGGGGGTGGTGCGGCGCATCTCGGTCGGGCAGGGCGGCCGGGTGGCTGCCGCGGCCGCCGCCCTCCCGGTCCACGGCGTGCGCGTCCGGGGTCGACGTGCCCACCGATCGAACAATTCGATGTTCATTTGATCAGGAGGATGGTAGAAATGGGTCCATGAGTGTCGCCAACCGCCTCGATCTGACCCTCCGCCTCGTCCAGGGCGCCGACGGCCGCGTCTCCGTCGCCGAGCTCGCACAGCGGCTGGGTGTGTCCGAGATGACCGTCCGCCGGGACCTCGACGCGCTGGAGAAGCAAGGGCTGGTGCGGCGGGTGCACGGTGGGGCCGTGGCCGGGCGGGCGCGGGAGGAGGGGGGTGGGTTCCTGGCGCGCGAGGGCTGGCAGACCGCGACCAAGGACCGGCTCGGGGCGACTGTCGCCCGGCTCGTGGAGCCGGGGACGCGGGTGCTCCTCGATGCCGGGACCACCACCGTGCATGTGGCGGAGCACCTTGCCGCCCGCGGGCCCCTGACCGTCGCCGTGCTCAGTCTGCAGGCGGCGGTGCGGCTGGCCGACCGGCCCGGGATCGAGTTGCTGGTCGTCGGCGGGCGGTCGCGGCCGGGCGAGCGGTCCCTGGTGGGGCCGTTGGCGCTGCGCACGCTGGAGTCGCTCGCCTTCGACCTGTTCGTGATGTCCATCGGCGGGGTGCACGCGGCGCACGGCTGGTCCGAGTTCTCGCTGGACGACGCGGCCGTCAAGCAGGCGGGCCTGGGCCAGGCCGGCCGTACGGTCGCCGTGGCCGACGCGACCAAGCTCGGCGTGCGCGCGTTCAGTCAGGTCGCCCCGCTGGACGCCGTGCACACCTTCGTCACCGACGCCGCCGCGGACGATCCCGCCACCCACCCCTGCGGTCCGCAGACCCTGGACGCCCTGCGCGAGGCGGGCGTCGAGACGCTCCTCGTGTGAACGACTCGTACGAGCGACTTGTGCGCGCGACATGCGAGCCGAGCCGCTCGCGCGACTCATGCGAGCCGCGCGTGTGCGCGACTGGTGCGAATCACCACCCGACTTCGAAAGAACCCGAGCCAAGGAGTGAGCCGTGTCCCGTCCACCCCTGATGATCCTGGTCGCCGGTCCGTACCGTTCCGGCACCGGCGACGACCCCGCCCGACTCGCCGCGAACGTACGGGCCATGAACGAGGCCGCCCTCGCCCTCTTCCGGGCCGGGCACCTGCCCGTCACCGGTGAGGCGCTCGCGCTGCCGCTGCTGGAGACGGCCGGCAGCACCGGGCCCGACGACCCGCTCTTCGAGGAACTGTTCCACCCCGTCGCCGAACGCCTCCTCGACCGCTGCGACGCCGTCCTGCGCATCGGCGGGCCCTCGCGGGGAGCCGACCGGATGGTGGCGCGGGCCCGCGCCCAGGGCAAGGACGTCCACACCGATCTGGCCGAGTTGGTGGACGCGGGCGGTCACACCGAGGCGCACGGATCCGCCGGGACACCCGTCGGCGGCCGGCGATGACCGAGAGCGGCCGGACCGGGCGCCCGGGCATCGACGTGCCCGACTCCCGCGGCCGTACCGGGCTGGACCGCCAGGGGCGCGACCTGATCGGCAACCCCCGCGTGCGGATCGTCGACGTCGAGGTCCTCGCCTGCGACTGGGCGGTCCTGCGCCGCACCACCTTCGACTACCGCCACAACGACGGCCACTGGAGCCGCGAGCGGCGCGAGACGTACGACCGTGGCGACGGTGCGACGATCCTGCTCTACGACCCGGAGCGGCGTACGGTCCTGCTGACCCGTCAGTTCCGGCTGCCCGCCTACGTGAACGGGCACCCGGACGGCATGCTGCTGGAGACCGCGGCCGGGCTGCTGGACGGCGACGACCCGCAGGAGGCGATCCGCCGTGAGGCGGAGGAGGAGACCGGGCGGACCGTCCACGAGGTCGAGCACGTCCTCGACGCCTACATGAGCCCCGGCTCGGTCACCGAACGCCTGAGTTTCTTCGCCGCGCCCTACGACGGATTGGCGCCCGGCGCGGCCACGGCCGGGGTGGCCGACGAGGGCGAGGACATCACCGTCGTCGAACTGCCCTTCACGGAGGCGCTCGCCCTGGTCCGCAGCGGCGCGATCGCCGACGCGAAGACCATCATGCTGCTCCAGTGGGCCGCGCTCGACGGCCCCTTCGGACAACGGTGAAACCAGGAGAGGACGACCATGTGGCCACGGGTCGACGGCATGCGCGCACTGGAGCTCGGCAGCCCCGACGAGATGCGCGTCCGGCTCAACTCCCTCGTCCTGGAGGGGCGGAAGACGGCCACGACGGGCCTGCTCGCGGAGTACGTGGAGGAGACGGAGGGGCTGGAGTACGTCGGTGAGCGCCTCGCCCTGCTCGACGTCGACGGTCTGCGCGTCGCGACCGTGGAGATCACCGGCGTCGAACGGACCACCTTCGCCGGGGTGTCCTGGGAGCACGCGGCGGCCGAGGGGGAGGGCGACGCCGACCTCGAGGAGTGGCGGGCGGGCCATCGCCGGTTCTGGAGCGCCGAGGGCACGCCCGTCGAGGACGACACGCCCGTGGTGTGCCTGGCGTTCCGGGTGGTGGAACAGGCCCCTCGGTGAGGGGCGGACACGTTCCGCCGGCGGGGCGGACAGGTCCCGCCGGTCTGGTGAGGGGCGGACCTGTTCCGCCGGGGCGATGAGGGGCGGACCCGTCCCGCCGGGGCGGTGAGGGGCGGAGACGTTCCGTCGGCGGAGCGTGGTGCAGATGGCCCGGTGTGCCTTCTCAGCCCACGCCGAGCCCCGTGAGGTCCCCCAGCGGCAGCGTGTGCTGCGTCTGCAGGACCTTCGCGCGCAGGTAGCGCACGTTGTGCGGGGTGGTGAAGACGCCGGTCGGCACGCGGTCGTGGACGTCGATGCCCAGCGCGCGGAGCTGGCCGGCCTTGTCGGGGTTGTTGGACAGCAGGTCCACGGTGGTGATGTCGAGGGCCCGCAGCATCTGCGCGGCGGCCGTGTAGTCGCGGCCGTCCTCCGGCAGGCCGAGGGCGGCGTTCGCCTCGTAGGTGTCCAGGCCCTGGTCCTGGAGGGCGTAGGCGTCGAGCTTGTTGTAGAGGCCGATGCCACGGCCCTCCTGGCGGAGGTAGAGCAGGACGCCGCCGCGGTCGGCTATGCGCTCGACCGCCTCGCGCAGCTGAGGGCCGCAGTCGCAGCGGGCGGAGCCGAAGACGTCGCCGGTCAGGCACTCCGAGTGGAGCCGGACGAGGGGGCGGGGGCCGGGGTCGCCGAGGACGACGGCCACGTGCTCCTGGCCGTCGGCCAGGCCGTGGAAGGTGACCAGTTCGGCGTCGGTCGCGTAGCCGTCGTGGAAGCGCAGCGGTACCCGGACGCGGGCACGCGGGGTGGCGGCGGGGGTGTCGAGCATGCGGGTTCTCCGGGTCCGGTGGGGCCGCGCGCGGGGCGCCTTCTGCGTTCTGCTTCAGATTTGAAGCAGACCACGATCGAGACCCTACCCTATGCTTGAACTTTGAAGCAATGCTGTGCGGTGCGGCTCATGCGGTCCCGGAGCAGGGCGACGACCGCCTGCGCCACGGGGGGTCCCCCGGCGGGGCGTCGTCGCCGTCTCCCTGGAGTCCCCGCGCGACCTGCGTGAAGATCTCCTCGAGCTGACCCACCTGTTCGGGTGTGAGCCGGTCGAAGAGGAAGGCGCGTACCGTCTCGACATGTCCGGGTGCCGTGTTCTCCAGGACCGTCAGGCCCGCGTCGGTCAGCACCGCGACGCTCCCGCGCTTGTCCCAGCGGCAGTCCTCCCGCCGCACCAGCCCGTCCTTCTCCAGCCGGGTCACGGCGTAGGTCAGCCTGCTGCGGGTGATCTTCAGCCGCTCGGCCAGGTCGGTCATGCGCAGCCGCCGCTCCGGTGTCTCGGAGAGGTTGGCCAGGATGGAGTAGTACAGGTGAGGCATGCCGGCCTCCTGCTGGAGCTGTCGGTCGATCGCGTCCTCCAGGAGGAGGTATCCGGCGACGTACGCGCGCCAGGCGCGCTGCTCCTCGGGGGTGAGCCAGCGGGTCGTCATGCGTCCAGTGTAGGTTTGTTTCAAACTTGAACCAAGTCCCCTGTCGGACCGAGCCCGGAGAGACCGCGCCGATGCCGTACCCGTACGTCCTGCTGTCCGCCGCCGTCTCCCTCGACGGCTACCTCGACGACAC
This sequence comes from Streptomyces sp. NPDC052016, assembly GCF_044548445.1. NCBI lineage: Bacteria > Bacillati > Actinomycetota > Actinomycetes > Kitasatosporales > Streptomycetaceae > Streptomyces > Streptomyces sp. NPDC052016. The sequence continues at coordinate 37,068 of NZ_JBIUBX010000041.1, forward strand.
CGGACCCGACCGCCTGCTGCTCTCCGGCCCCGCCGACTTCGACCGGGTCGACGAGGTGCGGGCCTCCGTCGACGCGATCCTCGTCGGCGCCCGCACCATCCGCGCCGACAACCCCCGCCTCCTGGTCAACTCGCCCGAGCGCCGGGCCGCGCGCCGGGCGGCGGGGAAGCCGGAGTATCCCCTCAAGGTCACGGTCAGCGGGTCCGGCGAGCTGGACCCGGCGGCGAACTTCTGGCACACGGGCGGCGAGAAGGTCGTGTACACGACCGACCAGGGCGCCGAGCGCGCCCGGTCGCTCGGCCTCGCCGCCGATGTCGTCCCGCTCGGCCCCGGCCTCGACTGGCGGCGGCTCCTGGAGCACCTCCACGACGTCCGGGGCGTGCGGCGGCTCATGGTCGAGGGTGGCGGAACCGTCCACACCCAGCTCCTCCAGGAAGGCCTCGCCGACGAACTCCAGCTCGCCCTGGCCCCTTTGTTCGTGGGCGACCCGGACGCGCCCCGGCTCTTCGGGCCCGGCGGCTACCAGGGCGGCCGGCTGCGGCTCGTCGAGACGCGGCCCATCGAGGACGTCGTCCTGATGCGCTACGAGCCCACCGCGCCCGGCGCCGGCCCGCTCCTGGCCGCCGCCGACCGGCGCTGGCTGGCCCTCGCGTGCGAGCTGGCGGCCGACTGCCCGCCGTCGCGGACCGCGTTCAGCGTGGGCGCGGTGGTGGTGGCCGCGGACGGGACGGAACTGGCGCGCGGCCACTCGCGGGAGGCCGGCGACCCCGTCGTCCACGCCGAGGAGGCGGCCCTCGCGAAGATCGACCCCGCCGACCCCCGGCTGCCCATGGCCACCGTCTACACCAGCCTCGAACCCTGCACCCGCCGTTCCTCCCGCCCGACCCCCTGCGCCCGGCTCGTCCTCGACGCCGGGGTCCGCAGGGTGGTGACCGCCTGGCGCGAGCCGAACACCTTCGTGACCGACGCCGACGGAACCGGTCTGCTGACGGCCGCGGGCGTGGACGTCCTCGTCCTCCCGGAGTACGAGGAGCGGGCGGCGGCCCCGAACCGGCATCTCCTGTGAGCGGGGTCTGGGCTTTCCCGCGGGCCCTGTGAGTGGGGTCAGGGCTTTCCCGCGGGGGGCCCTTGAGCGGGCTCAGGGTTTCCCCGCCGGGGGGCGCGGGGGAACCGCGCGATCGGCCGCCGTGAACCACCCCGCCCCGGCTCCCGGGCGCCGCTGAACAAAGGTGTGCGCTTCGTGTCCGGCGGATGGCGTACACTGGTGTCATACCGACGCGGGGTGGAGCAGCTCGGTAGCTCGCTGGGCTCATAACCCAGAGGTCGCAGGTTCAAATCCTGTCCCCGCTACTCAAGGCCGAGGGCCGGAACCCGATCACAGGGTTCCGGCCCTCGGTGGTTTCTCCGTGACGTCCCTGACGGCTTTCTCGCGCACCGTGATCGGCTGAGCGCCCTGTGCATAACAACTGAGTCACCATCAAAAACGCTGCGACTCCTGTAGCGACCGCGAGGCGTGGTCAACTCGCCCGGTTTTCACCGCTCCTGGGGCGAAAGTCCAGGCCAGAAATGTTGTTGATCAAGTGGAACAGCTTGGAATCCAACCCCCGGGTCTATTAACGTTCGATAACGCAGCGCGGTCGTCCCAGCCGTCACAAGAGGCGGCTCCGTGCGCACGCGCCGAATCCCGTAAGGGAACCGGGGAACCACCACCTTGGGGTGAATCACGCGGAAGCCGCCGTGGAAACACGGCCGGATTTACGCGCGTAGGAGACCTTCCCGCTCCGAACCCGTCAGCTAACCCGGTAGGCGACGGAAGGAAAGGAGTACGCCCGCGTGGCGTCCAACCGGCCTGCCCCAGAAGCCCCCAGCGCGCCCAGCCAGACCTTCGGTTATGGCGGCTACCGCACCGACGAGGGCCCCTGGGAGGAGTGGAACCCCACCGCGGAGTCCATTCGCCCGGTACGCGGCCGGCACCGCGTCGCCAAGCAGCGCGGCGGACTCGCCCGCAGCTCCACCGTCCTGGGCGTCGGCGTCATAGCCGCCGTCGGCGCGGGCGGCATGGCCAGCGCCAACACCGGCAAGCCGCCTGTCTCCATCTCCATGCCGGACCTCCCCAACGTGGGTTCCCTGATCTCGGACGACGACACCCCCGCCGAGGAGCCCGCGCCCGCCCTCAGCGCCTTCGGCAGCACCCTCGCCGCCGACGACAGCGCCGAGAGCGCGGCCGACGCCGGCGAGGCGCTGCGCAGCCGGATCATGGCGCAGGCCGAGTCGCAGCAGACGCAGCTCGAGACCAAGGCCCAGGCCGCCGCCGAGGCCGCCGCGGCCAAGGCGGAGGCGGAAGCGGCCGCCAAGGCCCAGAAGGAGGCGGAGGCCAAGGCCGCCGCCGCGAAGAAGAAGGCCGCCGAGGAGGCCGCGAAGAAGGCCGAGGCCGAGCGGCTGGCCGAGCTCGCCAAGCAGTACACGCTGCCGACCTCCTCGTACACCATCACCTCGACGTTCGGTCAGGCCGGCGCCTACTGGTCCTCCGGGTACCACACCGGCCTCGACTTCGCCGCCCCCACCGGCACCCTGCTCAAGGCCGTGCACAGCGGCACCATCACCTCGGCCGGCTGGGACGGGTCGTACGGGTACAAGACCGTGCTCACCCTCGACGACGGCACCGAGATCTGGTACGCCCACCAGTCCTCCATCAGCGTCAGCGTCGGCCAGAAGGTCGCCACCGGTGACGTCATCGGCCGCGTCGGCGCCACCGGCAACGTCACCGGCGCCCACCTCCACCTCGAGGTCCACCCCGGCGGCAGCAGCTCGGGCATCGACCCGGCCGCCTGGCTGCGGGACAAGGGGCTGAGCCTCTGAGGTCCCGTACCTCCTGAGTATTCCGGGGGCCGGTGAGGTGGTTTCCCGGATGTTTGCGGAACCCTTGGCCGGAGGCGCGGAATGCGTGCCTCCGGCCACGGCGTTGAATCGGAGCATGACTTCTCTGCGCAAGCTCGGCTCCTCGGACCTCGAGGTCTTCCCGCTCGCCCTCGGCGGCAACGTCTTCGGCTGGACCGCCGACGAGGCGGCCACCTTCGCCGTGCTCGACGCCTACACGGCCGCCGGCGGCAACTTCGTCGACACCGCCGACTCCTACTCGGCGTGGGTCGACGGCAACAGCGGCGGTGAGTCCGAGACCCTCATCGGCAACTGGCTCAGGGCCCGCGGCAACCGCGACGACGTCGTGATCGCGACGAAGGTGAGCCAGCACCCCGACTTCCAGGGCCTGACCGCCGCCAACATCAAGGCCGCCGCCGACGCCTCGCTGCGCCGCCTGGGCACCGACCGCATCGACCTCTACTACACCCACTTCGACAAGCCCGAGGTGCCCGTCGAGGAGATCGTCGGCGCGCTCGACGCGTTGGTGAAGGCGGGCAAGGTGCGGCACATCGCCGCCTCCAACATCTCCGCCGAACGCCTGCGGGCCTCCCTGGAGTTCTCCGACCGCGAGGGCCTCGCCCGGTACGTCGCCCTCCAGCCGCACTACAACCTCGTCTCACGCGACACGTACGAGGGCGAGCTGCGGGACCTGGTCGCCGCCACCGGCCTCGCCGCCGTGCCCTACTTCGCGCTGGCCGCCGGCTTCCTCACCGGCAAGTACCGGCCCGGTGCGACGGTGGACAGCGCGCGGGCCCAGGGGGCCGGAAAGCACCTGCAGACCGAGCGGGGGCGGAAGGTCCTCGCCGCCCTCGACGAGATCGCCCGGGCCCACGACAGCGAGATCGCCACCGTGGCACTGGCGTGGCTCGCCGCTCAGCCGACGGTGGTCGCGCCGATCGCCTCCGCACGGACCGTGGAGCAGCTGCCGGCGCTGCTGGGCGTGGCCGGGCTGGAACTGACGGAGGGCGAGATCGGGCGTCTGACGGAGGCGTCCGCGTAACGGACCGCCGAGAGGCGCGCCGAGGGTCTCCCGATGGCGGACCGATGTCCGGCGGGGGCGGCCCTCGTCACTGGTTCCGCTGAGCCCCGTGGGGTGGGGGGTAGGGGCCGTACCCGGAGTACCCGGGGTGGAAGTGCGGGTGAGGGTGCGGGAGCTGGGGTGGGGGTTGCGGGTACCGGGCCTGCGGGTACGGGCCGGGCGCCGTCCCCGGCGGATGCCCGTGCCCGTGGACCCCGTACATCGGCCAGGGCGGCATGGCCAGGGGCACCGGGGGCGCCGTCATACGGGCCGCGTGGTCCAGCGCGGGGCGCGCGATGTCCTTGCGGCGCCACAGCTCGTTCAGCAGCTCCCGTTCCCGTACGACGAAGTCGGCGCCGGCCCGGCCGAGGCGTCCCCGGTGCCGCAGGAACGCCAGGGACGTCGCGTACGCCTCGTACCGGGCCACCTCGCGCGCGGCCGGCTTGCCCAGGTACCGACGGGCGTGGTCGCGGGCCAGCCGCCGGGCCCGCATCGAGCCCAGGGCGTACGGTTCCCCCGGGGTGAGCCAGCCCGCCGCCGCGTAGGCGGGGAGCTCCTCGCGTACGGTGCCCAGTTCACGTTGGCGCGTCCACACCACCAGCCAGGTCAGCACCGCGAACGCCGGCACCATGAACGCCCCGTACACCGCGAAGAACCCCCACTCGCCGAAGGTCGCCGAGGCGTTCCAGAGGGCGTGCATCGCCATGGCGAGCAGCAGTCCGGACAGCGGGAGCAGGACCCGGCGCACACGCTGCCTGTCCCCGGCGAGGGCGGCGATGCCGAAGCCGATGCCGGTCAGGACCGTGAACAAGGGGTGGGCGAACGGCGACATGATGACGCGTACGAAGAACGTCGCGGCGGTGACCGAGGCGATGCCGCCGTCGCCGCTGAGCTGGTCGGTGCCGAAGGCGTTGCCGAGATAGAGGATGTTCTCGGTGAACGCGAAGCCGGTCGCGGTGATCCCGGCTATGACGACGCCGTCGACCAGGCCGGTGAAGTCCCGCCTGCGGAAGAGGAAGACGAGGAGGATGGCGGCCGCTTTGGCGGACTCCTCGACGATCGGGGCGATGACGGTCGCGCCGAGCGTGTCCGCGCTGGAGGGGTCGGCGGTCTCCGTGGCTATCCATCGAGTGGCGAAGCTGTTGGCGACGATCGCCATCAGCGCCGCCGCGCACGCGCCCCACGCGAACGCGAAAACCAGGTTGCGCCAGGGGCCGGGCTCGACCCGGTCGAGCCATCGGAAGGCGGCGACGAGGAGGGGGACGGGGAGGACGGCCAGTCCCAGGCCGACCAGGAAGCCCTCCGTACCGGTCTGTTCGCGGACGAGGGCCAGAATGACCAGACCGGAGAGGGCGAGCAGGGTGATCAGGGCGCCGTAGCGCACCCACTTGTGCTGCCACCAGTGCGCGTGCCGCAGCGCACCGCCCTCGGGGGCGCCGTCCGGGTGTGGCGGATGCGGCGGGTGCGGTGGGTACGGGGAACTGATGGCCACGGCATCGACCCTAACGAGGGAGAGGACGGTGGTGGGCGGGACAGCGGGGAGTGTGTGGGGGGGGCGGTCGGTCAGCCGTGCTGTACGCGACGGAACAGCAGATCGTTCACCACGTGACCCTTGTCCAGGCCCTGTCCCTCGAAACGGGTCAGCGGCCGGAAGGCCGGGCGGGGCGCGAAACCGCCGTCCGCCTGGGTGTTCGCGAAGTCGGGGTGCGCGGTGAGCACCTCCAGCATCTGCTCCGCGTACGGCTCCCAGTCCGTCGCGCAGTGCAGCAGCGCGCCCGGCTTCAGACGGGTCGCGGCGAGGGTGAGGAACTCCGGCTGGATGAGGCGCCGCTTGTGGTGGCGCTTCTTGGGCCAGGGGTCGGGGAAGTAGACGCGCAGGCCGTCGAGGGAGTCCGGGGCGAGCATCTCGCGCAGGAGGATGATCGCGTCGCCGTTGCCGACGCGGATGTTCGTGAGGCGTTCCCCGCTCCCGGCCCCGTGCGAGCCGAGGGTCCCCCATCGGTCGGCGAGGTTCAGGAGGTTGCCCTGGCCGGGGGTGTGGACGTCGACGGCGAGGATGTTGGTGCCGGGGTCGGCGGCGGCCATCTGCGCGGTGGCCTCACCCATCCCGAAGCCGATCTCCAGGACGACGGGGTGGTCGTTCCCGAACAGCTCGGTGAGGTCGACGGGGTGTCCGTCGATGTCCAGCCCCCACTTCGACCACAGCCGCTGCAACGCGTCGGCCTGCCCCGCGGTCACCCGGCTGCGGCGTGGCTGGAAACTCCGGATCCGCCGCTCGAAGTGCGAGCCGGCGGGGTCGGCCTTGGGCCCGTCGGGAAACCGGGGCTCGCCCTTCGCGCGGGTGTGACGAAGGGACTCGCCGGAGGCGGGTCGGCGGGAGTCGGAGGTGCTCAGGAAATCAGACACAGTGGGGTCGATTTTACGTGGGAGGGGCCGGTGGTTGGCGTCTGCTGCCGGGACGGGGGAGGCGGCCCCCGAAGGGTCAATCCGAAGCGCGTGGGTCTCTACGGTCACTCCGCTGCCGCTCGATTCCGGTGGTGGGTGGGCGACGGCTCCGGGCGCCGGGGCGGTGTCCTCTGACGGGCCCCCCAGGGGGCGGAGCCATGAAGGGGGGACGAAGGGGCGAGGACATGTACGCGGGAGGAGGGGTGAGGACATGTACGCGGGAGGAGGGGCGGGGGCGGGGACGGGGACGGGGGTGGGAGCGGCGGAGCCGTGTACGGGGGACGGGCAGAGGCTGCCCGGGGCCCGGATCACTCCCCCAGCTCCCCCAGCGCACCCAGTGCCCTTCGCGCCACCTCGCGGCCGATCGGCAGGGAGGCCGTTGCCGCGGGGGAGGGCGCGTTCAGGACGTGGACCGTCCGCGGGCCCTCCCGTATCAGGAAGTCGTCGACCAGTCCGCCGTCCCGCAGCACCGCCTGGGCCCGTACCCCGGCGGCCGCCCGGACCAGGTCGCCCTCCTCGACGGCCGGCAGCAGCCGGCGCACCGCGTCCACGAAGGCGGCCCTGGACAGCGACCGGCGCAGCTCGCCGGCGCCGTAGCGCCAGTGCCGGCGGGCCAGGTGCCAGACTCCGGGCCAGGCAGCCGTCGCCGCCGCCTCTCCGGGGCGCACGACTCCCCAGCCGTACCCCTCCCGGGCCAGCGCCGGTACCGCGTTGGGTCCGATGTGGACGCCTCCGTCGATGCCGCGGGTGAGGTGCACCCCGAGGAAGGGAAAGGCGGGGTCGGGCACGGGGTACACCAGGCCGCGCACCAGCTCGGGCCGCGCCAGCTCGTAGTACTCGCCCCGGAAGGGGACGATCCGGACCTCGGGCTCGTCGCCGGCCAGACGGGCGATCTCGTCGCAGTACAGGCCGGCGCAGTTCACCAGGACGCGGCCGCGGACGACGTCCCCGCGCGCGGTGCGGACGGCGACGCCCCGCTCCGGGCGCCGGTCGATCCGGACGACCTGTGCGCCGTAGCGGATCTCCGCGCCGGATGCCTCGCCCAGTTGCCGGGCGACCGCGGCGAAGTCGCAGATGCCGGTCGTGCGGACGTGGATCGCGGCGAGGCCGCGGACCTCCGGCTCGTACTCCGCGATCTGGGCGGGGCCCAGTTCCCGGACCGGAATGCCGTTCTCCCGGCCGCGCTGGACGAGCGCGTGCAGGCGGGGCAGCTCGGAGCGGTCCGTGGCGACGATCAGCTTGCCGGTGACGGCGTGCGGGATGCCGTACTCCGCGCAGAACTTGATCATCTCGGCGGCGCCCCGGACCGCGTAGCGCGCCTTGAGCGAGCCGGGGCGGTAGTAGATGCCGCTGTGGATGACGCCGCTGTTGCGTCCCGTCTGGTGCCGGGCGGGTCCCGGCTCCTTCTCCAGCACCGTCACCCGTGTGCCCGGTGCGGCACGGGTGATCGCGTGCGCCGTCGACAGGCCGACGATCCCTCCGCCGATCACCAGCACGTCACAGTCGTACGCCACCACCCGCACCACCTCCGCCTCCGATAGTGCACTGTGCCACTGACAGCCACTTCAAACGCGGGACAGCGCCCCGCCCCGCCAGGCGCCGGTGGACCTGCTTGAACACGGGGGACCGCAGCGCCGTCAGGGGCGCGGGGAACTGCGCGACCAGCCACACGCGGCGCGCACCCCAAGGCGGCGGAACCAGGCACACGCATCCGAACCCGCCCCCCGGCGGAGCGCTACGCGGGAGTCATCAGCAGCGGCCGTGCCCGCTCGCGCAGCTCGACCACGCGGGGCTCGTCGCCGTACGGCTCCAGCCGGTGCAGGAGGTCCTTGACGTACTCGGTGGTGCGGGCCGAGGAGATGCGGCCGGCCACCTCCACCGCACGCACCCCCTGCTCGCACGCGGCGTCGAGGTTCCCCGACTCCAGCTCGGCCACCGCCGAGACGACGAGCCTGAGTCCGTGCGAGCGCACGAACTCCTCCGTCGGCTTCGACAGCGCCTGCTCCGTGAAGCGGCGCACCTGGCGTGGCGCCTTCAGGTCGCGGTAGCACTCGGCGGCGTCGGCGGCGAAGCGGTCGTAGGAGTAGAAGCCGAGCCACGAGGGGTCGTTGTCCCCGTCGCGGGCCCGCTCCAGCCAGCTCTCGGCGGCCTTGAGGGCCGCGCCGGCGGCCTGCGCGTCACCCGCGCGCGCGTGGGCGCGCGCCTCGACCAGGCGGAAAAAGCTCATCGTGCGGGCCGTGGCGAGGCCCCGGTTGCGTTCCAGGGCGGCCTGCGCGAGGTCGACGCCCTCGTCGCCGAAGCCGCGGTACGTCGCCTGCAGGGACATCGACGCCAGGACGTAGCCACCGAGCGGGACGTCCGCCGCAGCCCGCGCCAGGCGCAGTGCCTGGATGTAGTAGCGCTGCGCGGCCTCCTGCTGCCCGGTGTCGAACGCCATCCACCCGGCCAGGCGCGTCAGTTCGGCGCTCGCCCCGAAGAGGGCCCGGCCGACCTCGTCGGAGTACGAGCCGAGCAGCAGCGGCGCCGCCTCCACCCGCAGGCACTCCGGCACCATGGACGAACGCCAGTCGCCGCCCCCGTACTTGGAGTCCCAGCGCCTGGCGTCCTCGGCGGCCTCCCGCAGCTTCTGCACATCGCTGTGGCCGACTTTGAGCGGTGCGCCGGGGCCCTCCAGGGAGTGCGCTTCACGCGCCACCGAACTGTCGGCCGGGGTTATCAGCCACCGCGAGGCGGGCGTTGCGTAGGCGCTTACTGCGAACGAACCGGCCAGCGACTGCCAGATGCCGCCCGAGCCGGCCCTGCGGCCCGCGAGGTCGAGCCGGTACAGCTCCGTCGCCGAGCGCACGGCCTGGGCGACATCTCTGGGGAAGGCGAGGCCCACTTCGGGCGCGGGGTCGGCGTCCGCCAGACCGATCTCGTGGAGCGGCACCGGGCGACCGAGCTTCTGGCCGATCGCGGCCGCGATGAGGTGCGGTGCGGCGCCCTGCGGCACCATGCCCTTCGACACCCAGCGCGCCACGGACGTCTTGTCGTAGCGAAGAGTCAGACCGCGTTGCGCGCCAAGGTCGTTGACGCGTCGCGCGAGTCCCGCGTTGCTGATTCCCGCGAGGGCGAGAACGGCGCCGAGCTTTTCGTTCGGCCCGCGTTGCTCCCTGGACATTGCGCCACCCCTCGACACAGACGGCTGCCGCGCTGGCATAACCACGCGGCATTCGTAAACCCAGCGTAGTTCGCCGCATCCCAAGCGTTAAGGGGCATTCTTCCGGTTGGCGGGATTGTGGTCCGTACGGAAGCGCGGGCGCCGGTACGGACTGTTGCGACGTGCTCCCGCTGTGTGGCCGTGCGCCCGTCCGTGCGCTCTTCTCCGGCCATCGGGGGAGCGTTTCCATGGGTGGTGCGTGGGTCGGCCCGCTGTACTGGATCCAGTGGGCTGGGGGACACCGCCGCCACCATCCCCGCGGGCGGCGGAACGGTCCGGGGGGCGTTTCCCGCCTCCCGGACCGGCGCGCCGGTCGAGGCGCCGATCGTGTACGGAGCGTGTGCGGGTCCGTCGCAACGACCCTCGCGCGCGTGGGATTTGGCTGAAAATCATCCCTGGGATCCGTCGGCGATTCCGCTTCCCGCCATGGAAATCGAGGGCGCGCAGGGCGTTTTGGGGGAGCGTATCGGGGGCGCATTCGCGTCGCACACGCGGGGGTGCGCGCGGGAGCCGACGCCCCACGCGCGTGCGCGCGCACCGTCCCGCAGGTCGGCGCGGGGGCGTTCGGGGGGCGCACTCCGGGGATCTCAAGCGGCGTCACCTCCCTTCTGCGACGCGTTCTTCGTGGCAGCATGTGAACCGTTCGTACGGTGCACTGTTCGTCCACAGCCTGTGGAGGCGTCGATGCGGTGGTTGGTGGGATGGAGCAGCACCGCCGCGGGAGCCACCGGCCCCGGCGCCGCCGGAGCGGGGAGCCACGGCGGCCCCGGCACGTACGCCGGCGAGGACGGCGGACGCATCGGGTACGACGGCGAGACGCTGCACCCGGTGGGTTCCCAACTCCTGTGGGGCGACCCGGACCCACTGTGGGCGGTCGGCGACTGGCGGCCCGACGAGGTACGGGTGGTGCGGGCCGACGCCCAGACCCGGATCGCCGTGCTCGGCACCTGCGGGGCGACCGACGAGCAGCTGCGCGTGGGGCTGTTCGCCGCGCGCGGTGGGGCACTTCGGCATCTGACCGCCTGGCCGGGCAGCTACACCGCGATCGTCCAGGTCGGCCGGCGCATCACCGTCTGCGGCGATCTGGCGGGGGCGCGCCCGGTGTTCTACACCCCCTGGGCGGGCGGCACGGCGTACGCGACGGCCGCGCTGCCGCTGGCCGACCTCATCGAGGCCAACCTCGACTTCGGCCACCTGGCGGCCCTGCTCGCCGCCCCCGACGTACCGGCCGCCGTGCACGACTCCACGCCGTACGACGGCGTGCGGCGCATTCCGCCGGGGCATGCGCTCATCCTGCGCGCCGGGGCACGCGAGATCGCCGGGTACGAGCCGGTCGCCTCCCTCGCCGTGGCGGCGCCCCCGGCCGACCCCGACAGCGCGGTCGACGCCGTGCGCGACGCCCTCGTCGAGGCGGTACGCGCGCGTCTGTCCGCGCCGCGGCACGTCCCCGACATCGACCCCGGTCCCGTGCCCGGCATGGGGCCCGCCGAACGGCGTGCCGCGCGCGGCATGCCGGTCCCGGGCATCGGCGCCGACCTGTCCGGCGGCCCCGCCTCCGGGACGCTGGCACTGCTGGCGGCCGGCCTGCCGGGCATGCCCGGCACGATCCTGGGCCACGGCACCGGCGCCGGCGAGCGCCTGCTGGCCGTCACCTTCAACGACCTGGCCGTCGGCGGCCACGAGGCGGAACTGGAGCGGGCCGGCACCCTCGCGGCCAACCCGCGCCTGCACCACGTCGTCGTGGCCGGCGGCGAGGAGACCCTGCCCTACGCCGACCTGGACGGCCCCCTGACCGACGAGCCCGGCCCCAGCCTGGTGACGGCCGCCCGCCACCGCGCCCGACTCGCCGCGGGCAGCGCGGACCACTTCACCGGCTACGGCGCCCGCCAGGTCCTCGACGCGCATCCGGCGCGCCTGGCGGACCTGCTGATGGACCGCAAGAGACGCCACCTCGTCCGGCCCGTCGCCGCCCTGACGAAGGCGGACGGCTCCGTGCTCGTCCCCGCGCGCGTGTACGGCGCGGCCCGCCGGCTGGCCCGGACGCCGTACCGGGCCGGGGTGGAAGGCCTCGCCGAACGGCTCCTGCACCGCCGCTTCGACGACCCCGCGGGCGCGGCGGGCGCCGTAGGGGCCTCCCTGGCGGCCCTCGTGTGGGGCGGGCCCGGTCCGGCCGCGCGGTGGCTGACCGGCGAGGCACTGGCCGAAGTATCGGTTCGCCTGCAGGGGACGGCCCATCGCGCCGGCGTGGGCCCCGGACAGCGTCCCGGCGACTATCGCGCGCGTGCCGCCCTGGCCCGCCACGCCGCGGACCTGCGCGTCCTGGAACAGGCCGCCGAGATCCGCTCCCAGCGCCTGCACGCGCCCTTCCTCGACAACCAGGTCGTCCGCGCCTGCCGTGCGCTCCCCGAGACCCTGCGCGTGCAACCGGGGGCGCGTGCCGCGATCCTGCGTACCGTCCTCAAAGGCTCCGGGGTGGCCGATCTGCCGCCCGGCTGGGGCGCCCCCTCCCTCGCCTCCACCACCGCCGCGGCCCGCGCGGGCCTGCGCACGGCCGCGGACCCCCTCCTGTCCCTCTTCGACGCCCCGCTCCTCGCGGAGGCGGGCCTGATCGAGGCCCGCGTCGTCCGCAAGGCCCTGCGAGGCGCCGCGGCGGGCGAGCCCCTTCCCCTGGACGGCCTCGCCGACCTCGTCTCCCTCGAACTGTGGCTCCGTCGCCTCCTGTCCCGCCGGGGAACGTGCTGGACAGGCACCCCCGCACGCGCACGTGCGGTACCGGCGGGCATCGCCCCACAGCGACGAGCGGTCTCCTCCGGGTAACGACGGACGCGCCCCCCGCACCGGCAGCGCGGACTCCTTCCGCGTTGCCCCGGACCGAAGCCCGCGACCTGCCGCGCCTACAGCGCCGGCGACGCGGAGTTCTTCCGCGTTGCCCCGGACCGAAGCCCGCGACCTGCCGCGCCTACAGCGCCGGCGACGCGGAGTTCTTCCGCGTTGCCCCGGACCGAAGCCCGCGA